>NZ_JBHYIO010000004.1:0-376420 GCF_042740095.1 Nonomuraea sp. NPDC059023 | reverse complement strand
GCCGGGGGGGGCCCCCCCGGCGCCCCCCGCCCCCCCCCGACCGGGCCAGGGAGGAGGTGGGCGAGGCCCTGCAGACCGCCCGTCAGGCGCTCGCCGACGTACGGGCGGCGGCCTGGGGCTACCGGCGGATGTCGCTGGCCGCCGAGGCGGAGACGGCGCTGTCCACGCTGGTCTCGGCCGGGATCGACACCCGGGCCGTGCTCCCGGACGGCCCGCTGCCCGGCGAGGCCGACACCGTGCTGGCGATCGTGCTGCGCGAGGCGGCCACCAACGTGCTGCGCCACAGCGACGCCCGCTCGTGCCGGATCGAGGCGCGCGCGGCGGACGGCTCGGTGCTGCTCAGCGTGGTCAACGACGGCGTCAGGGGCGCCGCGGCCGGCTCGGGCACCGCGCTGGAGAGCCTGCGGCTGCGGGTGGAGGCGGTGGGCGGAACCCTGTCCGCGGTGCACGACGCCGACGGCCGCTTCCTGCTCACCGCGCGGGTGCCGCTCGCGAGCGCGGACGCCGCCCCGCCGTCCGGCCAGACCCCGGTCGAGATCTCCGGTACGGCCCCGCCCCGCCGCCCGGCGGCCCCGCCCACACCCTGGGCCCCGCGCACCGCGGTCGTCATGACCGTCGTGGTCCTGGCCGCCTACGCCGGTGTGACCATGCTGTTCTCGGTCTCGGAGGGACTCGGCGGCGCGGGCCTGGCAGCGGCGGCGATCTGCTTCGCGGTCATCTCGGCCCTGCAGCTCGCGCACTCCTCCGACCTGGCCCGCCGCTGGCCGCCCCGCGTCCGCGCCCTCACGCTGTCGGTCCAGGCCGCCGCCACCTACCTGCCGCTGCTCTGGGCCGGTCAGCGATGGGGCGCGATGGCGGGCTTCCTGGCCGGTTCGATCCTGCTGTGGGTGCCCGGCCCGCTGCGCTGGGCCCTGTACGCCGCCGTCGCCGCCAGCATCGCCGCGGCCACGGCGGCGGCCGGCCTGGCACCCGTCTCGATCGTCTACGCGGCCGTGTTCACCCTGCTCACCGGCCTGGTCGTGTACGGCATCACGTCCCTGCAGGCGCTCGTCTTCGAGATCCACGCGGCCCGCGGCTCGCTGGCCAGGATGGCCGTCGTGCGCGAACGGCTGCGCGTGGCCCGCGACCTGCACGACCTGCTCGGCTACAACCTGTCCGCGATCACGCTCAAGACCGAGCTGACCTACCGGCTGCTGCCCGGCTCCCCCGGACGCGCCCGCGCCGAGGCCGAGGAGTCGCTGGACATCGCCAGGCAGGCGCTGATCGACGTGGGCGGCGCGGCCAGCGGTTCGCACGCGATGTCGCTGGCCGCCGAGGGCGAGTCGTCGCTGTCCACGCTGACCTCGGCCGACATCGAGGCCACGCTCGATCTGGCCTGCGGGCCGCTGCCGCCGTACGTGGAGACCGTGCTCGGGATCGTCTTACGCGAGGCCACCACGAACGTGCTGCGCCACAGCAAGGCCACGCGCTGCGTGATCGAGGCGGCGGAGGGCGAGGGCGTGGTGCGGCTGCGGGTCGCCAACAACGGCGTGGAACCGGGCACGCTGCCCCGGCCGGGCGGTACCGGGCTGCCGAACCTGCGTACTCGCGTGGAGGGCCTCGGTGGCAGCCTCACCGCCGGCCCCGGTGAGGAGGGGTGGTTCGTGGTGGTCGCGGAGGTGCCCGGCGGCGCCTAGACGGTCCTGTCGCGACGACTTACGATCAGGGTCAGGCCACGCCCACGGGCACGGGCACGCGAGAGGGGCCGGCCGAACCAGACAATCTGCTGTTCGGATGGGTCAGTGCGCGTTCTGAAGATCCTGATCGCGGAGGACGTCCGCATGGTGCGCGGCGCCCTCGCGGCGTTGATCGAGCTCGAGGCCGACCTCACCGTCGTGGCCCAGGCCGAGCGCGGGGACATGATCCTCCCGCTGGCGCTGCGGCATCGCCCCGACGTGGCGATCATCGACATCGACCTGCCCGCGATCGACGGCCTCACCGCCGCCCAGCTCCTGCACGAGGAGCTGCCCTCCTGCAAGACGCTCATCCTGACCGGCCTCAGCCGTCCCGGCACCGTGCGCAGGGCGCTGTCGGCGTCGGTCTCCGGCTTCCTGCTGAAGGACTCGCCGTCCGCGCGGCTGGCCGAGGCGGTACGCGAGGTGTCATCGGGGCGGCGCGTGGTCGACCCGCAGGTCGCGCTGACCGCCTGGGACGCGGGCGACAACCCGCTGTCGCCGCGCGAGCTGGAGGTGCTGCGCTTCGCCGCCGACGGCGCCGAGGCCCCGGAGATCGCGGCGGGGCTCGGGCTGTCGGTGGGCACCGTGCGCAACTACCTGACGGCCATCGTCATGAAGCTCAACGCCCGCAACCGCGTGGACGCCGTCAAGATCGCCACCGAAGCGGGCTGGCTGCCCTAACCGCCGGAGATGTCCGACTCGGCGTCGGCGGGCACATGGCTGTCCCACGGATCGTCCAGCCAGCCGTCCGGCAGGTGCACCCGGTCCCGCTCGCCCGACTTGCCGCGCGGGGTGTCGGTGTTGGGCGGCCACGGCTGGTCGCGGTCGAGCTCGGCCAGGGCCGTACGCAGCTCCTCCAGCGACTCGGCCGTGGTCATCGCGCGGCGCAGCTCGGAGCCGACGGTGAAGCCCTTGAGGTACCAGCCGACGTGCTTGCGGAAGTCGGCCACCGCGTACCGCTCGGTGTCGAAGCAGGCGGACAGCCCTTCGGCATGCCGTTCCATGACATCGGCGACCTCGCCCAGGGACGGCCGCACGCGCGACGGATCGCCGTTAAAGGCGTTCTCCAGATCGCGGAACAACCACGGCCGCCCGAGGCAGCCCCGCCCCACCACGACGCCGTCGCAGCCGGTCTCGGCGACCATGCGCAGCGCGTCGTCGGCGCTCCAGATGTCGCCGTTGCCGAGCACCGGCACCTCGGGCACCGCCTCCTTGAGCCGCGCGATCGCCGCCCAGTCGGCCTGCCCGCCGTAATGCTGCTTGGCGGTGCGCGCGTGCAGCGCGATCGCCGCGACGCCCGCCTCGACCGCGATGCGCCCGGCGTCGAGATAGGTGAGGTGGTCGTCGTCGATGCCCTTGCGCATCTTCATGGTGACGGGCAGCGGGCCCGCGTTGCGCACCGCCTCGCGCAGGATCCGCCGCAGCAGATTGCGCTTGTACGGCAGCGCGGACCCGCCCCCGCGCCTGGTCACCTTGGGCACCGGGCAGCCGAAGTTGAGGTCGACGTGGTCGGCCAGGTCCTCCTCGGCGATCATCTTGACCGCGCGCCCGACTGTCTCGGGGTCGACGCCGTAGAGCTGGATGCTGCGCGGCCGCTCCTCGTCGGCGAACCTGATCATCCTGAGCGTCTTGGGGTTGCGCTCCACCAGCGCCCGCGTGGTGATCATCTCGCACACGAACAACCCCGCGCCCTGCTCACGGCAGAGCACGCGGAACGGCGCGTTCGTGATCCCCGCCATCGGTGCCAGCACGACCGGCGGCCACACCCCTATCGGCCCAATCTTCACCCGTTCAGTTGTAGCCGACTTTCCCCCTCTGACGGAAACTCAGCGCCTGGCCACGACCAGCGGCACCCCCGTGCGCGGGTGGGGCAGCACCTCGACCGCGTGGCCGTACACGCTGCTGAGCAGTTCCTCGCCGAGGACCTGTGCGGGCGTCCCGCACGCCCGCACGACTCCTTCCGACAGCACGGCCACCCGGTCGGCGTGGGCCGCGGCGAGCGCGAGGTCGTGCAGCACCACGACGACGGCGTCACCCGCGCGCGCCCGCTCCCCGGCCAGCCCGAGCACCGCCTCCTGGTGGCGGATGTCCAGGGCTGCGGTGGGTTCGTCGAGCAGCAGCATCGGCGTGCGCTGCGCCAGCACCCGCGCCAGCCCCACCCGCGCCCGCTCGCCGCCCGACAACTCCTGGAAGGCGCGCGTCCTGAACCGCGCGACATCGGTCCGCTCCAGTTCGGCCTCGACGACCTCCGCGTCCAGCTCCTCCCGCGGCGTACGCGCCCACGGCGCCCGTCCCATGCCCACGACCTCCTCGACGGTGAACGGGAAGGCCAGATCGAGCCGCTGGGGAAGCACCGCCCGCCGTAGCGCCAGCTCACGCGCCGTCCAGGCGGCCACCGGCCGCCCATCCAGGTGTACGGCTCCCGCCCGCGGCCGCACGTCCCCCGCCAGCACGGACAGCAGCGTGGACTTGCCGGAGCCGTTGGGCCCCACGAGCGCCAGCACCTCCCCGGCGGACACGGCCAGGTCGGCGCCGCGCAGCACCTGCTCACGGCCGTATGCGAAGCACACGCCCGCGGCCTCGGCGTAGACCGTGCCGTGGGCCGGGCGGGCGGGGACGCGTGGCCTCATGCTCTTCCTCCACTGTTGTAATTTAGGTTAGCCTCACCTAATACCACATCCTCGTTATGCGATAGGTTTGACCGGTTTTGCAGTCTTATGTCACTGAAGGAGCCATGCCCATGGGCAACCTCGTCGACCTCGGCCGATGGCCTCTGGTCACCGCCTCCCAGAACGGCCGCCTCACCGTCGCGGAAGCCGACCACCTCAACGCCGGCATGCTCGACGTGCTCGCCCGCGCCAAGGCCGAGAACCGCCGCTTCGCCGTCGTCGTCGACCAGCGCGAACGCCAGGCGCCCGAGAAGGGGGCGCTGGAGATCATCCACACGTTCTGGTCGGAGCGCGAGGCCGAGATCGCCGAGTGGTGCGTCGGCTACGTCAGCGTGGTCGCCACCCCGTCACTGGCCGACCTCGTGGAGAACCCGGGCCCCGGCGGCCTGCGCGTCCTCGGCACCGTGGACTACGACGCCGCCGTCCTGTGGGCCGCCGACCGCCTGGCCATCACCGAACCCGCCTGAGTTTCAGTGGATCCGCCCGACCTTCACCGGATCCGCCGGATCTTCAGCGGATCTGTCTGACGGGGTGGATCGCGGCGTCCAGCAGCCCACGATCGCCCAGCGGCGCGGACAGCTCGACCGTGAACGGCGTGCGCGGGTTGCCCTGGCAGGTCTGCGCCCGGCCCGGCGCTCGGGACACGCCGATCAGCAGCCGGACCTCCCGGTCGTTCTCCTCCAGGCCGGCCACCTCGATCCGCCCCCGCGCGGACCGGCCGCTCGCGCAGGCGATCTCGGTGACCTTCAGCCGTACGGTGCTCCCCGACACCGACTCCAGGGCCAGCTCGGCGGAACCCAGGCCGCCGCCCAGCTCACGCCGCAGGTCGCACCGGCCGGACGAGCGCATGTGCCAGCCCCGCCGCCCGTCCGCCTGCCGCGGGCCGAACCGCTCGACGGCCAGGAAGCGGTACTCACCCCCCGGCATCCGGCGGCCGTCCTCGTCGCGGCCGGCGATCAGGGCCACGCGCTCCGGCCCTTCCTCCACGATGCGCCACCGCTCCAGGTCGGGCGGGCGCCGCACCTCCTCCCCCTTGAGCGCCGCCAGCCCGTCGGGACCGAGCCCGGTCGCGGGCCTGCCCTCCGTGAGTACGCTGAGCGGCACCTTGTGGTCGTGGCAGGCGTACTCGGCGGTGGACGGCGAAGCGACCGAACCCGACGGGGACGGTCCTGCGCCGCTGGCGGGACCAGCACCCGTCGCAGGACCCGCGCCCGTCGTGGGGCTCGCGCCGCAGGCTGCCGTGAGCAGGGCCAGCGCGGCCAGTGCGCCTCTGGGGGTCATCCTCACTCCTCACCACCGCCTTCACGCACCACGACGTTCCCGGGGGGCGTGGCGGTTCATCTCGTGGGGGAATGGCCGGTATCCGGAGGTGCGTGCCGTACCAGAAAGTCGCGCAGATTCGTGATGACAGCACCCTGAACGACCATCGCCGATACGCTGTGAGCTGCGATCGATGGGGAGGCGACCGATGCTGCTTCGACTACGGCTCACGCTGCCCGACCGGCCGGGTTCGCTCGGTCAGGTCACCCGGGTGCTGGGCGTGGCCGGAGCCGACATCACGCAGCTGACCGTCCTGGAGCGCGGCGGCGGGCGGGCCGTGGACGACATCACCGTCTTCTGCCCGGACGGCACCCCCAAGGAGACGCTGGCCAAGGGCTTGCTGACCGTCCAGGGTGTACGCGTCGAGGCGATCTGGGCCACCCGCGAAGCCGCCGGCACCTACCCCGAGCTGGAGATCCTCAAGTACATCACCACCGCCGGCGAGCGCGCGCTGACCACGCTCATCGACTCGCTGCCGGTGCTGTTCAGCGCCGACTGGGCCGCCGCGGCCACCTCCGAGGCGACCGTCTACTCCAGCTGGCGCGCCCCCCAGGAGATCATCCTCCCGCCCGAGAACCCGCCCCGACCCGTGGCGACCACCCTGGAAACCGGCCTGCACCTCATCCACGCCCCGCTCCCGCCGCTGGCCCTCACGCTGATGCTGGCCAGAGCCGACGGCCCGGCCTTCCACCGGATCGAGGTCCACCGCCTCACCCGCATCCTGGAGATCTTCCTCAGCCTCCCGGCGACCGAACGCAGCGTGGCCCGTCAGCTGCGCAAGTGAGCATCCACTCCAAAAACCCGCTAGAGTTGCTGTGTCGCCGCGAGCAGCGGCGGACGCGGAAGTGGCTCAGTGGTAGAGCATCACCTTGCCAAGGTGAGGGTCGCGGGTTCGAATCCCGTCTTCCGCTCGGAGAGGCCGCAAGTTGGGGCCTCGCTCGGTGGAGTGGCCGAGAGGCGAGGCAGCGGCCTGCAAAGCCGTCCACACGGGTTCAAATCCCGTCTCCACCTCTAGTTGAATACCCGGACGATTAGCTCAGCGGGAGAGCGCTTCCCTGACACGGAAGAGGTCACTGGTTCAATCCCAGTATCGTCCACCAGCACAGTCTTGCCTTCCGCACCCTTCGGGGGCGGGGGCGAGGCTGTCCCCACGGTCGAGCGGAAGCTCCCACCTTGTCCGGTCAGCGCCTATCTCTGGTCGAAGGTTCCCTTACAAACCTCGGGTGCCTTGATCGTGCGCGGCGGACGGCCGCACAGCCGTGCGGTCGCAGGCGCGGGCGTGCGGGAAATTCTGGCGACATTCTTGGTCATCCCCGCGACAATGGCCGACGTGGAAGAGGTCGACGTGGAAGAGGTCGAGGTCGTTGTCGCCCATAGCGAGCGCGCGACCCTGCGCGTCGGTGAAGTGTTCCTGAAGATCGACGCTGATCAGACGCGCACCGAGGTCGAGATCCAGGCGATGGCCATGGCGCCGGTCCCGACTCCGGAGGTCCTGTGGCGCAGGCCGCCCGTGCTCGCGCTCGCCGCCCTCCCCGGCGCCGCGCTCGGCCGCCTCGGCGAGCCGTCGGCCGCGTCACCGGCGGCGTGGGCCGCGGCGGGCGCCGCCGTACGGAAGCTGCACGAGGCGCCGCTGCCGCCGTGGCCCGGCCGGAGCCTCGATGAGATCGCCGCGCACCTCGACGGCGAGTGCGAGTGGCTCGTCGCGAACGGTGTCCTTCCCACCGACCTGGTCACCCGCAACCGCCAGGTCGCCGAGGCCGCGCTCCGGCCGTGGACGCCGGTGTTCGCGCACGGCGACCTGCAGATCACCCACGTGTTCGTCGAGGGTGACGAGGTCACCGGCGTGCTCGACTGGTCCGAGGCGAGCCAGGGCGACGCCCTGTACGACCTGGCCAGCTTGACGCTCGGACACGAGGAGCGTCTCGGTGACCTCCTCGCCGGCTACGGCACCGACGTCGACCTCGACGTGATCCGCGGGTGGTGGTCGTTGCGGAGCCTGCGGGCGATCCGCTGGCTGATCGAGCACGGTTTCGACCCGTCCTCGCCGGGCTGCGAGGTGGACGTGCTGAAGGCCCGGATGTGAGGCCGGACGGCGCGTGGTGAGAGCCGGGCCGTCTCAGTCGGCGGGGGTGAGCGCTGGGGGGCGTCTCAGTCGGCGGGGATGAAGTTCGCGTACTCCTCGATGCGGGTGATCAGCCCCTGGTCGTCGAAGCGGAAGTACACCGCGGCGTGTACCTCGCCGCGTACGCCGTTCTTGGCGGCCACGTGCACGACGTGCTGCTGAAGGACTTCTCCGGGCTGGGAGAGCTGGCGGGTGATGTCGTAGCGCATCGACTCGATGGTGTGGATCTGCCCCTTCATCCCCTCGATGTTCTCCTCGATGCCCGACTCGCCCTTGCCGTCGTTGTGCCAGACGGTGGCCGTCCGCGCGCACAGGGCGCGGGCGGTGTCCCAGTCGGCCTTCTCCAGGCTGCGCAGGTAGGTGATGGCCTTGTCCTTGAGGTCCTGGCTCATGGTGATGTCTCGCTTTCCGTGCGTGCGGTGGGTCGGTTCCGGCCGGACTTGTCGTAGACCAGGGCGCGTTCGCCCGCTTCGACGCGCATCGGCAGGTGGTTGCCGGGAGGTGACAGGGGGCAGACGAAGACGGACGGCTGCAGGTGGTGGTGGGAGAGCGTCGCCCTGTTGAAGTCGACGGTGAGTTCGCTGCCCGGTTCCAGGAGCGGCAGGTCCAGCCAGCGGCCGATCTCGGGTGTGGTGTCGGCGTTCGTCGCGTCGGTGAACACGACCAGGCGCTGGCCGGGCATGTCTTCGAGGACGGCCAGCACGTGTTCGGTGCCGTTGATGGTCACGGCGAGGTCGACGGGGGCCCGGATGGCCTCGGTGCTGCGCGGCGACGTCAGCCGTCCCACCTCGATGCGGCGGCCCTCGGGTGCCTCGCGGTACGCGCCGCCGAAGACCCAGGCCGGGTCATAGGGGTAGGTGTCGATTCCGGTGAGGCCGGAGCGTTCGACGGCCTGGTGGTCCATGACGACCAGGCCGTAGGATCCGCCGCCGCCCCCGGCGAAGCCGACGCGTCCGCCGGAGAACTCCAGCGAACCGCCGGGCGCCACCTCCGCGGTTCCGTCGACGGTTTCGCCGCCCACCCGCACGCCGTCGCGGGCGCTCGCCGTCACGGTCAGGGCGCCGGTCGCGCTGGTGGACCACGTGCCGGGGATGCCGGGGATGGTGTGGGTTTCGTGATCGGTCACTTTGCCGTTGGCGACGACCTTGGCCTTGCCGTTCGGGCCGGCGACCTCCTCCCAGCGTCCCTCGCGCCAGGCTTCGTACCCGGCGAGCGCCTCGGGGCTGTCCGGCGGCGCCTGCTGATGGGAATCGGTCATGAGTGGCTCCCTCCTTCTCCGGCCGCGAAACGCGGGCCGTGGCCACCCAACCTACGAGCGGCTTGCGCGGAGAGCATCACGTGTTGCGTAGAAGGCAAGACGATGGGCGGTTCGGCTGCTCGGCGAGCAACAGCGGCGCGCGGTCCTAAGCAGAGGAGTCGCCGCGGTCGCGCTGGTGGCCGCGGCGGGCGTCGCGGTCGAAGATGCCCAGGATCTCGCAGGGACCGCCCTCGGCGCCGATCGCGTGCGGGAGCATGGTCGGGAACTCCGCCGCCTGGTTGGTCTCGACCCGGAAGCGGCGGTGGCCCAGCATGAGGATCGCGGTGCCCGACAGCACGACGAGCCATTCGCGGCCGGGGTGCGCGCGCATCCGCGCGGGGTTGTCCGGCGGCGGGTCGGTCATGCGCTGGCGTACGACGCTCATGCCCGGGTCGCCCTTGACCGGCCAGCGCATCAGCCCGTGGGCCCCGTCGATCATCGGGCTGGTGACGACGTCGTCGGAGGCGGTCTCCACCAGCTGGTCCAGGGACGTGTCCAGGGCGCGGGCGAGGGTGACCAGCTGGTCCAGGGCGAGGCGGCGCTGTCCGGTCTCGATGCGCGAGAGCGTGGACTGGCTGACATTGGCGCGGGTGGCCAGTTCCTCCAGCGACCAGCCCTGCGCCACGCGCAGGGCGCGGATCCGTTTGCGTACGAGACCGTCCAGCTCGCCATCGTCTTGCGCCATGGGCAACATCGTATGCCCGCGGTGCAAGGTCCCGGCGCCGCCCCCGGAGCGGTGGGGCGGCGCCGTACCGGCTAGCGGATGATCTTGACGTCGTCCACTCCGGCCTCCACGAGGCTGGCGGTGGCGGCGTCGGCGGCTTCGACCACGATGCGGACGCTCTGGCCGGCGAAGGATGAGATGTCCACCGTCGAGGTGGTCCAGGCTCCGTCGCGGTCCGTGGCGGCGGCGAGTTGTTCGAAGACCGTGCCGCTCGTCGTGCCGACGACCCTGATCCGCAGGTAGTCGGCGCTGCCGGCGTTGCTGCCGTGGGCCAGGTACCAGGCGAAGGACAGCTTCACCGTCCCGCTGGGCAGCGTCACCGCGGGTGACTGGATGGAGGTGGCGCCGCCGTCGATGTCGTGGTCGCCCGCCGCGGCGCCGGCGAGGCGGCCGGTGACCAGGTCGTTGACGCCGCTGACGGTGGTGCCGAGCTGCTTGGCGCCGCTGGAGGTCGTGGCCTCGGGGTCGCCGCGCTCCCACAGGCCGGTGGTGGCGCTGCCGGTCAGGCGGGTCCAGCCCTTGTCGGTCTCGAAGGTGTCCTCCCAGACCACGACGGGAGGTACGGCGGTGGCGATGGTCCACACGGCGTAGGCCACGGCGTCGGCGTTGCGGTTGAGCGCGGTGTCGTTGATGTTCGAGGTCGTGTCGCAGGCGCGGTGGTAGCAGACGTCGAAGGCCTGCCCGGCGGTGCCGCCCCACAGTTGCGCCTGGGCGCTCGACTTGATGCCCTCGGCTCCGGTGAAGGTGCCGCCGGCGGCGATGCCGCGTGCGATGAAGGGCCCGTAGTCGGAGCGGCCGTCGAAGTCGGTGCCCCGCGTCTGGACGCCGACGGAGGTGAAGTAGTCCTGCAGCGTGCGCTCGAGAGCGGCCGACCCGGCGGGGCCGGGGCCGGAGCCGACGCCGTCGGAGTTGTCGCCGTCGTAGACGAAGTAGCCGGCGTTGGGCGAGCCGACCATGTCGAAGTTCAGGTACGCCTTGATCTTGGCCCGTTCCGTGGCGGCCAGGTTCGTCACGTAGTACTGCGATCCGCGCAGCCCCAGCTCCTCGGCGCCCCACCAGGCGAAGCGCAGGTGCTTGTTCGGCTGCAGCCCTTGCCGGGAGACCTCCAGCGCGGTCTCCAGGATGGCGGCGCTGCCGGAGCCGTTGTCGTTGATGCCGGGTCCCGCGCTGACGCTGTCGAGGTGGGCGCCGACCATGAGGATGTCGTTGGGGTCGCCGCCGGGCCAGTCGGCGAGGACGTTGTAGCCGGTGGCGCCGTTGTAGGTGAACGACTGCAGCGTGGTGGTGAATCCGGCGGCGTCCAGGCGGCCCTTGACGTAGTTGGCGGAGGCCAGGTAGCCGGGGCGGCCGTGGGCGCGGTTGCCGCCGTTGCTGGTGGCGATGCTCTGGAACTGCGTCAGGTGTGCCTTGACGTTGGCGAGGGGGATGTCGGGCGGGGCGAGCGCGGTCGCGCCGGTGGCCTGGTGGAGGCCTCCGGCTAAGACCAGGGTGAGCGTGGCGAGTACGGCGAGCAGACGTGATCTCATGCCACTCCTCTGCGGGGAGATCCGGGGAGACCGAACATAACTCCACAAATCCGGATCGACCAGTCATGCGCACAGACCCCTTGGGAGGGCCGAGCACCCCCAGGGCCCCGCGTACCCCCTGGGAGGGCGGGAAGCCCTTGGGAAACCCGGTGGCCCCTGGGGTCATTGCGCCGCTCTTCCGGCCAAGCTCACACTCCCGACGCGACGACGCTTCCCGTCGAACCCCCCGTACAGAGGAGGAAGCAAGATGCGTCGAGGATGGTTACCCCCACCCATCACGGACCCGTCCGCCGTCACCCGGCGGACCTTCCTCGGCGGTTTCGGGGCGAGCGCGGCCATCGCCGCGCTCGACCTGGACGCCGCCATCGCCGCCTCAGCACGCGCCGAGCAGGAGGGCACGCTGGTCAACAACTTCGGCCGGGTGTTCAACCTGCCCCCGTTCGCCCAGGCGACGCCCCAGGTACGGGCGGCGCTGACCGAGATGGGCAAGCTGGGCGGCATCCTGGACGCCAAGGACCCGCTGCACGAGGGCCCGATCCGGCTGATCACCAACCCGGAGCTCAGCCCGAACAACCGCGACAACCCCTTCCACACCGCCGGCGTCACGTTCTTCGGCCAGTTCCTCGACCACGACATGACCTTCGACAACGCCTCGCCGCTGGGCGTGCCGACCCAGCCGGAGTCCTCGCCGAACCTGCGCACCCCCGCCTTCGACCTCGACACGGTGTACGGCGGTGGCCCCACCGCCAGCCCGCACCTCTTCAACGCCGACCGGATCACGATGCGCGTGGAGAGCGGCGGCCTGTTCGAGGACGTGCCGAGGCGGCCGGACCAGCAGGCGATCATCGGCGACCCGCGCAACGACGAGAACCTGATGATCTCGGGCCTGCACGCGGCGTTTCTCGTCTTCCACAACAAGGTCGCCGAGCGCCTGCGCGCCCAGGGCACACCGGAGAACGCCCTGTTCGAGACGGCCCGCCGTACGGTGCTGTGGCACTACCAGTGGATCATCCTGAACGAGTTCCTGCCGCAGATCGTCGGCCGGCCGCTCGTGGACCACATCCTGCGCTTCGGCCGCCAGTTCTACCGGCCGCCCGGCGCGCCGTCGATCCCGGTGGAGTTCCAGATCGCCTACCGCTTCGGCCACAGCATGATCCGCCCGTCCTACCGGGCCAACCTGGCCGGCGACGGCGGCCAGCCGTTCTTCGGCTTCATCTTCGACCCGGTGGCCGAGGGCCAGGCCGACCCGGTGGACCTGCGGGGCGGCGCGCGGGCCGGGCGGCGCTTCATCGGCTGGCAGACGTTCTTCAACTTCGGCGACGGCCAGGTACGCCCGAACAAGCGCATGGACACCCAGCTCTCCACCCCGCTCTTCCAGCTGCCGCTGCGCTCCATCCCGAGCGGCGACCCGCCGATCTCGCTGGCCACCCGCAACCTGCTGCGGCATCTCACCTGGTCGCTGCCGTCCGGTCAGCGCCTGGCCACGACGATGGGCGTCCCGCACGTCGACACCTCCGAGCTCGGCCCGTTCGGCTTCGGCACGAACGCGCCGCTCTGGTACTACGTGCTCAAGGAGGGCCAGGACCTCGGCGACGGCATCCAGCTGGCCGGAGTCGGCGCCCGGCTGATCGGCGAGGTCTTCGTCGGCCTGCTGCAGAAGGACCCCGGCTCCTACCTCGCGGCCAGTCCGGGCTGGCGGCCGACGCTGCCGAGCCGCAGCCCGGGGACGTTCACCATGGTCGATCTGCTGCGGTTCGCCAGGCTCGATCCGGCCAGCCGGGGACAGTGACACCCTGACAACTTCCGGTAAGAGCTGTTTACAGACAAGAAAGCTTCTTTTGAGTACATTCTGCGTATGGCCATCCACGTGGCCGCGCACTCCGCCAACCGGTTGCTCCGCGAAGCGCTCGCCACCGCCCTCACCGGGCAGCCCGGCCTGAGCATGTCCGGGCTCACCCAATACCTCTCCGACCTGGAACGACTCTGCCGCATCCGCGACGTCGACGTCGCAGTGATCGACGTCGCGGACGACTTCGAGGAGGTGATGGCCAAGATCCCGGGATTACACGGCCGCGGCCTCGTGCTCACCTACGCGAGCATGGACGTGCGCGACGTGGTGCGGGCGGTGGGCGCGGGACTGACGCTGGTGCCCTACTCGCGCGGGCTGGCCGCCCTCCTCGAAGCGGTACGGCGCTGCCCGTTCGAACCACGCGCCCGCCCCGCCCACCCGCCGGTCCTGACCCGGCGCGACCTGGACGTCCTCGCGCTGGCCGCCTCGGGACACAGCGTGCAGGAGGCGGCCAGGATGCTCGGCATCGCCCCGGCCACCGTCGAGAACCACATGCGCCGCATCTTCGCCAAGACCGAGGTGCACAGCCGGGTGAACCTGGTCTCGCTGGCCGCCCGGCTCGGCCTGCTGTTCCGGTCCGGGGCCCGGCCGGCCACGGTTCCGCTGGCGGTCGTCTTCGGCGGGCCGGGAAGCTGCCGGGACGCCGTCGTGGAGAACCTGATCCGGCAGCACCTGCCGGTCTTCGTGGCCGGCGACCGCTGGACGCACGAGGACGACACGCTCATGCTCCGCCGCCCGCTGGTGGCCGTGATCATCGACGAGTCCGGCGCCTGGCACCACATGCACGCGCTCGGCGCCCGCGTGGTCGTGGTCACCGAGACCGCGTTCGGCCAGGTCATCACATCTCCGGCGCCGGACGCGGTGGTGCCGATCAGTGAGCTGGGCCGGGCCGTACACCCGGAGATGAGCAGGCGCGCGGCGGCGCGCTCGGCGCTCACCGACCGCGAGCTGCAGATCCTGCGGTCCATAGCGACGGGCCATTCGGTACGGCAGACGGCCCAGGCTTTGGCCATCACCACCAAGACCGTGGAGAACATTCAGTCACGCCTGTTCAGCAAGCTGGATGTCCGAAATCGGGCCGAGGCACTGGCGGTGGGTTACGAACTAGGACTTCTTTCCTGAATCACATGTGCTGTTTGCGCAGAGTTGATGGCGATGTTAGATGGAAGAGCACGTTGGTTCAGGACAGCCACGACCTACCGCCGGAGGAAATGTGGCGCTGAGACTCGATGGCGTCCGCGTACGGCAACGCGGTGAAGTCTGGCTCGACGACATCAACCTAGAACTCTCCAGCGGCATGACGACCCTCATCGGGCCGCTGGCGGCAGGCAAGACCACCCTGATGCGGGTGATCGCGGGGTTGCACACCCCGGCCGACGGCCGCGTGGTCGTCAACGGCGAGGACGTCACCTCGGTCCCGGTGCGCAAACGCTCCGTGGCCTTCGTCTACCAGCGGTTCATCAACTACCCGTCGCTGACCGTCTACGAGAACATCGCCTCCCCCTTACGCCTGGCCGCCGGATTCCCCCGCAAGGACGTGGACGGCCGGGTGCGCGACGTGGCCGAGCTCATGGGCATCGCCGACCTGCTGGAGCGGCGCCCGGCCGAGCTGTCGGGCGGCCAGCAGCAGCGCACCGCCATCGCCCGCGCGCTGGCCCGCCCGGTCGACGTGCTCCTGCTGGACGAGCCGCTGGCCAACCTCGACTACAAACTCCGCGAGCAGTTACGCGCCGACCTGAAGGCGATGTTCAAGGACTCGCCGGGCATCGTGGTGTACTCCACCTCCGATCCGGCCGAGGCGCTGATGTTCGCGGCCCCGACGGTGGTGCTGGGCGAGGGCCGCGTCCAGCACGTGGGCGACGTGGCGCGCATGTACGACCGGCCGCCGTCCCTGGCGGTGGCGGCCACCCTCTCCGATCCGCCGCTCAACCTGCTGCCCGGCGTGGTGAACGAGGGCCGCCTGGAGTGCCTGGGCGTCCCGCTGTCCACGCCCGGGACACACTTCTCCGGCGAGGACCTGGTGCTGGGGATCCGCCCGCACCAGGTGACGATCGAGCGCACCCGGCCCGGCCAGGTCGAGTTCCCCGCCGAGATCCGCCTGGCCGAGGTCACCGGGAGCACGACGTTCCTGCACCTGCTGCTGGCCGGGCGACGCCACCTGGTGGCGCAACTGCCGGGTACCCAGCTGTTCACGCCCGGCGAGCCCGCGGTGGCCTACGTGGATCCCGCGCACATCCTGATCTTCTCCGGAACGGGGGAACTGGTGGCCGACACCGCCACGGAGGTCGACCTGCATGGCTGACATCACGCTGGAGGGCGTCGGCCACAGCTACGACGGCGGCCGCACCCACGCGCTCAACCCCATGACCTGGACCTGGTCCGACGGCCGCGCGTACGCGCTGCTCGGCCCGAGCGGCTGCGGCAAGACCACGCTGCTCAACATCATCTCCGGCCTGATCACCCCCTCCCAGGGCCGGGTGCTGCTGGGCGGCCGCGACGTCACCGGCCTGCCGCCCGTGGCCCGCAACATCGCGCAGGTCTTCCAGTTCCCGGTGCTGTATGAGGAGATGTCGGTCTACGACAACCTCGCCTTCCCGCTGCGCAACCGCAAGTACCCGAAGGCCGAGGTCGACCAGCGCGTACGCAAGGTCGCCCAATTACTCGGCCTGGAGGACCACCTTCGCCGCCGCTCGCGCCGCCTCGACCCCGGCCGCCAGCAGATCGTCAGCCTCGGCCGCGGCCTCGTGCGGCCCGAGGTGGCCGCCGTCCTGCTGGACGAACCGCTCACCGTCATCGACCCCGCGCTGAAGTGGACCCTGCGCAGCAAGCTCAAGGAGATCCACCGCGACACCGGCCACACGCTCATCTACGTCACCCACGACCAGACCGAGGCGCTGACCTTCGCCGACGAGGTGGTCGTGCTCAAGGACGGCGCGATCGTACAGAGCGGCGAGCCCGCCGAGCTGTTCCTGTCCCCCGCGCACGAGTTCGTCGGCCACTTCATCGGCTCGCCCGGCATGAACGTGCTCGACGCCGCCGTCGAGCGCGGCATCGTGCGCGTGGGGGCCTCCCTCGTCGGGCGCGCCGTGGGCGACGACGGCGCCCTTCCCGACGGTCCGGTACGGCTCGGCGTACGACCCGAGTTCGTCAGGATCAGCCCGTTCCCCCGCTCCCCCGGCCTGCGGGCCGGCGTCACCGGCGTGGATCGGATGGGCTCCTACCACCTCGTGCACGCACGGGCCGACGGCGGCGACCTGGTCGCCAAGACCGATCCCGGCGAGCACGGCGCCGCCGAGCACCTGCACTTCGAGCGGGCCTACCTGTTCCGCGACCAGATCAGGTGCGGCACCCTCGCGGCACTCGAAGGGAGCGGCGCATGACGGCCGGCGACGTTCCGGCCAAGGTCGCCGGCAGCCAGGTGGCCGGTGAGGTCGTCGCGCCGGCCGTACCCGAGGAAGAGCAGGCTCCCAGGGACGTCAAGCCCAAGAACAACCGCGCGTGGTGGCTGGTGCTGCCGGTCGTGGTGTCGGTGGCCTTCACCGCGGTCATCCCGCTGATGACGGTGGTCAACTTCTCGGTGCAGGACGTCTTCACGCCGACCGACCGCATCTTCGTGGGGCTGGACTGGTTCAGGTCGGTCACCCGCGATCCCGAGGTGCGGGCGGCCTTTCTGCGCACGCTGATGTTCTCGGCGCAGGTGCTGGTCATCGAGATCCCGCTCGGCGTGCTGCTCGCGGTGTGCATGCCGCGGCGCGGGGCGTGGGTGTCGGTGGCCCTGGTCGTGGTGGCGCTGCCGCTGCTGATCCCGTGGAACGTCGTCGGCACGATCTGGCAGATCTTCGCCCGCGGCGACATCGGGCTCGGCGGCTGGGTCGTCAACAACGTGCTCGGGATCAACTTCAACTACACGCTCGACTCCACCGACGCGTGGGTCACCGTGCTGGCCATGGACGTGTGGCACTGGACGCCGCTGGTGGCACTGCTGGCGTACGCGGGGCTGCGCTCGATCCCCGACCCCTACTTCCAGGCGGCGCAGATCGACGGGGCCTCGGCCTGGGCGACGTTCCGGCACGTGCAGCTGCCGCGGCTGCGCGGGGTGCTGACGATCGCGATCCTGCTGCGGTTCATGGACAGCTTCATGATCTACACCGAGCCGTTCGTGGTGACCGGGGGCGGGCCGGGCAACGCCACCTCCTTCCTCAGCATCCTGCTGTCGAAGATCGCGGTGGGGCAGTTCGACCTGGGGCCCGCGGGGGCGTTCTCGCTCCTCTACTTCCTCATCGTGCAGATCGCCTGCTACGTGTTCTTCACCGTGCTGACGAGGAGCGGGAGATGAGACGGCTGCCCTGGGCGCGGACCGTGTTCTGGCTGTACGTGGCGACGCTCATGCTGCCGCTGCTGTGGATGTTCGGCATGTCGATCCGGCCGAACGACGAGATCCTCGGGAGCTTCTCGCTGCTTCCGCAGAACGTGACGCTGGAGAACTACGTCACGTTCTTCACGGACTCCGCGTGGTACTCCAGCTATCTCAACTCGATCGTCTACACCTCGCTGAACACGGTGTTCTCGCTGATCGTGGCGCTGCCGGCGGCGTACGCGTTCTCGCGGTTCCGCTTCGCAGGGGACAAGCACCTGTTCTTCTGGCTGCTGACGAACCGGATGGCGCCGCCGGCGGTCTTCCTTCTCCCCTTTTTCCAGATTTATCAGAGCGTGGGGTTGTTCGACACGCATCTCGGGGTGGCCATCGCGCACATGCTGTTCAACGTGCCGCTGGCCGTGTGGATCCTGGAAGGCTTCATGTCCGGGATCCCGCGCGAGATCGACGAGACCGCGGCCATCGACGGCTACTCGCTGCCCCGCTTCTTCTTCCGGATCTTCCTGCCGATGATCCGCTCGGCCATCGGCGTGACCGCGTTCTTCTGCTTCATGTTCAGCTGGGTCGAACTGCTGATCGCCCGGACGATCACCTCGGTCAACGCCAAGCCGATCGCCGCCACCATGACCCGCACCGTCAGCGCCGCCGGGATCGACTGGGGGCTGCTGGCCGCCGCGGGCGTGCTGACGATCATCCCGGGCGCGATCGTCATCTGGTTCGTCCGCAACTACATCGCCAAGGGCTTCGCGCTGGGAAGGGTGTGACAGGTGCTGGAGTGGATGGTCTGGACCGCGCCCACCGCACTGGTCTTCGCCGGACTGGCCCTGCTGCTGGTCGCCATGGCCGTCTGGGCGCGCCTGTCGCCGCCGCTCGCCCGGCGCGGCTTCCTGCGCATCGAGACCGACAGGGGCGACCGGCTCTACATCGGACTGATCAGCGCGGCGGTGGTGCTCGCCGGGTGGATCGCCGTCACGGACCTGTCGATGTGGCTCGCGCTCGGGTGCGCGCTCGTCGTCGTGGCCGTGATCGGGATATGGGGTTGACCTGCGCCCCCTTGCTCGCGAGAGGAGTCGGACATGTCGCACACACTCAAGAGGCACGCGGCCGGGCTGGGCGTACTCGCCCTGTTGCTGGCGGGGTGCTCCAGCGGGAGCAAGCCGTCGAGCGACTTCCGTGAGGAGAACGGCAGGGCGGCCGCCAAGAGGTGGGTGGACACCGAGTTCACGCCGTCGACGCTGGCCAAGGATCAGCAGCTGGCGGAGATGGAATGGTTCTTGAAGGCGGCGGCGCCGTACCGTGGGATGGAGATCAACGTGGTGTCGGAGACGATCACCACGCACGAGTACGAGTCGCGGCAGCTCGCCAAGGCCTTCACCGAGATCACCGGGATCAGGATCAAGCACGACCTGATCCAGGAGGGCGACGTCGTCGAGAAGCTGCAGACCCAGATCCAGGGCAACCAGAACATCTACGACGCCTACGTCAACGACTCCGACCTCATCGGGACGCACGCCCGCGGCGACTACGTGGTGCCGCTGTCGGACTACATGGCCGGGGAGGGAAAGAACGTCACCTCGCCGACGCTCGACCTCAAGGACTTCATCGGGATCAGCTTCACCACCGGGCCGGACAAGAAGGTGTACCAGCTACCCGACCAGCAGTTCGCGAACCTGTACTGGTTCCGGTACGACTGGTTCACCGATCCGGAGATCAAGAAGCAGTTCAAGGCGGCGTACGGCTATGACCTGGGCGTACCAGTGAATTGGGCGGCTTATGAGGATATAGCCGACTTTTTCACGAACAAGGTCAATGGGAACGGGCAGATCGCCGGCAAGAAGGTCTTCGGGCACATGGACTACGGCCGCAAGGACCCCTCGCTCGGCTGGCGCTTCACCGACGCCTGGCTGTCCATGGCCGGCAACGGCGACCCCGGCATCCCGAACGGCCTGCCCGTCGACGACTGGGGCATCCGCGTCGAGAACTGCCGCCCCGTCGGCTCCTCCGTCACCCGCGGCGGCGACACCAACGGCCCCGCCTCCGTCTACGCCCTCACCAAGTACGTGGACTGGCTCAAGCGCTTCGCGCCCAAGGAAGCCGCCGGCATGAACTTCAGCGAGTCCGGCCCCGTGCCCGCGCAGGGCAACATCGCCCAGCAGATCTTCTGGTACACCTCCTTCACCGCCGACATGACCAAGCAGGGCCTGCCCGTCGTGAACGCCGACGGCACCCCCAAGTGGCGCATCGCCCCCAGCCCGCACGGCGCGTACTGGAAGGACGGCAACAAGCTCGGCTACCAGGACGCCGGATCCTGGACCCTGCTCAAGAACACTCCCGCTGAACGGCGCGCCGCCGCCTGGCTGTACGCCCAGTTCGTCACCTCCAAGACGGTGTCGCTGAAGAAGTCCATCACCGGCCTGACCTTCATCCGCGACTCCGACATCCGCAGCGCCTACTTCACCGAGAACGCCCCCAAGTACGGCGGGCTCATCGAGTTCTACCGTTCACCCGCGCGCGTCCAGTGGACCCCGACCGGCACCAACGTCCCCGACTACCCCAAGCTCGCCCAGCTGTGGTGGCAGAACGTGGCCACCGCGGTGACCGGCGAGACGACCGCCCAGCAGTCCATGGACAACCTGGCCAAGCAGCAGGACGACATCCTGTCCCGGCTGGAACGGCGCGGCTACGGCGGCGCCTGCGCCCCCAAGCTCAACCCTGAGCAGCCCGCCCAGACGTGGCTCGACCAGCCGGGGGCACCCGCGCCCAAGCTGGCCGACGAACGCGGCAAGCCGGAGACCCTCGACTACGACAAGCTGATCGCCACGTGGAAGTCCGGCGACTGACCACCCCCTGAGGTCCCCGTGCACCCCGAACACACGGGGACCTCCTGCCAACCAGACCGGCCCACGGGGCAGAAACCCGGGACCCCGAACCGGCACTCGGAACCCGTGCCCCGGGCCCTGGGGCACGGGAACCCCAGGACGCAGGAACCCCAGGACACGGGGGCCCCGGACCAGCGCGGGGCTGTGGACCGGGGAACCCGCGTGCCGGGACCGGGGACCCCGGACCGGGACGCGGGACCCGGGAGCCCCGGAGACCGGGACCGCCGAGCGGTGAGTGGAGAGTGGGGAGCGGGGAGCGGCGGGTGGGAGGGGGTGGTGGACGGGGTGGGAGGGGCGGGCTTAGCTTGCTCGGCATGAAGTTACGTATCGCGATCACGGCCGTCGCCGCGGCCTGTGCGCTGATCACCCCCCTGCCCGCCCAGGCCGACACCCCTGACCTCGGCGGCCTCACCGGAGGCGACCTCCTCCGCTGGGACCTCAAGCAGACCGGCGTCACCGCCCGCCTGCGCGGACTGGCTCCGGTGAGCCGTGACGTCGTGTGGGCCTCGGGCAGCGAAGGTACCGTGCTCAGGACGGCCGACGCCGGGCGTACCTGGCGGAACGTCTCCCCGCCCGGTGCGGGCGCGCTGCAGTTCCGCGACATCGAGGCGTTCGGGCCCGACACCGCCGTGGCGCTGTCCATCGGCGAGGGGACCGACTCGCGGGTGTACCGGACCGACGACGCGGGCCGTACCTGGACGGAGACCTTCCGCAACGACGAGCCGCGCGCCTTCTACGACTGCATGGCCTTCTTCGACCGCCGCCACGGGCTGGCGATGAGCGACCCGGTGGACGGCAGGTTCCGGATCCTGTCGACGTCGGACGGCGGGCGGAGCTGGGCGGTCCTGCCCGCCGCCGGGATGCCGGCCGCGTTGCCCGGCGAGGCCGGGTTCGCGGCCGGCGGGCAGTGCCTGGTGACGTCGGGCGGCCGGGACGCGTGGCTGGCCAGTGGCGGCGCCGAGCGGTCGCGCGTGTTCCATTCCCGCGACCGGGGCCGCACCTGGACCGTGGCCGACACTCCCATCCCCGCCGGAGACCCCGCCCGCGGGGTGTTCGCCCTCGCCTTCCGCGGCCGGCACCAGGGCATCGCGGTCGGCGGCGACTACCGGCCCGGCCAGGCCTCCCCCTCGGCCGGCGCCTACTCCGCCGACGGCGGCGCCACCTGGCGGCCCTCTCGGGTGCCGCCGCCTGCCTACCGCTCGGGCGTGGCGCTGCTCCCGCTGGCCGCGATCGCCGTCGGCCCGAGCGGCAGCGACATCTCCTTCACCGGCGGCCGGACGTGGCACACGTTCGACACGGGCTCGTTCGACACCGTGTCGTGCACGCCCGACCTGAGCTGCTGGGCGGCGGGCGAGCAGGGCAGGGTGGCCCGCCTGGCCCTCAGCCGCCGCTGACCACCCGGGTGCGTCACCGGCCCCCTGCCCAGCCGCCAGGACAGGGCAGGGGGGCGGACCCGGTCAGCCGGAGCTGGTCATGACGGCGAAGCGGACGCCGTGGGGGTCGGTCAGGGTGGCGAAGCGGCCCACTCCTTCGACCGACTCGGCGGCCACCGCCACCGCGCCGCCCAGTTCCCGCGCCTTGGCCACGGCCGCGTCGCAGTCGCCCACCTCGATGTACGGCAGCCAGTGCGGCGCGACGCCCGGCATGGGCACGAGCCCGGCCATGCTGTCGTCGGCGCCGCCGCCGGGCGGGGTGACGACGGTGTAGGTCAGCTCGCCCATCGGCATGTCCTCGAAGCTCCAGTCGAACACCGACCGGTAGAACCCCTGCCCGCCGCCGGCGTCCGGCGTGTAGAGCTCGGCCCAGCACAGCGAGCCCGGCACGGTCACCAGCTCCAGCCCCTTGAGCTGCCCCGGCTCCCAGATCGCGAACTCCGCCCCCGCCGGGTCGCTGAACTGCGCGATGCGGCCCTCCGGCCCGACCTCGGACGGCGCCATGCGGATCGTGCCCCCGGCCTGCTCGACGGCCTTCGCGGTGGCCTCGGCGTCGGTGCTGCGGAAGTAGAGGATCCAGGCGGGGCTGGCCCCCTCCTCCGTGAGCCTGCCCACCGCCGCGACGGTCTTGCCGTCCTGCTGGAACGACCCGTAGTCGCCGCCGCCCGGCATGGTGTGGTGGCTCCACCCGAACAGCCCGGTGTAGAAGGCCACGGTCGCGGGGAGGTCGGGGCTCCCGAGGTCGAGCCAGACCGGGGTGCCGGAAAGGTTCTTCGTGGTGAGCATGGCGTGCTCCTTCGTGTGGATGATGGTCGGCCCGCCGCCTCACGGTGCGGAGGGAACTGAGGGCGACGCCACCTCTCAGCGTCGCACACGGCGTCGGGGATGAGGAGAGCCTAGCGAGTTTCGAATGTGTGTTCAGGCGATCACGTACACTCGAACACATGAATGTGCTCTACCAAGGCTCGCTGCTCGACGTGGACGAGGAGCCGGGCCCCGGCCCGCTCGCGCCGGTGCGCACCCGGCTGTCCCGGGACGCCTGGATCGACGTGCTGCCCGGCTGGCTCGGCGGCGCCGACGCGCTGTTCGACCGGCTGCTGCGCGAGGTGCCGTGGCAGGCCGAGCGCCGGGTCATGTACGACCGGGTGGTGGACGTGCCCCGCCTGCAGAAGTTCTACGGCGAGGCCGAGCCCCTGCCCGACCCGGTCCTGACCGAGGCCAAAGCCGCGCTCGACGCCCACTACGCCGAGGAGCTGGGCGAGCCGTTCCGCACCGCGGGCCTGTGCCTCTACCGCGACGGCCGTGACAGCGTCGCCTGGCACGGCGACACCATCGGCCGGGGTTCCGCCGAGGACACGATGGTCGCCATCGTCTCGCTCGGCACGCCGCGCAGCCTGCTGCTCCGCCCCCGGGGCGGCGGCCCGTCGGTCCGTCGCGAACTGGGCCACGGCGACCTCATCGTGATGGGCGGCAGCTGCCAGCGCACCTGGGAGCACGCCGTGCCGAAGACCGCGCGGCCGTGCGGGCCGCGGATCAGCGTCCAGTTCCGTCCGCGCGGGGTGCGCTGAGCGACATCGCCGCGTAGGCCACGACCGCCGCCGCCTGCAGCGCCGCGCCGGCCGCGAGGGCGAGGGGCACGGAGTGTACGGCCAGCGGCCCGGCCACCGCCGACCCGGCGGCGAACGAGGTGATCTTCAGGCTGGCGCCGGTGGTGAAGATCTGACTCCTCAGCCGGGCGGGGGCGTCGCGGTGCCGTACCGCGAAAAGGGCGGTGAGCTGTGGCCCCTCGCCCACGCCCGCGATCGCGGCGGCCACGACGGCGAGCGCGAAGGAGTCGGCGAGCGCCGCGACGGCGATGCCCGCCCCGACGACGGCGGTGGCGGCGACGAGCACGCCGTCGGGCCACCACTTCCCGGCGGCGGGGGCGCGGTGGGCCAGCACCGCGTTGGCGCCGAGGGCGGTGGCGGCGGTCACGGCCAGGAGCAGCGCCCCGAACCCGGCGCTGCCCACGAGCCGCTCGCCCAGCAGCGGCGTGCACACGACCAGCATCGCGACTCCGGCCAAGGAGATCATCGAGGTCACGGTGGCGCGGCGCAGCGACGGGTTGCCGGTGATCGCCCGCGCGCCGGCCAGGAGTTCGGCGGCGACCGAGGTCGTCGTCTCCACGCGCTCGCGCGGCGGGAGCGACAGGGCGACGGGCAGGGACGCGGCGATGAGGACGCAGGCGGCGATCACCGGCGTGGAGCCGCCGCCGAAGGCCGCCATGAGCCCGGCGAGCGCGGGCCCGAGCAGGGCTGCGACGTTGTAGGAGATCGAGTCGAGCGCGTTGGCGCGCGGGAGCGAGCCCGCGGGCACGGCCAGGGGCAGCTGCGCCGTCCATCCGCCGCTCAGCGCGGGCCCGAGCAGCCCGGTCAGCACCGCGAGGCCGATCACCAGCCCGTCGGGCACCCGGCCGAGGAGGGCGAGGATCACCAGGAGCCCGGCCGCATACCCCGTCAGGCACCAGGCCAGCAGCCGTCCCGGCCACCGCGCGCGGTCGAGCAGCACGCCGAGCAGCGGCCCGCCGACCGAGGCCGAGACCGTCAGCCCCGCGAGCAGCCATCCCGCGACCGCGGGCGACCCGCTGACGGCCAATCCGAGCACGAGCAGCGCGGGCCCGGACATGTCGTCGCCGGTACGCGCCGAGGCCGCCCCGAGCATGTAACGCCATAACATGCAAGAGACGTTACATGCCCCGGGTGGCGGCGCGGTGGGCGGCCACCCGCTCCCTGGTGGCGCAGCGCGGCGAGCAGTAGCGCCTGGGGCTGCCGCCCGAGGTGTCCAGGAACGGCCGCCCGCAGCTCGCCGAGGCGCACAGCCCCGCGGGAACCCGCTGATGATCGGCCAGCAGCACCGCCATCGACATCGCCGAGGAGGCCAGGAACCACTCCGCCCACGGCGCGTCGTCGTCGCGGTCCACGTGCAGGTGCCAGGTCGTCGTGCCGCCGTGGTCGGTCAGGCGCGGCGGGCAGGCGGTGCCGGCCAGCAGCCCGTTGAGCAGCCCCGCCGCCTCGCCGACCGACGGGGCGGCGAACAGCTCCATGAGGCGCCCGGCCGCCGCGCGCATCGCGCGCACGTCGTCCGGCGTCAGCTCCAGCGGGCCCGGCTCCCCGTGGGCCCGCAGGACGCCGGCGATCGACCCGGGCGTCGGCTCCTCCCACAGCAGGGCCTCGCACAACGCCACCGCCCGCGCCGCCATCGCCCTGGTCGAATGCACCTCCATCCCTGCAGGGTACGGTGTCAGCCCCCGCAGGCGGCGAAGACGTAGGAGTCGGCCAGGACGCTGTAGCGGTCCCTGACCGTGACCTTGCCGGAAGGCACCTCGACCCGCACGACCGTCATCTTCGTCGGCCCGCTCTCCGGCGCGTCCGCCAGGTGGAGCGTCACCTGGTTCTCGCCCGTCCAGTCGGCCTTCAGCACCTCGCCCTTCGGCAGCGTGAGCCGGATCTTCGCGGTGACCTGGTCCACCGCGCTGTCGTACAGGACCAGCGCGGGCTTCCTGCCCTGGATCACGTTGGCGATCGTCGCGCCGTCGGCGGCCAGGGCGTAGGGGCCGTTGTAGGCGACGACCTGCGGCGGGGTCACCCGGCGTACCTGCTCGCCGCTGTCGCGGTAGACGGCCAGGTCGGTCACGGGCTCCTCGCCCTCGGCGGAGGTGAGCAGCTCGTCGGCGTCGCCGCTGAAGCCGGAGACCGCCTCGTTCCTGCCCGCCGAGCCGAGCTGCGTGCCGCTCGCGGTGTCGAAGATCCGCGTCTTCTTCCCGGTGATCGCCGCGGCCAGCTTGGCGCCGTCGTCGGAGAGCAGGAGCGTCACGTCGTACTGGGCGACCCGCGGCAGCGCGTCGGCGGCCAGCAGCTTCACCCCGCCGCCGATCGTGCGGACGGCCAGGCGTCCGCGCTTGGTGAAGTAGGCGACGCGGCTGCCGTCGCCGCTGACCGCGATCGGCGCCACCTGGTAGCCCGAGGAGGTGCCGTCGGCGTGCCTGGCCACGGTCTGCGCGTCGCGCAACGGCCGCTGCCTGCCGTCGTGCGTGACCAGCCGCCAGGGTCCGCACGGGCGCCGCTCGTCCTTCTTGTCGGCGCAGCCCTTCAGCGAGGCGTAGCGGACGGCGTCGTGATCGTGCGGCCCCGCCTGCGCGGGGGCGGCCGGTGACAGGCTCAGGGCGAGGGCGCCCGCGGCCAGCGCGGCGGTGAACCTGATCTTCATGGCCTTCACTCCCCCGCCAGCCGCGCGGCGTACCTGGCCGCGCTGATCGTGTAGCGGTCACGCTTGGTGAGCGTGCCCGCCGAGGTGTCCACACCGGCCGACCACGCGTGCCCCGTGCCGCTCTCCCCCTGGTAGAACAGCACGCCGAGGCCGCCGTCGCGGTCGTAGGAGGCGACCGCGGGCACATGGCCCTTGGGCGCCGCCAGTTTCAGCGACGGGCCCATCTCGCCGCTGGTCAGGTCGTACTCGCGCAGCTTGGGCGGCTTGACCCCGTCGTAGTCGCCCGGGATGAGGGCGGCGAGGTTCCTGCCGTCGGCGGCCAGGGCGTACACGCCGGCCGCGCCGATGACCTGCGGCGGCGTGCGCCGCAGCGGCGGCCGGCCGTCGGTGTGGTGCACGACCAGCGCGGTGGTGTTGTCGGTGAGGTTGCGCGTGGCCAGCAGCTCGTCCCCGTCGGAGCTGAAGGCCTGCGGAACGTCGTCCGCCGGAAGGTTCACCGTCGCTCCCGTCCTGACGGTGACGATCTTGCCGGGCTTGTTGCCGTCGGTGTGGTCGATCGCGATCCGGTCGCCGCGTGGCGACAGGCGCAGCGTGAGGTCCATGGTTCCCGACGCCTTCGGGGTCAGGGACGTCGGCAGCGCGGTGACCCGGCCGCCGGCGGCCCGCCGTACCACCAGGCGGTGGTCGCTCGCGCGCAGGTAGGCGATCCAGCGGCCGTCACCGCTGACGGCGAACGGCGCCTCCTGGTACTGCGGGACGCCCTTTCCGTCGGTGGCCGCGGCCGCGGCGCCGGGCACGGTGACCGTGCGGCCGTCGCGCATGATCAGCCGCCACTGCCCGCACGGGTAGGAGACGTCCTGCTTGTCCGTGCAGGACTTGATCCATGCGGCCCTCGCCTCGGGCGCCGCCCCGGCGTGCGCGGCGGCGGGCGTCGCGGCCCATCCGGCGGCGAACACCGCGGCGAGGGCCGTGGCGGCCGCTGAGCTGTGTCTCATCCTCGTCCTCCCTTCACTCACAGGGTTGGACCCATGCGGAAGGAGGACGGTTGGTCACAGCTCGGCCACTATTCGCGCTGGAGGGGCCGCCGCCCGGCGAAGCCGAGTTCGTCGCGGTGGTACCAGCCCAGCTCGATCTCGCCCTCGATCCAGCACAGGCCCACCGGCCGCCCGCCGATCACCGAGGGGAAGTCGAGCAGCACCGGCGCGATCCCCTTCACCTGCAGCCCGCGCTCGTGCCAGCCGCTGATGATCTCCTCGATCCGCGCCTCCAGGGCCTTCAGCTCGGCCAGGCCGCCCAGCGGGGAGACGCCTTCCTGCTGGCGGTCGAAGGCGATCTCGGCGAGGTCGGCGCGGGCGGCGACCAGCCGCTCCGCCTCTTCGAGGATTCCGGGCAGCATCGCGCGCGCCTCGTCGAGGGTGAAGGTCCGCTCCATGACCGCACGCTATCGGCTGGGGTCGTAGGCGTGGACGAGCAGCCGCTCGGCGTGGTCCAGATAGTCGGCCAGGAAGGCGGCCGCCTCGTCCGTGCGTCCCGCCTCGATGTGCTCGAGCAGCTTGCGGTTGAGCACGACAAAAGGCTCGTGGAAGGTACGCGGGTTCTTCATCACGTGGAAGACCAGCCGCAGCTCGGCCAGGAGCTGCCGCATGGTCTCATCGAGCCTGGGGCTGCCGTTCATGGCGACCAGCGCCTGGTGGAAGCGGATGTTGGCGGTGCCGACGCCGCGCCAGTCGTCGGCCGCGGCCGACCTTTCGGCGTCGGCGACCGCCTCCCTGATCACCGCCAGCGCCGCCCCCGTGGGGCGCCGGCGCACCGCCGCGTCCTGGAGCACGCGGCGGACGCGGTAGAGGTCGGCCACGTCCTCGGCCGACAGCACGCGGACGAAGACGCCGCGGTTGAGCCGGTGGTCCAGCAGCCGCTCGTGCCCGAGCAGCCGGAAGGACTCGCGCAGCGTGTTGCGCGAGACGCCGAGCGCCTCGGAGATGGACTCCTCCGACAGCCGCTGCCCCGGCTCGAAGAACCCCTCGATGATGCGGTCGCGCAGGATGTCGGCCACCCGCTCCGCCGTGCTGGTACGCCCGAGCCTGGACCGCTCGCGCTCGAGATCCGCAACCGCGTCATCCACATGTAACAGACAATCACCCCACAAACCTCTTGTCGAATTGTTCAACGATCCTTACGTTGAGAGATAAACCTACGAAAGGCGATGCGATGTCTGGCTCCCCCCAACAGACGCGGCGGGTGATCCTCGCCAGCCTGGTCGGCACGTCGCTGGAGTGGTACGACTTCTTCCTCTACACGACGGCGGCGACGCTGGTCTTCGGCAAGCTGTTCTTCCCGACGCTCGACCCGTTCAACGCCACGCTCGCGGCGCTGGCCTCCAACGCCGTCGCGTTCGTCGCCCGGCCGCTCGGCGGCGTCGTCTTCGGCCACTTCGGCGACCGCGTGGGACGCAAGACCGTCCTCGTCGTCACCCTCCTCATGATGGGCGTCGCCACGTTCCTCATCGGCATACTGCCCAGCTTCGACAGCGTCGGCATCCTGGCCCCGGTCCTGCTGGTCACCCTCCGCTTCATCCAGGGCCTCGGGCTGGGCGGCGAGTGGGGCGGCGCCGTCATCATGACCATGGAACACGGCGACCAGCGCCGCCGCGGCTTCAACGCCAGCTGGCCACAGGTGGGCGTGCCCGCCGGTTACGTCCTGGCCACCGCCCTGCTGACCGTCCTGTCCCTGACGCTGACCAACGAGGCTTTCCTGTCGTGGGGGTGGCGGGTGCCGTTCCTGCTGTCGGGGGTCCTGGTGCTGGTCGGCTTCTGGGTACGGCGCCGCATCTCCGAATCCCCGCAGTTCGCCGAGATCGACACCAAGGGCGCCAAGGCCAAGATGCCGCTCCTGGAGGTCATCCGCACGCACCCGAGGGCGCTGCTGTCCGCCTTCACCGCCCGGATCGGCGTGGACGTGGCCTTCTACACCTTCACCGCCTACATCCTCGTCTACATCACCACCACGCTGGGCATGGACCGCTCGGTCGGCCTCAACGCGGTGCTGATCGGCTCGGCGCTGCAGTTGTTCCTCATCCCGGCGTTCGGCGCCCTGTCGGACCGCGTCGGCCGCCGTACCGTGTACCTGGCCGGCGTCGTGGCCGCCGCCGTCTGGGTGTTCGCCTTCTTCCCGCTGCTGGAGACCCGGTCGTTCCCGCTGATCGCGCTCGCCGCCGTCGTCGCCCTGATCACCCACGCCGCCATGTACGGCCCGCAGGCCGCCTTCATCGCCGAGCTCTTCAGCACGCGGCTGCGCTACAGCGGCGCCTCCATGGGCTACCAGGTGGCCGGGATCGTCGGCGGCGCCCTGGCCCCGATCGTCGCGCTGAAGCTCTTCGACACCTACAAGTCGACGCTGGCCGTGTCGATCTACGTGGTCATCGCGCTGGCGATCACCGCGTTCGGCCTGGCCATCGCGCCGTCCGCCCATGACCAGGACGAACGGATCGCCCAGCGGGCCTGAGCCACCGCGGAAGGGGCGCCGGGCGGCGGCTGCCAACGCCGCCCGGCGTTCAGGATCAGGCGGCGGTCTTCGCGTTGTGGCGCGCGGGACGCCAGCCGCCCTTGAACGCGACCATCGACACCAGGAAGATCACCTGACCGGCCAGGCCGACCAGCAACCATGCCCGCCAGCCGCCCCCGGCCACGACCTGCGGCGAGACGATCAGCAGCACCACGATCATGACCCGGACGACCATGCCCCAGATGCCCAGCGCCGCGCCCTGCAGCCGCGACTCCACATCTTCGGCGTCCTCGGAGAAGTTGGCCATCCAGGGCACGTACGCGACGCCCATGAACAGGAACATCAGCGCGTAGACGACGGTGATCCGGGTGGCGGAGGCAGGGGAGCCGATCAGGCTGACGTAGTAGCCGAGCGCGGCGATCGTCAGGACCGTCCCCACGGCGGTGAACGGCTTGCGCGTCTGCAGCCTGTCGGAGAAGCGGCCGACCACGATCACGGCCAGGGCGTTGAGGAGGATGCCGATGGCCACGACGCCGTTGGCGGCGGCGGTCTCCATCCCGAAGGCCTCGTTGAGGATGGTCGGGCCGAAGATCGCGAAGGTCCAGTACAGCACCTGCCAGGCGGTGTTGCCGAGCACGTGGGCCCACAGGTGCGGATGGCGGAACAGCTCGCGTACCCGGCCGGGATCGATCTTCTCCTCGACGCGGACCGCCGACTCGGCCCGCATCACCTGGGCGCGCAGGGCCGCCGACGGCTCGGCGATCTGCCAGATGATCACCGCGCACAGCAGCAGCGAGACGACGCCCATGATGATCGCCTGCGACTGCCAGGCGTTGCCGAACATCGGCAGGGTCACGCTGGCGATCAGCGAGGCCAGGAAGGCGGCGCCGACCGGTCCCCACGTCCAGAACCCGAACGCCTGCGCCCGCCCCAGCCGCGGCGAGAAGTCGCGCACGAGCGAGGCGGTGATGGTGATCCCCGCGCCCTCGATGAAGAGCATCAGGCACCTGACCACGAACAGTCCCGTGGTCGTCTCGACGGTCGCCAGCAGGAAGTTGCAGGCGGCGGTGACGGTCAGGGTGGGCACGAGGATCGTGACGCGCCCCCACCGGTCCGACAGGATGCCGCCGAATCCGGCCGACAGGCCGCCCACGAGCACCGAGGCGGCCGCGATGAGCCCGTAGACCTCCAGCGTCATGCCGAGGTCCTGGCGCAGCAGGGGAAGGATGGTGGCGATCGTGGTCTCGAAGTTGGCGACCAGCGAGGCGAGCACGGCGATGGCCAGCAGGCGGATGCGGTTGGCGCCCACCGGATACACGTGCAGTTCGCGGACATAGAACGGCTTCATCCCAAGTCCTCCGGGGTTGAACTGTCGCTCTAGAACGCGTTTCTAGTTGCTTCACCCTGCTCTGCCTCGTCACCATCCGTCAACATTCGCGGACGTCACGATGTGATCTCGATCACAGGTGCCTCGTGATCGAATCGCAGCCCGGTTTCGTTACATCAATCGGCGAATCCGCATAAAATGCGCGCCTGTGAGCCTGCCTGTACGTGAACGTTCCCCCCGGCCCGGTGGCGGCCGGCACCGTCGTCCGGTCCCCGCGTCGCTACCCCCGGACGCCCCCGTGCTCGTGCTCGCCTGTCCCGGCGGCACCGACGGACCCGCCGCCGACATCGCGGCCGTGGTGAGAGTCGACAACCCGCAGATCGAGGTACGCCTCACCGCCGTCACCGAGCTCTCCCAGGCTTTGACCGACAGCCGGGCGAGCGTCGTCGTACCCCTGCTGACCTGGGACGACCCCGCAGTCCTCGGCGAGATCGGCAAGGCCGTGGCGGCCAGCGGCGCCGAGGCGGCCGTCACCCAGGCGCTCGGCCCGCACCCGCTGCTCGCCGAGGCCCTGCACATCCGCCTCGCCGAGCGCGGCCTGGCCAGAGCCGACCGCGTGCGCCTGCTGAACGTCGGCAGCCCCGTCGACGCCGTCATCCTCGGCACGCTCGGCGGCGAGCAGGCCGTCGCGGCCGCCCAGCCCACCGCCGTGCTGCTGGCCTCCCGCCTGACGATGCCGGTGGTGGCCGCCTCGCTCGACAGCGCGCCCGGCGTGGCCGTGGCCGCACAGCGCCTGCGGGCGGCCGGCGCCGAACGCCTCGCCATCGCCCCGTGCGCCATCGACGCACCCTCCGGCCTGGTCGAACAGGCCGCCACAGAGATCGGCGCCGGCCACGCCGACCTCCTGGGCGCGCACGGCGCGATCGCCGAACTTGTCGCGCGAGCTTACGGTAGTCAACTAGCGACTTGACAACACTTGTAAAGATCACTATGTGGGCGTTACCGTCAGCGCATGCACTGCGTCAACGTCGTCGGCGAGCGTCTCGGGCTGCGGGACGTCACGCCTGCCGACATCGACGCCCTGCACGCCATCTACGGCAACCGCGCGGCCACCGAGCATCTGCCGTTCAATCCACGATCCCTCGACGAGGTCGCCGGGATCGTCGAGGAAGCGATGGCCGCCGCAGCGGCCGAACCCCGGCGCCTCTACCTCCTGGCCGTCACCGATCCCGACCATCACGGCGTGATCGGCGTCGCCCGCCTGCACGTCGAGGCCGACCACCCGCACAGCGCGGAGATCGGCCTCGGCCTGCGGCCCGACCAGTGGGGGCGCGGGATCGGGACCGACCTGATCAGGCTCCTGTTAGGTTTCGGCTTCCGGTCGCTGGGCCTGCACCGGATCTGGGGCGCGCGCGCACCGGCCAACATCCCGGCCCAGCTGGCCATGCTCACGGCGGGGATGATCGAGGAGGGCCGGATCCGGCACCACGTGCTGGCGCCCGACGGCTGGCGCGACTCCGTCGTCCACTCGGCCATCGTGGACGAATGGAACTCCCTTTACGTCTAGAGTGACGCCGATGTGGAACCACAACATCGCCTTCCACCCTTTCGTCCTGGCGAACGTGCCGGCCGGCTGCGAACGGGCGCTGGACGTGGGCTGCGGAGACGGGCTGCTGGCCCGCAAACTGTCCGCCCTGGCCCGGCAGGTCACCGGCGTGGACGTCTCCCCCGAGATGATCGCCGAGGCCCGGTCCGCCGGAGGCCGCCCCGACTACCTCCAGGCCGACTTCCTGGCCAGTGACCTGCCCGAGTCGTCCTACGACTTCGTCACCACGGTCACCACCATCCACCACATGGACTTCGCACCCGCCCTGACCAGGATGGCGCGCCTGCTGCGCCCCGGCGGCCGGCTCGTCGTCATCGGCATCGCCGCCAACGCCACTCTCCTCGACTGGGTGATCGACGGGATGAGCGTGGTCAAGCACCAGATCGTCTCCCGCGTCCACGGCGTTGCCGAGCAGAACACTCCCGTCGCCGCGCCCACGATGGCCTGGTCCGCCGTCCGCCGCGAAGCCCTGACCCTGCTGCCCGGGGCGCGGTGGCGACGGCACCTGCTGTGGCGGTACTCCCTCACCTGGACCAAACCGCTGCCAACACCGCCCCGCCCGGCGTGAGAATGTCAGTGCCGCCCCCTACGATGAGCGACCTCACGAAAGGGTGCCTGCCATGCTCGATTCGCTGATCGTGCCGCTGCTCGTCACGACGGACCTGCCGCCGGACGCCGACCTGGCCGAGTTCGGCGCGCTCCTGACGGAGACGGCGCGCGAGTTGCCCTACGACGCCTTCCTCGCCGGGAAGGTCTTCTGGCTGGACCGCCCCGTCCTGCCCCAGCAGCGCCCCGCCTCGGAAACCGAACTCCGCTTCGCGGCGATGCTCGGGTACGCGGCCGCCTCGGGCACCGGGCACGAGACCCGCCAGGTCGTCGCCGACGTACGGCGAGCCGCCACGGCGGCCATCGCCTCCCGCTACGGCACCGGCGCCGCCGCCCCGGCCGTCTTCGCCATCAGGGAGCGCGACATCCGCGAACGCACCCCCGACACCGCCCTCTACGTCGACACCCGCGACGCCACCCCCGACCTCATCACCGCCACCCGCGCCTACCTCTAACCCCGCCACCCGCACCCCAAGCGCCCTGTCCGCCACGGCGCCACCCAGCCGCGCCCCGCCGCGCCCTCCTCGCTGCCTTACGCACCACCGCCCGCGCCCTCCCCCGGACACCGCGCACACAACGGCCGGGCGGGCAAACCGCCTTGGGCGGGCGCGACCACCACCGCCCGACCCCTCCCCCGGGCACGCGTCCCCGGTCACCACGCGCACGACAGCCGGGGCGGCTGGCAATGCGCCTTGCGTGCCACCACCACCCCGCCGCTTCCGTTGGCCCGCAGCCCTCACGGCCCTCGCCCTGGCGCCGCACACGCTCGCGTGCGGGCTGGACTACCGCCGTGCCGACCACCGTCACCCGCAGCACATGCGGGCAGGTTGGAGCGCTTCATGCGTGCCAAGGGGTACCGTGGGCCGGTGCGCTGGGCAGGGAGCCTTGGACGATGGCCTGGGCGACCTCGTGGACGCCTTCCCTGGTGATCGACTCCGGCGGAGCCGTGACCAGGGTGAACAGTGCGCCCGCGTACAGCGTGATCAGTGTCGCGACCCTGTCCCGTGGGATGGGCAGGGCGAGGTCGGCGTGGTGGCCGGCGGTCAGGCGCAGGGCGGTGTCCTGCAATCCGGCCAGCGCCGGGGCCATGGCCGGGCGGCGGACGGCCTCCAGCTGGAGTTCGAAGATCGCCAGATAGCGGGTACGGAGCACGGTCGCGGCCCCGAACAACGACTCCGCCAGCAGATCGACGGTCTGCCCGATGCCGTCGGCGGCGGCTTCGGCCGGCCGCATGGCCTCGGCCATGTCGGCGAGGTGCAGTTCGCTGACGCGCTCCGCCACGGCCAGCAGCAGCGCCTCTCTGGTGCGGAAGTAGTTCGAGGCGGTCCCCTGGGGCAGCCCGGCGGCCTGCTCGACCGCGCGGTGGGTCAGTCCGTGCGCCCCGGACTCGGCGAGGAGTTCGATGGCGGCGTCGGTCAGGGCCCTGCGGCGGCCGGGGTTGGTCGGCGGCATGCGGCCATGGTAACGGCATCCGTCCTAGGACGGCCGTAGTGGGGATCTCCATGCACACCGTGAGCCTTGGACCTCTGTCCCAGGTCGCCCGGTGGGGATTAAGGTGATCTGTCATGGAGCGTTCTAGACGGCGGCGGCGGTGGGCGGCCGGCCTGCTGGGGATGGTCGTGCTGGCCGGCGGGTGCTCGCTGGGCACCGGCGACGACCGGAGCCGTGCCGAGGAACTGGCGGGCAAGCTCTACCCCGGCCGGCTGAAGGTGGTCGGGGCGCGCAACCTGTTCCCCGAGACCAACGGGTCGGAGATCATGTTCGCGCTGGCCGGCGACCCCGACGCCGTCGTACGCCTGAGGATCGACGCGGAGCAGGACACCTGCGACCGCAAGCCGTGTGAGAGCCAGCTCGCGGCGGCGGTGCGGAAGGGCGAGGAGCTCGGGGAGAACTGGCGGCGGCTGGCGGCGGGGTTCCAGAGTTGCGGGCACCCCATCATCGCCGCCAACGCGCCGCTGTCGGAGGTCTGGATCGAGGCGGCGCCCACGAACGCGACCATCGCGTCGTTCCTCGGCACGGTACGCGGGTGCCTGGGCACGGGCAGGGCGCTCGCGGTGAACTTCGCCACTCCCGCCGTCGCCGCCAAGCGCCCTCGTGGCGGGGAGGGGCTGCCGACGTTTCTGCGGATGACCGAGACGAAGGTGCTCGCGGCGCTGTCCGGGGAGCCCTATCTGGTCGCCTCCTACTCGCCGGCCAACGAGCCGTCCGCGCGGATCGTACGGCCCTTCGACCAGCGGCAGGAGTTCGAGAAGCGGGCACGGGCCGGCGCGACCGAGTGGCTGGCCGCCAACCGTCCCGGCGCGATGGTCGGCGGCGTGGTCGGGGTGTGGCGCCTGCGGCCGGGGCGCGTGGACCGGCTCATGGGGTACGTGCTGTTCTGCGAGACCCAGCAGGCCAAGTGCCAGGGCGACCGGGCCGTGGCGATGACGGTGGACCCGCAGGGCAACCCGGTCGGCGACATGCGCGTGGTGGAGAACATCAGGGACCAGGGCGGCGTCCTGCGCCTGCCCGCCGGCACCTAGGGAAGTACGGCGGTGGCCTCGACCTCGACCAGCAGGTCGGGCTCGCCGAGCGCCGCCACGCCCAGCAGCGTGATCGGCTTGACCGGGTCGACGCCCAGCTTCGCCGCGGCCCGCGCGACGCCCTCGCCCAGCAGCGGCAGTTTGTCCGGCGTCCAGTCCACGACGTAGACGGTGAGCTTGGCGACGTCGTCGAAGCTGCCGCCGACGCCGGCGAGCGCGGTGGCGATGTTGAGGTAGGACTGCTCGACCTGGGCGGCGAGGTCGCCCTCCCCCACCTTGGAGCCGTCGGCGTCGCGGGCGACCTGCCCGGCGAGGAAGACGAGCCGCGAGCCGGTCGCGACGGAGAGCTGGCGGTAGACATCGGGCTTGGGCAGCCCGTCGGGGTTGTGCAAGGTAACGGCCATGCCCCGTAACATAACATAGCTATGCTATGTATGCTAGACGGCATGCCAAGGATGAAGGACCCGGCGGTCCGCTCGCTCCTGATCGACCGGGCGGCGCACATGCTGCGGACCCGGCAGCCGGTCACGCTCCGCTCCCTCGTCGAGGGCACCGGCGTCTCCACCATGGCCGTCTACACGCATTTCGGCGGCATGGACGGCCTGTGGTCGGCGACGCGGCAGGAGGGGTTCACCCGGCTGGCCGCCCGGCTGTCGGCGGTCGTGCTGACCGACGACCCGGTCCGCGACCTGGCCGCGCTCGGCGCCGCCTACACCGCGGCCGCGCTCGGCGACCCCGATCTCTACCGGGTCATGTTCGACGCCGGTTTCGAGCTGGAGGACGCCGCCGCGGCCGACGCCTCCCTCCACATGCTCGTCAGCGCGGCCGGGCGGGCCACGGCGGAGGGGCGCTTCCGGCCCGGCACCGACCCCCTGGAGCTGGCCACGCGCTGCTGGGTCATCGGCCACGGGCTGACCTCGCTGGTCGCCACCGGGCCGCTGCCGCCGGAGGCGCTGGGCCACGCCGTACCCCTGCTGACCGCGCTGTTCGTCAGCGCGGGTGACGAGCGGGAGCGCTGCCACCGCTCCGTCGCGGCGGGCTGGGGTCAATCACCTTAAGGGACATGCACGGACATGCCATTACCCGCCCGCGGGGAGGGTGACGGGCATGAAGATCGCAATGGTGGGCCTGGGCCGGATGGGCGCGAACATGACGCGCCGGATCATGCGCGCCGGCCACGAGTGCGTGGTGTTCGACCGCGCCCCCGCCGCCGTCCAGTCCCTGGCCGCCGAGGGCGCCCAGGGAAGCGCCTCGATCGAGGATCTGGTACGCGCGCTGCCGTCCCCCAGAGTCGTCTGGCTGATGCTGCCCGCCGCCGTCACCGGCCAGGCGACGAAGACGCTGTTCGGCCTGCTGGAGCCGGGCGACGTCGTCATCGACGGCGGCAACTCCTACTACCGCGACGACGTGGACCGCGCGCGGGCGGCCGGGGCGCGGGGCATCCACTACGTGGACGTGGGCACCAGCGGCGGCGTCTGGGGCCTGGACCGCGGCTACTGCCTGATGGTCGGCGGCGACGACGAGGCGGTGAAGCTGGTCGAGCCGGTGCTCGTCGCGCTGGCACCGGGGGTGGACGCGGCGGGTCGTACCCCGGGACGGACGGGCGAGCCGTCGGCGGCCGAGCAGGGCTGGCTGCACTGCGGGCCACCCGGAGCGGGACACTTCGTGAAGATGGTCCACAACGGCATCGAGTACGCCGTCATGGCCGCCTACGCCGAGGGGCTGAGCGTGCTCGGCGGCGCGGGGGCGGGCCGGCACGTGCGTGAGGCCGACGCCGAGACGGCGCCGCTGCGCGACCCGCAGTACTACCAGTACGACACGATCGACCTGGCCGAGGTGGCCGAGGTGTGGCGGCGCGGCAGCGTGATCGGCTCGTGGCTGCTCGACCTGACCGCCGCCGCGCTGCACGCCGACCCGGACCTGGAGCGGTTCGCCGGCCGCGTGTCGGACTCGGGCGAGGGACGCTGGACGAGCATCGCCGCCATCGAGGAGGGCGTGCCCTCACCCGTCCTGACCGCCGCGCTCTACAGTCGCTTCGCCTCGCAGGGGGCGGCGCTGTTCGCCGGGAAGGTGCAGTCCGCCCAGCGCAAGGGCTTCGGCGGTCACGACGAGAAGGACGAGATCACGCCGGGGTGAGCTCCACGAAGGACACCCCGGGCATGGGCAGGTCGAACTCCAGCGTCAGCGGGCCGGACACCCGGGCGGGCGGGGTCAGCTCGTCCAGGGTGTTGGCCGCGGCCAGTTCCTCCCACTGGCCGCCGGCGGGCCAGTCGCCGCCGCCCATCGCCTGCCACACCGCCCTGATGTTGGAGTGGCGCTCGTCGATGCGGTGATGGGTCACGAGGTGCTCGCCCGCCAGTCCCGGGATCGACAGCGTGACCGTGCGGGCCAGCTCTGCGGCGCCGTCGGCCTGGGCCTGGTTGAGCGTGCCGTTCCAGATCAGGACGCCGATCCTGCCGTCGCCGTGGCGGGCCGCCCAGACCTCCACGCCGCCGGCGTCGCCCTCGGCGCGCGCGGCCAGCTCCTGCTCGCCCAGCCGGTGGGCCAGGGTGAGCGCGTGGTAGCGGGGCTTGCGCAGGTTGCCGACGGTCAGCAGGCCGAAGCCGCCGTGGAACAGGCGCGGCGGACGGCCCAGCTCCTCGAAGTGGTCGGAGGCCACCCAGTGCGACAGCGCCTCGATCCGGCCCGCTGCCGCCTTCATGCCGTGCAGCAGGAACGTCGCGCCGAACGGGCCGTCGCCGATGCCGTGGAAGTGCGTCGGCGTGGGGCCCCACTCGGTCCACCAGATCGGTACGTCCTCGCGGCCGTGCCTGGCCAGGGCGGGCCGCCAGTCGAGGGGTGCGTTGCCGTAGGTGTGCGTGGAGACGAAGTCGAGCGCGGCGCCGGACTCGGCCACGTGCGCGAGCAGTTCCTCGACCCAGCCGTTGGCGGCCGAGGAGGGCCCGCCGACGCGCAGGTCGGGGTGGACGTTCTTCACCGCCGCCGCCGTCACGTCGTAGAGCAGGAAGTACTCCTCCGGCGTGCCGGACCAGAACACGGCCAGGTTGGCCTCGTTCCAGACCTCGAAGGACCAGCGGTCGACGAGCTCCCGGATGCCGTAGCGCTCGGCCAGGTGCTCCACCAGGGCCCTGACCAGGTCGCTCCACGCCTCGAAGTCCTTGGGCGGTGAGATGATCGCCTCGTAGCCGAAGACCGTCGTGGACGGGTCACGGGCCAGGTCGCGCGGCATGTAGCCGAGCTCCACGACCGGCCGCAGCCCGAACTCCATGATCGTGTCGTAGACCCGGTCGACCAGCGTGAAGTCGTAGACCGCCGTGCCCCCGGCCTCCTTGTACACCCCCAGGTCGTCGCAGAGGATGGCGTGGGCCCGGACACTCTCCACGCCGAACTCCTCCCGCATCGTCCGCAGCGCCGCCGTCAGCTCGGCCCCGATGGGACGGCCGCCGGTGGTGTCCTCGGACAGCATGTGGGACAGGTGCTCGGAGCCGATCATGGCGGTCCAGGGGCGCGGCAGCGCGCGGGTGACACGGTCGGCCTCGACCACGACCGTGACGGCGGCCGGTCCGGACAGCGGCGCCGCCCGCACCGGCGCCGAGAAGGCGCCGGTCACCTCCATGGCGGCGATCGCCGCCACCGTGTAGGCGGCCGGGCCCTGGCCGGTGTCGACATAGCGGCACTCCGGGACGGCGGGCACGTCGACGTCGGGCTGTTTGACCGACTCTCCGTCCCGGTGCACCAGGTACCCGATGGCGCCCGGTACCGGCTCCCAGGTCAGCGTCACGTGCCCGGCGCCGGATTCCGCCCGCAGCCCCTCCGGGGCCGGCAGCGGGATCTCGCCGACGGGTGTGACCTCCCCCGAGGCCTGGTAGATACGTTCCTGCCAGTCACGGCGTGCGGCATCGGCCGTACTCATCGAGAATGCGTTCCTCTTCTACTGGGAGACAAGCGGGATGACGTTCCACTCTTCGAGCCCCATCATGGGACGGAGCTTCGCCTCGACGGCGGGCGTGCCGAAGTAGCGGCGCATGTTGTCGCGGGCCAGCACGTTGCCCAGGGCGGCCATGACCATCCCCTGGTCCAGCGCCAGGTACCACTTCGACACCACGCCCGACCTGACCGCGACGGCGTCGTAGAAGCCGCCGGGCCCGTAGGCGTCGAAGTTCTTCTTCAGCCCGGCCAGGTTCTCCATGGCCGCCTTCTTCGCGTACGGCAGAGCCAGGAAGCCGGCATGCGGCGTGACGACCCCGTCACCGTAGGCGGCCGGTTCCGGCTGGGCGGGGCGGCAGCCCTCGTAGCCGGGGTCGGTGGTGGTGCGTTCCCTGTCGGTGGTGTAACCGGTGGCGTCCATGCCGAGCGGGTCCACGCCGTACTCGCGGTAACCGCCGTGCGGGTCGTTGGAGGGCGAGAAGCCCCAGTAGCCGTACTTGGCCTCGCGCAGGCCGTGCTCGATCTGGGCCTGGACGAACACCGGGTGGTTGCGGCCCCAGCTGCGCGGCGCCCACTTCGACTCGGGCACCACCAGGTCGGGCATCAGTTCCTCGAACATCGAGCCGCCCCAGTTGGGAACGTAGCGCATGCCGCGGTAGCCGTACGTGCCTTCCCAGACCTTGACGCCCAGGTGCTCCTTCCAGGAGCCGACCGGCTTCTGGTCCTGCCAGGCCCAGTCGCAGGCGTTGTCGGGGAAGGTGCGGTAGATGCCGAAGTAGTGCTCGCGCGGGACCTGGCCGAGGGCGATGCCGACGTAGGTGGCGATGCGGGTCTCGGCGGGCGCGCCGTAGTGGTGGCAGGTGGAGTAGACGACGGTGCCGGTGCCGGCGTAGTCGCTCTCGACCGAGCAGCCTTCCGGTTTCTCGGGTGAGAAGCCGCCGCGCAGCAGGCCGGTGCCGGCGTCGGGGCGGGCGGCGGGGTCGTAGTAGGAGGCGAAGTTCATGGAGCGGGCCAGGCGGCCGGCCTTGCCCGCGTGCTGCGGCATGGCCTTGGGGATCATCATGAGCGCGGTGGCCAGCCAGCCGTTGTCGACGCTGGAGGCGAAGAGCTGGATGGCGTTGCCGCTGTCGGGCCACACGCGCACGAGCTTGAGCGTGGCCGGGTCGTACCAGTTGTAGAACTGGCCGGTGGGGGTGTTGCGCTCCAGCTTCTCCAGCGCGTCCAGGACCCTGGCCACGCGCCTGGAGGCGTCGCCGGAGCCGATGAGGCCGAGGTCGCGGGCGGTGAGCGTGCTCCAGACGTAGGTGGCGATGTTGGTGGGCGAGGTGACCTTGGCGCGGGTGCGCAGGTCGCCGGTGACCTTGTCGGCCGGCAGGCCGGTGGCGGGCTCGACCATGGCGTTCATGGAGCGCCACGTGTCCTTGGCGTACTTGTAGAGGGTTAAGTCGGGGTTCGTCACGTGGGTGGGCGTGGCGGCCAGCAGGCCCGCCATGAGGGTGTTGAGCAGCATTCCGGGTGCTCCTTACTTGATGCCGGAGGTGGCGATTCCCTGGATGAAGAAGCGCTGCAGGAAGACGAAGAGGATGAGGATCGGCGCGATGACGATCACCGATCCGGCGACCAGCAGGTTGTAGTGGGTGCCTTCGGCGAAGTTGAGGATGTTGAGCGCGACCGGGAGGGTGTAGAGGTCCTCGGACTGCGCGACCACCGCGGGCCACAGGAAGTTGTTCCACGCGCCGAGGAAGGTGATCAGGCCGAGCGTGGCCATCGCGGGCTTGCACAGGGGCAGGACGATCCTGAAGAAGATCCGGAACTCGCCCGCGCCGTCCACGCGCGCGGCGTGGATCAGCTCGTCGGGCAGGTCGGCGATGAACTGTCGCATCAGGAAGACGCCCAGCGGGTTGATCAGTCCCGGCAGGATGATGCCGATGAAGGTGTTGACCATGCCGAGCTTCGCGATCAGCACGAACTGCGGCATCATGAGCACGATCGCCGGGACCGCCATCTGAGCCAGGACCAGGGCGAAGACGACGTTCTTGCCGCGGAAGCTCAGCTTGGCGAAGCCGTACCCGACCATGGAGCCGAACAGCAGGTTGCCCGCCACGATGGCCAGCGCCACGATCAAGGAGTTCATGAACGCCTGCCCGATGTGCACGCGTTCGAGGAGTTCGGCGTAGTTGCCCAGCGTCCAGGTCTCGGGCAGGAACGTCGGCGGGTCGCGCCTGATCTCCGGCTCGGGCTTGAACGAGCTCAACCCGGCCCAGAGGAACGGCCCGATCACCAGCAGCAGGCCGGTGGCGAGCCCGATGTAGGTGACCACGTGCTGCCCGCGGGTGCGCTTCACCGCGACCTCCCGATCCTGAGCTGCAGCACCGCGAGCGCGATGATCACCGTGAACAGCACGGTGGCCGCGGCGCCGGCGTAGCCGTAGTTGCCGACTCCGAACTGCTTCCAGATGGCGAGCGACACCGACAGCGTCGAGTTGAGCGGCCCGCCCCCGGTCATGACCAGCGGCTCCTCCAGGAACTGCAGGAAGCCGACGGTGCTGTAGATGGTGCAGAAAAGGATCACCGGCCGCAGCTGCGGCACCGTGACCGACCAGAACCGCTGCCACCGCCCGGCCCCGTCGACCTCCGCCGCCTCGTACAGCTCGCGCGGGATGCCCTGGAGCGCGGCCAGGAAGACGACCATGTCGAAGCCGAACCCGCGCCAGGCGGTCATCGCGATGATGGACGGCAGCGCCGTACGCTGGTCCTGCAGCCAGGCGGGACCCTGGACGCCGACCAGCTCCAGCAGCCGGTTGACCAGCCCGGCCTCGGGCTCCAGCAGAAACTTCCAGGCGACCGCGATGCCGATGATGCTGGTGATGTGCGGCAGGTAGTAGCCGAGCCGGAAGAAGGCGGCCGGCAGCCGTCCGATCCCCGAGTTGAGCGCGACCGCCGCGGCCAGGCCCAGCCCGATCGTCAGCGGCAGGCAGACCACGACGAACACGAGCGTGTTGACCGCCGCCTTGACCATGGCCTCGTCCTGGGCCAGGCGGATGTAGTTCTGCACGCCGACGGGGTTGACGCCGAGCACGTCGGCCACGTCGGTACTACGGAAGTCGGTGAAGCTCATCCCGAGGCCGGCCAGCAGCGGCCCGAGGTAGAACACGACGAACATGAGCAGGAACGGCAGCACGAACACCCAGCCGAGCCCGGTCCTCCGAGCGTGGATCATGATTACAGGCCGGTGCCGATCGCGTCGGCCTGCGCCTGGATGGCCTTGGCCGCCTGCTCGGGCGTGGACTTGCCGAGCGCGAGCTTCTCCAGCTCACCCTCCATGACCTTGGCAAGCTGCTCCCAGGTCGGGTAGGGCGGCGGCGTCTTGGCGTCCTTCAGCTGCTCGCCGAAGACCTTCAGCTGCGGGTCCGCGGTCAGCTCGGGCTCCTGCCAGGCCGACTGTACGGCCGGCAGCGCCTTCACCGTCGTGTACCACTTGGCCTGCACCTTGGGTTCGCTGAGCCACTGGACGAACTTCCACGCCGCGTCCCGGTTCTGCGCCTTCTTGAACACCACCATGTCGGAGCCGCCGACGAAGCTGGTGCCGCTGACCGGCCCCTTCGGGTACGGCACGACGTCGAACTTGTCCTTGAACCCCGCTCCCCCGTCGTTGTTGAGCACCCCGGCCATCCAAGGCCCGGAGATGAAGCCGCCCACCTCGCCCTTGATGAAGTTCTGCGGGAAGCCGCCCTTCGGGGTGTCGTTGGGCGCCAGCTTCTCCTGGAACAACGAGGCGTACTGCTTCAGCCCCGTGATCGCCTCAGGCGTGTCGAAGGTGTACTTGCCGTCCTTGACGATCTCCCCGCCGGCCTGCCAGATGAGCGGGACCATCTCCTGCCAGGAGCCCTCGGTGTAGCCCTGGTTGAAGCCCTTCTTGGCGCCGCCCTTGTCCTGGAGCGCCTTGATGAACGTCTTCCACTCCGCCCACGTCTTCGGCGGCTCGACGCCGGCCTTGTCGGCCTGGTCCTTGCGGTAGTAGAGGACGCGGGTCTCGACGTACCACGGCACGCCGTACGCGGTGCCGTTGACGTCGACCGTCTGCCAGGCGCCGGGGAAGAACGCGGCCTTGTCGATGAGGTTGCCGGGCGTGGGCTCCAGCGCGCCGGTCTTGGACAGCTCGCCCGCCCAGGTCGAGCCGATCATGCTCACGTCGGGGGTGGCGGATCCGGCGATCGCCGAGGTGATCTTGTCGTGCGCGACGTCCCAGCCCATCGGGGTCACGTTGACCTTCACGCCGGGGTTGGCGGACTCGAAGTCCTTCGCGAACGCGCCCAGCGCCTTGCCCTCCTCACCGATGGCCCAGACCGTGACCTCGCCCGCGACCTTGCCGGTGGCGACGTCCTTGGCCTGTTCCGGTGCCTTGTTCGCCTCGCGTCCGCATCCCGCGGCCAGGATCGCCAGCGCCAGCAGGCCGGCGGCCGAGCGCCTGGTGGTGGTGTTCATCGGGGTTCCTCCTGGGGGTGATGACCGCAGCTGGAACGGATCACCAGCTCGGTGGTCAGAGTGAGGTGGTTCGGGGTGGAGCGGGCCGCGGTGATCAGCTCGTCGAGCGCGCGGGCCGCGCGGGCGCCGAGCTCGCGCATCGGCTGCCTGATGGTGGTCAGCGCCGGGCGGGCGTGGCGGGCGGCCATGATGTCGTCCCAGCCGGTGACGGCCACGTCATCCGGTACGGCGAGGCCGAGCTCCTCGGCGGCCAGCAGCGCGCCGAGCGCCACCTCGTCGTCGGAGCAGATGATGGCCCGCGGCCGGTCGCCGGACCTGAGCAGGCGCAGCGCCGCCTGGTGTCCGTCGTCCACGGTGTAGTGGCCGGTGGGCACCGCCTCGATGGCGGCGCCGAGCACCGAGCGCACGCCCTGCCAGCGTTCGTCCACGTCGTCGCCGGTGACCAGCGGCGCGCCGAGGAAGGCGAAGCGCTCGTAACCGTGCAGGGCCAGGTGCTCGGCCAGCAGCCGGGCCGAGGCGGTGTTCTCCGCGCGCAGGGTGTCGGCCCCGGCCAGCGGCTCGCGCGAGACGAACACCAGCGGCATCCCCACCTGGATCAGCTCGGCGATGACGTCGTCCGGCGCGGTGTGGCCGAAGATCAGCAGCCCGTCCACGCGTCCGGCCAGATCCTTGACCAGGTCCCGCACCCGCGTACGCCCGGTCGTGGACAGGATGAGCACGGAGCGGCCGAGCTCGGCGGCGACCTCCTCGTAGCCGAGCAGGACCTCGGTGTAGTAGGGGCCGGACAGGTTGGGGAAGACGATCCCGTTGGCGGCGTGGCGGCCCTCGGCCAGGCTGACGCCGAGCCTGCTGGGCGTGAAGTTGAGCTCTTCCACGGCCTTGAGCACCTTCTCGCGCGTCTTCGACGCCACGGGCCCCGTGCCACGCAGCGTCCGCGACACCGTCGCGATCGACACCCCTGCCCGCTGGGCCACCTCGTAGATCGTCACGTCCATCGTCTTTCTCCCTCGCTGTGTAAGCGGTTACACACAACCTCGTGTAAGCGCTTACAGAAAAGGAGTGTGCCAGCCGCGTCAACTTCTCGTACAGACCCCGGCGAGTAACGGTGAGGTCACGCCGCCGCGGGTAAGTGCGATCACATGCTGTACGGCAAGGAACACGTCGAGAGATACCAGCAGACCGGCGGGGCCGAGGGCCACGACTGGAACGGCACCACGGTCCTGCTCCTGACCACCCGCGGCCGCAGATCGGGCCGCCCTTACACCACCCCGCTCATCTACCAGAGGTACGGCGACGCCTACACGGTGGTCGCCTCCAACGGCGGCGCCAAGGAGCATCCCGACTGGTACGCCAACCTGCTGGCGGACCCGGAGGCCGAGGTGCAGGTCAAGGACCGGCTCTTCAAGGCACGGGCCAGGACCGCCACCGACGAGGAGAAGCCCGGCATGTGGGGCGCCATGACCAGGGTGTGGCCCGACTACGACAACTACCAGCAGAAGACCGACCGCCCGATCCCGGTGGTCGTGCTCGAACCCGTCACCTGACGGCCGCCTCCACCACGCCGGTGGCCCGCGCGAACCGCTCCACCTCCTCGCGCGGGATGGCACCGGGCAGGAGCACCGAGGTGGCCAGCCGGAAGACGAGCGCCCGCGCCACCATGCGGGCCCCGCCGTCCACCTGCTCGACCAGCGCGGGATCGGCCCCGTGGTAGAGGAGGCCGTCGGCGACGACCACCGCCTCGGCGTAGCCGGCGGGCCGCCAGTAGGGCGAGAAGTCGATCACCGCGGGCGGCCGTTCCGGGTGGAACAGCACGTTGCCGGTCAGGTCGCCGTGGACGAGCCGGCTGGGCGCCCCGGCCGGGCTCGGGACGCGGCGCAGCCGTTCCAGAAGATCCGCGGGTCCTCGCGGAGGCTCGCGTTCCTCCCACGCGATGCGGTCGGCCATGGCCCAGGCGTGCTCGCGGCGGTCCAGCAGGGCGGGGCGCGGCAGGTGACGCAGGGCCCGGTGGAAGGCGCGGCCGGCCGCGAGCAGGTCCGCCCACCGGCCGCCCGGACCCGGCGTGCCCTCGGTGAACTCGGCGGCGGCCCACCCGCCCGCGACGTGACCGCCGTCGCGCGAGCGCAGCGGCCGCGGCACGCGGAAGCCGTCGGCGCCGGGCAGGCCGCCGAGCACGCGCGCCGACCACTCGGCCTCCTGCGCGTCACCGGCGGGCTTCAGCACCGCGTCGCCGGCGCGGAAGCTCTCTCCCTGGCCGCCGTCGAGCGGGCGGGCGGGCCCCGCGAGCCCGAAGGCGGCCAGTACGTCGTCAGAAGGGCGCATCCCACCATCATGGGCAAGTACGCCTAGAACGTGACCAGCGGCGCTCCGAAGGTGTCGGCGACGAAGTTGACGAAGAAGAAGCCGAAGAACAGGAAGTTCAGGACGAGGATCACGTAGTGCCACGGGCGCGGGCGGGCCGGGCGTGGCAGCCTGCTGTTGAGGTAGATGAGCATGAACGGGTAGATGAGCGCGCCCAGGTTGGACAGGTTGGCCGACCACTCCACCAGGCCGACCGGCAGCGCCAGATGGATGACGATCGAGATGATCACGAGCAGCACGATCATGAACGGGTAGTAGAAGCGCCGCGGGTCGCCCTCGATCAGCGCGCGCAGGCGCGGGCTGGTGGCGTGGGCGGCGTCGGTGGTCACGCGGACCATCGCCTCGAAGATGCCGAGCTGCGTCGAGAAGAGGATCAGCACGCCGAGCACGAGCGCGACGTAGAAGAGCGTGCGGCCGTACTCGTCGCCGAGCGCGGCGGCCACGAACGTCGGGACGTTGGCGCGGGTGGGCCGCTCCCCCGACAGGGCCACGGCCTGGGCCATGAGGATCGTGGGCAGCAGCATGCCCAGCATGGCGCCGACGAAGAAGACGCCCCACATGTCCGTCAGCAGCAGCCGGTACCAGCGGCGCCACAGGCCGCGGTTGCGGTCGTCGTCGGGGAAGGTGACGCCGCTGGCCAGGATCTCCTTGCGGCCGCCGCGCAGGCCGGAGATGAAGCCGGCACGGTAGCCCATGCCGTAGCCCTTGTCGCGGTAGTGGCCCATCACGTACCAGTTGAGGCCCGAGGCCAGCGCGGTGAACCCGGCCAGCGCGCCGAGCTGCGTGGCGGTGATGCCGGCGGGCGGCGCGGCCGGGGTGAAGAAGCCGCGGATGCCCTCCCACCACAGCGAGAACGGCACCACGAACAGGTCGATCGCCAGCAGGGCGAGCAGGATCGTGCCGACCATCACCCAGTTGGCCAGCTCAAGGGCGCGGCTGATGCGGCGGGCCGAGGCGGCGATGACGAAGACCAGGACGAGCAGGGCGATGGCCCACAACCTCGGCTCCTCGGCGCCGGCCGGGGCGATGGTTCCGTGGACGAGCGCGTAGACGCCCTGGCCCGCGGAGGCGGCCCAGCCGCCCGCGATGAACGCGAAGATCACCACGAGCACGGACAGCGGCACCCACAGCATCCAGCCCGGCGGCACCCGGCCCCACCCCACGACCGGGGTCTCGCCGGTGGCCAGCACGTACCGGGAGCACTCGACGTTGTAGAACGTCTGCAGCAGCGCCGAGATCAGGATGACCCAGCCGACGCCGACGAAGCCGTACTGGCCGACGTTGAGGGGGCCGAGCAGCCATTCGCCGCTGCCGATGGAGATGCCGAGGGCGATCAGGCTCGGGCCGACCGCGTACTTGACCAGCTCCTTCGGGCCGAGGCGGCCGACGTTGAAGACCTCCTCCGGAGTGGGCAGGTCGGCGACGGTGAGGGCGGGGCGGCTGACTCCGAGTGGATGCGTCATGGCAGGCCTCCTGGTTTCAGGGTGATCCCGAACCCGGGGGCGGACAAGACCCATTTGGTCAAAAGGAACCGGGGTCACCGGGTCGTTCGTTGGCCCGGCATGGCTGACATCCCCTATGACCGGAAAGAACAGTTCAAGCAGATCGAGAGCGGCCTGATGCCCGGCGAGCAGATCATCGCCGTCTATGACGCGATCGGGGCGGGCACCGGGTTCCTCGGGCTGACCGACCGGCGGGTGATCGTCCAGGACAAGTCGTTCGTGGGCAAGCGGGTCGCGATCACGAGCATCCCGTACAGCAAGATCTCAGCGGTGAGCGTGGTCAGCAACAAGTCGTTCGCGGGCAGCTTCTTCTCCTCGGGCGCGATCGCCATCCACGTCGGGACGCACACCTACGAGGTGGACTTCCGCGGCGACAACAAGGCCCACCACGTGCACAACGTCATCCTCCACCACATCTCCCGCTGACCCCGGGGCTCACACCAGGGACGAGTACAGATCCAGGGTGCGGGTGGCGATGTGTTCCCAGGAGAAGTGCTCGACGGCCCTGGCCCGGCCGGCCAGGCCGAGGTCGCGCGAGTAGCCGGGGTCGGCGAGGACGGCGTTGACGCGCTCGGCGAGGTCGGCGGCGAAACGATCGGGGTCGTGGGGCTCGCCGTCGGGGCCGCCGGAGATGGGGACGAGCAGGCCGGTCTCGCCGTCGGCCACGACCTCGGGGATGCCGCCGGTGGCGGTGGCCACCACGGCGGTCTCGCAGGCCATGGCCTCCAGGTTGACGATGCCCATCGGCTCGTACACCGACGGGCACACGAACACCCGGGCGTGCGTGAGCAACTGGATGACCTCGGGCTTCGGCAGCATCTCGGAGATCCAGACGACGCCGTCGCGCGCTCCGGCCAGGCCCTCGACCAGGCCGGTGACCTCGGCGGCGATCTCGGGTGTGTCGGGCGCGCCCGCGCACAGCACGATCTGCGCGCCGGGCGCGAAGGACCGCGCCGCGCGCAGGAGGTGGACCAGCCCCTTCTGGCGGGTGATCCGGCCCACGAAGATCACGTACGGCCGCGCGGGGTCGATGCCGTGCTTCTTCAGCACGTCGAGGCCCGGGTCCGGCGCGTACTCGACGGTGTCGATGCCGTTGTGGATCACGCTCACCCGGTCGGGCCCGATCTCGGGGTAGGCGGCGAGCACGTCGGCGCGCATGCCCTCCGACACCGCGATCACCGCGTCGGCCGAGGCCAGGGCGGTGCGCTCGGCCCAGGACGAGACCGTGTAGCCGCCGCCGAGCTGCTCGGCCTTCCACGGCCGCAGCGGCTCCAGGCTGTGGGTGGTGACGACGTGGGGCAGGCCGTAGAGCATCTTGGCCAGGTGGCCGGCGAAGTTCGCGTACCAGGTGTGGGAGTGCACGACGGACGCGCCCTCGCAGGCGGCGGCCATCTCCAGGTCGACGCCCAGCACCTGCAGCGCCGCGTTGGCCGTCTCCAGCCCCCCGGGCACCCGGTAGGCCGACACGCCGGGCTCCTCGCGGGCCGCGCCGAAGCAGCGCACCCGCACGTCGGCCAGCCGGCGCAGCTCGCGGGCCAGGTATTCCATGTGGACTCCGGCCCCGCCGTAGACCTCCGGCGGATACTCCCGGCTGAGCAGATCGACGCGCACGGAGCCCACCTTAACCAAGGTCGGCGGCAGGACGCAGCGCTCGGTCCGCGAGGTTGTTCGTACTTGCCGGATTTCGGGGTAGCTTCCTGGTCATGACGTCCCCCAGGGTTCTCGCGGTGGTGCTGGCCGGTGGAGAAGGCAAGCGGCTCATGCCGCTGACGGCGGACAGGGCGAAACCGGCGGTGCCCTTCGGCGGGATGTACCGGCTGGTGGACTTCGTGCTGTCCAACCTGGCCAACGGCGGCTACCTGAAGATCGTGGTGCTCACGCAGTACAAGAACCACAGCCTCGACCGGCACGTGTCGCGCACGTGGCGGCTGTCGGCGATGCTGGGCAACTACGTGACGCCGGTCCCGGCGCAGCAGCGGCTGGGCCCGCGCTGGTTCTCGGGCTCGGCCGACGCGCTGTTCCAGAACCTCAACCTGATCTACGACGAGATGCCCGAGCACGTGATCGTGTTCGGCGCCGACCACATCTACCGGATGGACCCTCGCCAGATGGTCGCCCAGCACGAGGCGTCGGGCGCGGACGTCACGGTGGCCGCGATCCGGCAGCCGCTGTCGCTGGCCGACCAGTTCGGGGTCATCGAGACCGACCCGGCGGGACGCAAGATCGTGGCCTTCCGCGAGAAGCCGAAGGACGCGGTCGGCCTGGCCGACTCCCCCGACGAGGTCTACGCCTCGATGGGCAACTACGTGTTCAAGACCCAGGCGATGATCGACGCGGTGCGCGAGGACGCCCTCGACCCCACCAGCAAGCACGACCTGGGCGGCAACATCATCCCGATGCTGGTCAAGTCGGGCGTGGCCGACGTCTACGACTTCGCCAACAACGTGGTGCCGGGCTCCAGCGAGCGCGACCGGGGGTACTGGCGCGACGTCGGCACGCTCGACGCCTACTACGAGGCCCACATGGACCTCATCGCCGCGCACCCGGTCTTCAACCTGTACAACGACCGCTGGCCCATCTTCACCGGCCACGACCCGCTGCCTCCGGCGAAGTTCGTGCACAACGACGGCGACCGGGTGGGCCGGGCGATCGACTCGCTGGTCTCGCCCGGCGTGATCGTCTCCGGCGGCACCGCGGTCCGCTCGATCCTGTCGCCGAAGGTGGTCCTCCACTCGCACTCGCTGGTGGAGGACTCGGTGCTGATGGACAACGTCAAGGTCGGCCGGGGCGCGATCGTGCGCAAGGCGATCGTCGACAAGAACGTGGTGATCCCGGACGGCGCCAGGATCGGCTTCGACCTGGACTATGACCGGACGCGCTTCGCCGTGACCAGGGGCGGCGTGGTGATCATCGGGAAGAACGAGATCGTGGACCGCTGATCCAGAGCACCCGTCCGCCCTCGACGGGCACCGGCTTGTAGGCGGAGAACAGCGCTGCCTCCTGCAGCCCCTCGACGGCGGGCGAGCGCACCACGGCGGTGCGCGGGTCGAGGCCGAGCGCGTCCCAGTCGATCTCCAGCTCGACCTCGGCGGGCCCGTCGTGCCAGCTGCCGATCGCGACCAGGGAGCCGGCGGGCCCGACGTAGGTGGTCGCGCGGGCCTGCGACGAGACCCGGACCGGCGCCGAGGGCGACCAGTAACCGTACATCGCCGCGGACGGCAGGTCGCAGGCGTCGAAGAGCCGCCACATGCTCCGCGGGTCGCCGTCGCCGCCGTAGACGCGGCTGGTCATGCCGTAGACGAGGCCGCGCCAGGGGTGCCCGCCGTCCTGCAGCATGTCGCCCATCACGCCGAACGGGATGCCGCAGGTCTCGACCAGCCACTGGTCGGGGTGCGCGCTGTAGTCGAAGTACTCGCCGAACCACAGCCGGTCCACGTACGGCAGGTGCTCCAGGTAGAGGTTGGCGCTGCTGGCGAAGCCGTCCTTGGCGTTGAACTGGTTGGCGGAGTGCAGGTCGATCAGCGGGGCGGGACGCTGGTCCAGCACCCGCCTGACGCGTTTCATCACCTCGCGGTCGAAGCCGAGGTCGTCGAGGTAGATGCCGTCGACGCCGACGTTGCGCACCAGCCAGTCCAGGCCCTCGACGTAGAAGTTGTGCCAGCGCGACTGCCCGCTGGTGATGAGCGAGGAGTCGTCGGTGGCGGTGGCGAACCAGGCGGGCAGCCGCCCGTCGCCGACGTGCTCGCGCGACCAGGCGCCGCCGCCACCCGGCCCGGCGGCGAGCACCTCGTCGCCCAGGCTGAGCAGCGCCCACAGCTCGGGCGCCCGCGTGGTCAGCTCGCGCACCGTGTAGTAGACCTTGCTGCGCAGGCCCGCCGCGTGGAGTTCGTCCACGTACTCCTTGAGCCGGTCGACGGCCAGGAACGGGTAGTTGATGTAGGGGTTGACCTCGGTGGCGTGGTGGGTGTTCACCACGGTGGCCCCGGCCTCCAGGACCTCGCGGGCGGGCCGGTAGGCGTGGAAGTAGCGTTCGCGGAAGTGGGCGGCGGTGTCGATCGGCTTGAACGGGGTCAGCGTCAGCCGTACGTCGAACCGGAGCCTTTCCCCGGCGGCCATGCGCCGCGGCCCGCCGTAACAGACAAGCCGGTCGTCGTCGAGGCGGACGCCGCCGCGCCCGCCGTTGTGCCACGAGCCGGGCAGCACGAGCGGCCGCTGGTGGTAGAAGTTCGTGTTGAGCGGGCGCGTGTAGTGCTCGTCGCTCAGCCTGACCTGCACGCCGGCGTTGACCGCGCCGACCCACAGCGCGTCCTGGTTGCAGCTGACGTCCCAGCGCCAGTCGAGGTCTGCGCGCGCCCCTCCGGCCCGCCCCAGCCCCATCTGGTACGGCAGCGCCGCCAGCGGCATGCTCAGCCGGGTGTCGTCCAGGTCGGCATCGGCATGCGCGGACAGTTCGAGCCGGTAGTCCAGCGTCCCGTCGAACTCCAGCCGCCCGTCGAGGTCGAGCGTGAGGTCCCCGGCCCGCCACCGCGACACCCAGGTCACGGCCGCGGCGTTGCGGGAGGTGACGCGCCATCCGTCGCTCGCCCACGCGTGGCCGGGCACCTCGAAGCCGACCGGCCCCGACAGCACCTGTACGGCCTCCTGCCCGAGCGTCACCTCGGGCGTGAAGTACGAGGTCAGCGCGGCGGGCAGCCCGTCAGGGCCGAGCCTGACCGTGCGGCCGAGCACGCCGAGCCGCGCGCCGTCCACGGTGACCGGCGTGAACGGGCGCACCACGGTGTCGTCGGCGAAGCGCCGGGAGTCGAGCCAGCGCAGCCGTGACAGCTTGGCCGGATCGGCGTCGCCGTGGTCGTCGGAGGTCCGATCGCTGAACTCCACCACGAAGTCGACCGTCAGCGGCTGCTCACCCTCCGTGAACACCCGGACAGTGAACTCGCTTTCGGAAATGAGCGCTCCGCACCAGAGCGCTTGCACTGTGTGCGCGCTCACATCGAGGCGCCGGGTGAAGTCGCGGCCGAGGTGGTCGGTGCCGCCGAGGGTGTGGCAGGTGAAGCCGGGCAGGTCGCATTCCACGCGGACGTCGCGCAGGGGGCGGGAGCCGTACACGCCGATCTGGAAGGCGAGATGGTCGCCGCGGTCGGCCCGCAGCCGCACGGGGCCGGGCTCGCGCTCCAGCCAGCGGGCGGGCAGGGCGCGCATCCGGATGGGGTGCTCGCGGCTTTCGCCGAAGGCGAAGAAGCCCTCCATGGGCGGCGCGGGGCGCTCCATGTCGGTGTAGCGGTCGTGCTCGGTGCGGGCCTCGTAGGACTCCACCACGCACGTGCCCGAGGGGCCTTCCGGCAGGTCATCGGTGGGCGGGAGGTACTCGTGCTGGGGGTACTGCGGGGTGGCCGCGTTCTCGTACGCAGTGTAGTAGAGCACGTAGCGCCCCCTGCCACGAGCCGGCGCGAAGGCGTAGCCGCCGGGGACGGCGTGCGCGCGGCCGGCCTCCTCTCCGCCGGCCGTACGCACGAGGCCGGAGCCCCGGTGGTGCTGGGGCGGGATCCAGGGCACGGGCACCGTCACCAGCGGGCTTTCCGTCTCGACCAGGACGGTCACGCGGTGGTTGCCGAGCTCGGCGGGAGCCCAGAAGGAGACGGCCTCGTGGGGTTGCAGCATGGCGGACAGGCTAACGTGTGCCCAACGGTGATTAAAGATGTCTCTTTCATAAATACTGCGAACACTATTGACCAGGGCGGTTGGCATCTCGCACGATGTCGGATCAATCCCCCAATAATCCGGACGAAGGTGAGACGTGACGACGGTCGAGTCGGCAGTGCGCCCCCCACAGGGGCAACGCCGTACCGAGGGCGAGGCGAGCGGGAAGCGCGCCGGGCGCTGGCGTAGGGACAAGACCCTGTTCTTCCTCGCCCTGCCGGGTGCGCTGTGGTTCGTGTTGTTCTTCTACATCCCGCTGCTGGGCAACGTCGTGGCGTTCCAGAACTACTCGCCCTTCCTGGGGTTCACCGGCAGCGCGTTCGTCGGGCTGGAGAACTTCACCGCGATGCTCGCGGACGACGCCTTCTGGAAGGCGGTCGGGAACACGGTAGAGATCACGCTGCTCCAGCTGGTCCTCTTCTTCCCGGCCCCGCTGGGGCTGGCGCTGCTGCTGCACAGCCTGCTGGGCAGCCGGCTCAAGCGCATCGTGCAGACGGTCGTCTACCTGCCGCACTTCATGTCGTGGGTCATCGTCGTGGCGATGTTCCAGCAGGTGCTCGGTGGCGCGGGCGCGGTCAACATGTTCCTGCGCCAGAACGACATCGGCGTCCTGAGCATCATGAACAACCCCGACACGTTCTCCCTGCTGATGACCAGCCAGGTCATCTGGAAGGACTGCGGGTGGGGAACGATCATGTTCCTGGCCGCGCTGGTCGCCGTGGACCAGAACCTCTACGAGGCGGCTGCCGTGGACGGCGGCGGCAGGTGGCGCAGGTTGTGGCATGTGACGCTGCCCGGCATCAGGCCCGTGCTGATCATGCTGTTCATCCTGCGGCTGGGCGACATCCTCTCGGTCGGCTTCGAGCAGATCCTTCTGCAACGAAAATTCGTCGGGGCCAACGCCTCGGAGGTGATCGACACCTACGTCTTCCAGAACGGGCTCATGAACGGTGAGTTCGGGATGAGCACCGCGGCCGGCCTGATGAAGGGCATCGTCGCCGCCGCGATGATGATCGCCGCGAACAAGCTGGCGCACCGGTTCGGAGAGCAGGGGGTCTACAGCCGATGAGGAATCCGTTCGCCCTGCCGCCGATGCCGCCGTGGATGGAAAGGCCCACGGTCCTCGGCCGCGCCACCAAGGGCATCGCGCTGGCGATCATCTGTGTGCTCGTGCTCTACCCCTTTGTCCTGGCCGTCGGCACCAGCCTGGCGGGCGCCGACGAACTGCGCGAGCGCGGCGGGTGGGTGCTCATCCCCGACGCGCCGACGCTGGACGCCTACCAGGTCCTGCTCTCGGGCGGCGTGGTGACCAAGGCCGCCATCGTGTCGATCGGCGTGACCGTGATCGGCACCACGCTGAGCATGCTCGCCACCATCATGATCGCCTACGGCACCAGCCGGCCCGGCTCGTTCGGCAGCCGCTGGATCGTGTTGATGATGCTGGGAACGTTCCTGTTCGCACCCGGAATCATCCCGAGCTTCCTCATGGTCAAGCAGCTCGGGCTGCTCGACACCTACGCGGCGCTGGTCCTGCCGGTGATGCTCAACGCCTTCAACGTGATCGTGGTCAGGCAGTTCTTCATGAACGTGCCCAACGAACTGCTCGACGCCGCCCGCATGGACGGCGCCACCGACATGACGATCCTGCGCAGGGTGATCCTCCCGCTGTCGAAGGCGGTGCTGGCGGTCGTCGGCCTCTTCTACGCCGTCAGCTACTGGAACGCCTTCTTCAACGCGATGATCTACGTCCAGCCGGACAAGTACCCGCTGCAGATGGTCCTGCGCTCCTACATCATCGAGGCCGGCGAGATGAACGCCGGTGACCTCGGCATCGCCTCCCTGCCTCCGGGCCAGGCGATCAAGATGGCGGTCCTGGTCTGCGCCGTGACCCCCATCGTCTGCGTCTACCCCTTTCTCCAGAAGTACTTCGTCAAGGGTGTCCTCACGGGCGCCATCAAGGGCTAAAGGAGCCTGCACCATGAACCTGAACCGGCGTTCCTTCCTGGGCCTGGCAGGGCTGACCGCGGCAGTCGCGGTCACCGGCTGCTCCACCTCGGGTAGCGGCACCGCGGGCTCCAAGGCGGGGGCCGCGGGCGGCCCGCTGAAGATGCCGGCCTACGTGCCGTTCGCCGGCCCGGCCCCCGACCTGCCCGGCAACGCGCAAGGTCTGGACCCGGGCTACCTGAAGTTCCCGTCCAGCCCGGTCAAGACGGTCAAGGCGGTGCCGGGCGACGGCTCCACGATCACCGGCCTGACCTACTACGACGGCCCGATCGTGCCCCAGATGGACGCCAACGCCTTCTGGCAGGAGGTCAACAAGCGCCTCGGGGTGACCTTCCAGCTCGACACCGGCAACGACGAGGGTTACCCCACGAAGTTCAACACGACGGTCGCGGGCGGCGACATCAAGGACCTCATGTGGGTGGCGCCCAACCAGGGCATCACCAAGGTCGCCCAGCTGGCCGAGGCCATGTTCGTCGACCTGACGCCGTTCGTCTCGGGTGACGCGGTCAAGGAGTACCCGAACCTGGCCAACTTCCAGGAGATGACCTGGCAGGCCGCGGTGATGAACGGCAAGATCTGGGGCGTCCCGGTGCCCTACAGCTTCTTCGGCCAGGTCTACGCCGGCAACAAGAAGTCCTGGGACTCCGTCGACGGCTTCACCGCCAAGTCCCCCGACGAGCTGATCGAGAAGTTCAAGCAGCTCACCGACGCCAAGGCCGGACGCTGGGCGCTGGAGCCCGCCTATGTCAACGCCGTCGCCCAGTTCAACCAGATCTTCCGCGGCGTCAACGTGTGGAAGCTGGAGGGCGGCAAGCTCACCCACATGTTCGAGACGCAGGAGTACGTCTCGGCCATCGAGATGGCGATCAAGGCGTTCCAGGCCGGCGTCTTCTACCCGGACCCGAAGATCACCGACATCGCGTCGAAGGTCGCGCAGGGCACGGTCGCCGCGCAGGTCCTGTCGGGCGCGGGCTGGGTCGGCGTCCCCAACCAGCCGGGTTACGGCACCGCCTGGGAGATGACCACGTTCGTTCCCTTCGGCCACGACGGCGGCAAGGGCGTGCACAACCTGGCCAGGGGCTCGGTCGGCTTCACCGGCATCAGCAACAAGAACGACGAGAAGAAGACCAAGATGCTGCTCAAGGTGCTGGACTACCTGGCCGCGCCGTTCGGCAGCGAGGAGTGGTTCTTCCTCAACTACGGCGTCGCCGGCACCCAGCACAAGATGGAGAAGGGCGCCCCGGTCAAGACCAAGGAGGGCGAGACCCAGCTGGCCTTCAGCAACCAGCTGAAGTTCATGACCCAGTCGCCGGAGTTCCTCTACTACCCGGGCAAGGACGAGACCACCAAGGCCATCCACACCGCCCAGCAGCAGCTGCTGGAGATCTCCCAGCCGAGCCCGATCCTCGGCCACTACTCCGAGACCAACATCGACAAGGGCCAGTCGCTCACCTCGAAGGTCTACGAGTACGTCGAGGACGCCGTCAGCGGCCGCCGGCCGCTGACGGACTTCAAGTCGGTCGTGGAGGAGTGGAAGAGCGGCGGCGGCGACAAGATCCGCAAGGAGTTCGAGGAGTCGATCGCCAAGGCGGGCTGATCTTCGCCGGGGCCGGTGTGGAATGCCACACCGGCCCCTCGCGTATCCAGGCGTCCGAAACTCTCCCCCAAACCCCGCCGAATCGGTAGAGTGCCCGGTCCCTGGACGAATAGGAAACACGCGTGAACGTGCGAGAAGCGCGCCAGGCGGCGGCGCGCTGGGTGGCGGGGATCGAGTGCGAGGGAGCGTTCCTCAGCGGGTCGGCGACCTGGCTCGCCCGCGACGACGACCTGCCGCCCGCCTCGGACGTGGACGTCTTCGTCCTCGTCGCCGAGGAACGGCGCAAGCTCGGCAAGTTCCGCTTCGAGGGCGCCCTGCTGGAGGCCACCTACCTCACGTGGGAGCGGATTCCGTCGGCCGCGGCGATCCTCGGCGACTACCACCTGGCCGGGGCGTTCAAGGACGACAACGTGCTGGCCGACCCCACCGGGCGGCTGCGCGAGCTGCAGTCCGCCGTGGAGCCCGCCTGGGCCGAGCCGCGCTGGGTGCGCGAACGCTGCGAGCACGCGGAGAGCGGCATTCTCAAGGGGCTGGCGGCCATGGAGGAGGCGCAGCCGTACCCGATGAAGGTGTTGCGGTTGTTGTTCGCGACGGGCGTCACCACGCACGTGCTGCTCACGGCGGGGCTGCGCAACCCGACGGTGCGGCTGCGCTATCCGGCGGTGCGCATCATGCTCATGCCGTACGGCCGCGCCGCGCTCTACGAGCGGCTGCTGGAGCTGCTGGGCAGCGAGCACCTGCCACCGGGCCGGGTCGAGCGGCACCTGGCGGCGATGACCAGGGTGTTCGACCAGGCGGCCCGGGTGGAGGGATCGCCGTACGCCTTCGCCTCGGACATCTCCCCGCAGGCCAGGCATATCGCGGTGGACGGCAGCCGGGAGCTGATCGAGCGCGGGCTGCACCGCGAGGCGATGTTCTGGATCGCCGTGACCTATGCGCGCAGCCTGCTCATCCTGGGCGGCGACGCCCCCGGCTTCCACGAGATGCTCGCCGACCTGCGGATCGGGTCGCTGCAGGAACGCGCGGACCAGGTCCGCGCGTTCCTGCCGAGGCTGCGGCGGGCGGCCGAGGGGATCATCGGGCGCCGAGACGGCGCCGGGCCTCCTCCAGCTGGCGCATGACGGCGAGGCTGTCGTCCAGCGGCATGATCGCGCTCTCGGTGCGGCCGTCCGCGACGGCGCGGGCGACCTCGCGGACCTCGCCGCGGTAGCCGTTCTCCTCCGGGTCCAGCACGTGCTCCTCCGGCTCGGCGCCCGGCCTGGTCAGCACGATACGGCGGGGCGCCCAGAAGGCGGCGGGGATGTCGGCGCGCATCTCGGTGCCGATCACCGTGGCGCTGTTGGGGTGCGGGCTGAGCAGCGAGGTGTCCAGCAGCGCACGGCGGCCGCCCTCGTAGGCCAGCAGCACGCCCGCCTCCGCGTCCACGCCGGAGGGGCCGAGCGAGCCGGTCACGTGCATGTCCACCGGCGTGCCGAGCAGCAACTGGGCCAGCGCGAACGGGTAGACGCCCAGGTCGAGCAGGGCGCCGCCGCCCAGGGCCGGGTCCCAGAGCCGGTGGGCCGGGTCGTAGGGCTGCGGGAAGCCGAACGCCGCCTGGACCCCGCGGATCTCACCGAAGCGCTCGTCGGCGGCGATCTTCTGGATGAGCGGGTTGAACCGCATCCACATGGCCTCCATCAGGAACACCCCGGCCTCGCGGGCGAGGGCGACCATGCGCTCGGCCTCGTCCAGGCGGGCGGTGAGCGGCTTCTCGCACAGCACGGCCTTGCCGTGGGCGATGGCCGCCGCGGCGACCTCCAGATGCTGGGCGTGCGGGGTGGCGACGAAGACCGCGTCCACCTCGTCGGCGGCGCACAGCTCCGCGTAGGAGCCGAAGGCGAGCTCCGCGTCCAGCTCCTGGGCCAGGACGGCGGCGCGTTCCTTCGAACGCGAGCCCACGGCGGACACGCGCATGCCCGGCTCGGCGGCGATGACCATGCCGACGGTTCGCGCGATTCCGCCGGTGGCGGCGATACCCCATCTCATTCGGACACCTGCATCCTGAAGTCGTAACGGCTGGGCAGCGGGTTCTCCCGGCGTGCCCGTTCGGCGAGCTCCGGCGTGACCGGGCCGGTGCCGGACAGGCGGCGCTCGTGGTAGGCGAACCAGACGGCGTCCAGGGATATCTCACCTTCGCGAAGGTTGTCCACTTCGATGCCGCTGGTGAGAACGTTCCCGGCACGTTCCAGGTCGCCCGCGTCGAGGGCGGCCTGTGTCTCGATCAGCTGGACCCTGCCGCGGGAACGCTGCTCGGCGGGGAGCGCGTCGATGAGGGCCAGCGCACCGGCCGGGCGTCCGGCGGCGAGCAGCGCGCGCAGGGTCTCGACGGCGAGCTCCGGCACCCGAGGCGCGAGTGAACAGGCCTCGGCCAGCAGCTCAGCCACCTCAGACCGCACACCGTCCCTCTCGGATGGCACACCGTCCGTCTCCAGGCGCGGGCCCCCGTCTGTTTCGTGCCGCAGGCTTCCGTCGGTTTCCAGGCGGAGGCTTTCGGCCAGGCAGCGCAGGGTCCACGGGGTGCGCTCCAGGGCCAGGGACTCCTTCCACGCCGTGCGGGCGCCCTCGGTGTCGCCGTCGGCGTAGCGGGCCAGGCCCAGATGGTAGCGGGCGTGCCAGTCGGCGGGGTGCGCCTCCAGCAGCGCGCGCCACCTCGGCCCGGTCACCGGCGCCGCGGGCGGGTCGCTGACCGGCAGCCTCCCGCTCGCCAGCAGCTCGGCCCAAGGAGCCTGCTCCTCCCCCATCTCCCCGTACGGCAGGCCGTCCAGCTCGGGCAGCGCCCCGGCGGCGGCCTCCAGCGCGGCCCACCCGGACCCGTGGGCCAGCCGTACCGCCTCCCCGGAGAAGCCGTCGGCCTGCTCTTCCAATGTCTGCCGGGAAACGAGCCGGTCCAGCGCCTCCGACACCGCCGAACGCGCCTCGTCCCACGACCCGTGCACCCGGTCGGGGTCGGCTTCCAGGAGCCCGTACGCCTCGACCCAGGACCACGACGTGTTGCCCGGCATCGGCACGTGCTCCAACTGGGTACGCGCCAGCCCCGCCTGGATCTCCAGGTAACGCGAGCCCGGCCCGCTCAGCCACTCCTGCCAGCGCCGCCCTCCGGCACCGGTGCCCCAGTGGAACAGCTTGCGCCCGCGCAGCGGATCGGTCGATGTCTGGACCAGGCCCCGGCCCTCGGTGTCGAGGGCGGCGATCCAGCGCCGCTCGGCCGGGGGGATCTCGAAGAAGTAGTCGGCCGAGCGCGGTACCTCGTCGGTGTAGCTGCGGTCGATGCCGTCCAGCACCGGGAAGCCGACCACGCGCAGCTCGGCGGTGTAGTCGAAGTGGTGGGCCCGGTCCGCGGGCGCCACCACCCGCACGCCGGGCCCCTCGGGGACGGCGATGTTGGACCACCAGTAGACCGGCGCCTCGGCGGGCGCCGGGTTGCGGATGGTGACCCGGACGAACAACACCGGGGAGTCCTCGGGCAGCCACGCGTCGATCTGCAGCAGCAGGCGGCGCATCCGCTCGAACTCGTACAACCGCAACATCGGCGTCCCGTCCGCCCTCGTCAGGCGGACGGCGTGGAGAGGCGAACAGGTCAGGGGCCAGTGGCCGGTGGCGCCGAGGTTCCACTCGACGCCACCGGCCAGCCAGGCGTCGCGCAGGGCCAGGTTGGCGGGCTGGAGGATGGGGTTGCGGTGCAGCAGTTCCCTGCCGCTCGGGCGGTGCTCCAGCGACCACAGGCGGCCGCCGTACCCGGGCAGGAAAGTGGCGGTGAGCTGGGAGTTCTCGAGGACCACCACGGGCAGCTCGCGCTCGCGGCGGGCGCGCGAGTAACCGTCCTGCGGCGTGTACGGCAGCAGCGAGTACGGCTGGCCGTACCCGATCTGCGCGGTCATCTCGGGATCGGCGCCGGTGATGCCGGGCCTGACCCGGGTTCCGTGCAGGATCGGCAGCGGGCCGTGCCGGGGCGGCTCGGTCGCGGGCAGGCGCAGCGTGCCGCCGCGCAGGGTGCTGGTCATGTGGTGGTCCCCGAGTGGGTGGATCGTCAGTTGCAGGTCGTGAGCTGGTGCATGCCGATGTCGGGCGTGCAGGTGACCGGGTTGCCGAAGTGGTCGCGGCCGCCGTTGGCCGCGATCTCCCGGCCCTTCTGGAGCGCGGGCGAGCCCTGCTGGAGCTTGCCCTCGCCGGTCAGGAGCGGGTCGCCGGTGACGGTGCCGATCGCGCCGTCCGGTACGGCCACGCCGTTCAGGAGGTTGTTCTCCAGCTTGTATCCGCCGGAGCGCAGGTTGAACACGGCCTTGCCGGTGCCCCTGGTCACGACGATGTTGTTGGCGAACAGGACGTTGCGCGGGTTGGCGTTGTTCTCGTTGATGACGGTCTGGGTGACGCCGTCGCCGATCACGAACGTGTTGTTGTAGATCGCGGCGCTCTCGATGCCGCCGCTGCAGTTCTCGACGCCGCGGAAGTGGTCGTTGACGCTGAGGTTGTAGCGGACGACCGCGTCCTTGATCTTTCCGGCGGCGTTGCACAGGAGCAGGAAGCCGCCCTGGTTGTCGTGGCTGCGGTTGTACTGGAAGACGGTGCCGAAGCCGTTCTCGTCCACGTCGAAGCTCATGCCGTCGCGGGTGGTCTCGCCGCCGCTGACCTCGTTGAACTGGATGACCACGTTGTCGGAGTTGTGCGTCCAGAGCCCGACGCTGTAGCCCTGGGAGCGGCGCTGGAAGCCGTGGACGCGGTTGTGCTCGGCCACGGCGCCGGTGACGCTGCCCAGCACGATGCCGTCGCCGCCGACGTCGGTCACGGTGTTGCGCTCGACCTTCACGCCGGTCCAGGGAACGTGGCGGTTGCCCGGCTCCCGGCCCCAGCCGGAGAGGTTCCAGGTGGAGAAGAGGAAGATGCCGGAGCGGTCGACGCTTTTGACCGTGTTGCCGGTGATCAGGACGTCGTCGAAGAGTGTGGGGGTGGTGTTGCCCTCGACCCACATGGTGATGCCGGCCGAGCCGTACTCGTCCTTGGAGTCGTCGCCGTTGACGTCGTGCACGTCGAGGTCGCGCAGCACGATGTGCCGGAGGGTACCGGCGTCGCGGGCACTGATACGCACGCCGCGGCGCTTGCCCGCGGTGGCGCCGGTGTTGGCGACGTCGAGGTTGGCGATCTCCCAGTGCTGCTGGTTGTGCAGCTTGACCGCGTCGTCGGCGCCGCCGCCCTGGATGCGGGGCTTGGCGCCGCGGCCGTAGGCGTCGATGCGGATCGGCGCGCCGGCCCGTCCCGAGCCCTGCGGGGCCAGGGCGCCGGTGCAGGTGGAGCCACGCTTGAACGACACGCGGTCGCCGGGGCGCAGGGCGAGGGCGTTGACCTGGGCGAGAGAGTTGAGCGGACGGCCGACGGTGCCCTTGGGCGCCTTGCGCGACTGGCAGTCGACGTGAACGGCGCGACCGTGACCGAACCCGGCCGCGCTCAGGCCTTGGCCGGCCATGCCGGGGTCCTGGCCGGGCGTGCCGGGGCTTTGGTCGGGCGTGCCGAGGTCCTGGCCGGGGGTGCTGGGGGCCTGGTCGATTGTGCTGGGGGCCTGGCCGATTGTGCTGGGGTGGTCGGGCGTGCTGGGGGTGGGCTGGGCCAGTGCGGGCGTGGCGGTGAGCCCGACCAGCGCGAAACCGACAAGCAGAGCTTTCACGCGAAAAATCTCCCTATTTCCCGATGCCAACGGTCATGCCCTGGATGATGCGGGTGCCCAGCCACGAGAACAGCGCGACCATGGGGGCGAGGATGATGCAGATGCCGGCGAACATGGTCCCCCAGTCGCGCCCGGCGTACTGCTGGAGGCCGACGAAGTTGACCAGCGCCACCGGCAGCGTGATCTTGTCGTCGCTGGTCATGAGCGCGATCGCGAACAACGTCTCGTTCCACGCGCCGATGAACTGCAGCAGGAACGCGGTGATCAGCCCGCCCCGCGCGACCGGCAGCACGACCTTGACGAAGGCGCGCAGCCCGGAGGCCCCGTCGATGGCCGCCGCCTCCTCCAGCACCACGGGGATGCCGGCGAAGAACCCGGTCAGCAGGTAGACGGTGAACGGCATGGCCAGGCCGATGTAGACGACGGTCAGCCCGACGAAGCTGTCGGTCAGCTCGACCGCGGCGAGCCCGACGAACAAGGGCACCAGCAGCACCTGCCCAGGCACCCCGAGGCCGAGCGCGAAGGTCATGGTCAGCGCGTTCGAGGTCCTGGTACGGCGGCGCGCGAGCGCGTACGCGGCGGGTGCGGCCAGCGCGACGGCGATCAGCGAGGAGACGGCGGCGACCCCGACGCTGTTGATCGCGGCGCTGCTGAAGCCGCCGTCGGCCCAGGCCTTGGCCCAGTTGCCGCCCTGCGGCGGCACCGGCAGCCCGAACGGCTCGTTGAAGATCGACTGGGTGTCGCGCAGCGAGGTGACGAAGATCCAGGCCAGCAGCGCCAGGTCGGCGACGACCAGGAGCCAGACGATCGTGTGTCCGATGCGCCTCACATCGACACCCGCTCCCTGCGCATCATCCGCCGCAGGATCAGCACGAACACGCCGACCATGATCAGGCTGACGACGGCGGCCGCGGCGGCCAGGCCCAGCTTGGGCACCGAGCTGCCGGGGAAGGCGGAGTAGTAGACGTACATGGCCGTGGTCCAGGTCTGGATGGGCGCGCTGCTGACGGTGGCGCCACCGCCGAACAGCAGCACGATCTCGAAGACCTTCACCGAGCTGACCGTCCAGAGCACCGCGCAGACGCTGACGACCTCCCACGACAGCGGCAGCGTGATGTGACGGAAGCGCTGCCAGGCGTTGGCGCCTTCGAGCTCGGCGGCCTCGTACAGGTAGGTCGGGATCTGGTCGACGGCGGCCATGATGATGGTGGTGTAGTAGCCGGTGGCCGTCCACACGATGGTGGCGATGATCATCGCGGGCAGGTTGTCGATCGACAGCCACTTGGGCACCGCGTCGATGCCGAGGAGGTTCAGCATCTTGTTGACCGGCCCGGTCGGCCCGAACAGGAACCCGGCCGCGATCCCGAAGACCAGCGCGTTGACCAGGCACGGGAAGAAGAGCACCGAGCGGGCGAACATCTTGCCGGCCATCTCGCGCAGCGCCAGCGTGAGCAGGAAGCTGATCGCGAAGGTGGCGACACCGCCCACGACCAGGATCTTCACGGTGTTGGTCACCGAGTAGTGGAAGGCCTGGTCGTCAAGCAGCGTCTGGTAGTTGCCCAGGCCGCGCCACTGCATGGCGCCCATGCCGTCCCACTTGTACAGGCTCGTCCAGGCGGCGTAGGCGATCGGGGCCAGGAACAGCAGGGCGTAGAAGGCCAGCGCCGGGCCGACGAACGGCCAGAACAGGCGGCTGGCCTGCCGTTCCAGCGGGCCCCCGCGGGCCGCGCGGGCCCGCCGGGGTGCGGCCATGGAGGTGACCGCCACTAGCCGTTGGCCTTCCAGTAGGCGAGGTGGCCTTCCTTGGCCTTGGTGATGAACTGCTCGGCCGTGGCCTTGCCCAGCCACAGCTCGCTGAAGGCGGGGAAGAGCGCCTTGTCGAGGTAGTCGCCGGAGACGCCGTCGATGGGCAGGCGGCTCGGGCTGTCGGTGAGCAGCTTCTGCGCGTCGAGCAGCTCCTCGGGGGCGGGCACGTCGGCGCGCGGGGTGATGTTCTTCGCCTCGGTCGAGATGCCGGAGATGTTGTCCTTCTTCAGGAAGTAGGCGATGAACTTCTGGGCGGGCTCGGGGTTCTTGGCCCGTTTGGGGATGGCGAAGCCGAGCGGGATGATGTCGAGTTCGGTGTTAGTGCCCTTGGTCGTGGGCACCGCGAACTCGCCGACCTTGAAGCCGCTCGCCAGGTTCTTCTGCGCCTCGCTGGGCACCCACGTGCCGTCGAGGTGGAAGGCGGCCTTGCCGGTCGCCCAGTTGGTCTGCTGCGCGGGGTACTTGCTGGCGTCGTAGCCCTTGAGGATGTGGCCCGCCTTGACGAACGCCTCGATCCGCTTGGCCGTCTCCAGCACGCCCGGCTGGTCCCAGGCGGCGCCGGTCTTGTCGTTGACGATCTTGCCCATGGTTCCGGCGCCGTTGTCGCGGACCAGCAGGTAGTCCATGAACAGGAAGTTGGTCCAGGTGTTGTCGCCGTCGGAGGCGACGCACGCCTTGTCCTTCGCCTTGAGGGTCTCGCAGAGCTTGACGAAGTCGTCCCAGGTGGCGGGGGTCTTGGCCAGGTCGGCGTCGGCCTTGTTGTAGTAGAACATGGCCGAGTTCAGGACGTAGGGGACGATCCAGCGGGTGACGCCGTCGGGGTCCTTCGGCATCGCGTCCAGGTACTTGGCGGGGATGACGTCGGAGACCTTCTTGCCCTCGCCGGGCACCTCGCTGTCGTAGACGGGGGTGAGGTCCCTGGCCTGGCCGGTCGAGGCGAGCAGCGAGCTGATCACGTCGAAGCCGTTCTCGACCAGGTCGGGTGCCTTGTTGGCGGCGATCGCCGGGCCGATCTTGGTGCGGATGTCGCGGCCCTGCCACTCGACCGTGACCTTGGTGCCGGTCTCCGCCTGGAACTTGTCGATCGCGGCCTTGATGACCTTGGCCTGCGGCTCGTTCTCCTTCCACATCGACCAGTAGGTGAACTGGCCGCCCTTCTCCTCCGCGGTGCTCTTGTCGCCGGTGCTCTTGTCGCCGGTGCTCTTGTCGCCGCCGCCGCAGGCGGTCAGCGCCAGGGCGGCCACGACACCGGCCGCCAGGACCCTGGGTGCGCGCATATCGGTTCACCTTTCGCGATTACCTGTTGCGGCACCCTAGAACCGCCTCAAAGCGCCAAACAAGGCAGTACATGCAACGCTTTGATCACAGCATGCACTAAACGACGATTTTTGCGCATAAAGATGCACACTCCTGCAAGGAGTGCGAGAAAAGCTGCACTGGGGGTGCTAAAAGACCTCAGGCGGTCAGTACTGCTTGACGCTGTAGTCGTAGCGGCACGGCAGGCGCGAGGCGTGCGTGTGCGGCTGCCCGTGGTAGTCCCACCACAGGGCGTCGAGCGAGTCCTCGCCCTCGCGCAGGTCGTCGACGACCAGGCCGGTGTCGAGGATGCGCCGGGCCCTGGCCCGGTCACCACCGTCCAGGGCGGCCCGGCACTCCAGCAGCCGGATGCGCCCGTGCCAGCGGTCGGCCGGGCCCAGCTTGTCGATCAGCGCGAGCGCGTCGGCGGGGCGGCCGCCGGCCAGCAGCGCGGCGAGCGTCTCGATGGTCAGCGGGCGCAGCCGCGGCGAGAGCGCGTGCGCCTTCAGGTAGAGCTCGGCCGCCGCGCCCGGCTCCTGCTCCAGGACGGCCAGGTTGCGCAGCGCCCACGCGTTGGGCGCGCACGCCAAGGACTCCTCCCAGGCGGCGCGCGCGCCGTCGTGGTCGCCGTCGTGGTAGAGGTTCACGCCCAGGTGGAACCGGGTGAACCAGGTCGGCTCCGCCGCCTCCAGCAGCGCCCGCCACTCGGGCCCGACGGTGTAGGAGGAGGGCGGGAGCGCCGGGGCCGGGGGCGGGATGGAGCCCTTGCGCACGAGCGAGAGCCACGACTGCTGGTCGCGGCCGATCGTGGTGTCGGCGAACGGCGTGGCGGGCAGGTTCAGCGCCCGGCTGCGCCGCTTGGCGAGGGCCCGGCGTTCGAGCGCGCCCCATCCGCTGCCGACGTGCAGCGTCTCCTCCGGTACGGCTGCCGCCAGCCGTACCGCATGCTCGTGCTCGGACGCCAGCCGGTCACGGGGGATCAGCCGCTCGACCGCCTCGCCCGCGCGGACGGCGGCCCCCTCCCACGCGCCGTGCGCGTCCTCGACCTCGGCCAGCCCGTAGGCCTCCGTCCAGGAGAAGGCCGAGCGGGGCGCGAGGCGGACGTGTTCGAGCTGCGTACGCGCCAGACCGGCCTGGATCTCCAGGTAGGGGCGGTCGGGGCCGGACAACCAGTCCTGCCAGTTGCGCCCGGCGGGGCTGGCGCCCCAGCGGAAGTGCTTGCGCCCGCGCAGCAGATCGGTGGAAACCTGCGCCAGCCCGGCGCCGGACTCGTCGACGGCGGCGATCCAGCGGCGCTCGCCGTCGGGCAGTTCGTAGAAGAAGTCGGCGGCCTGCTCGTTGCGGCCCGGGTACGACTGGTCGGAGTCCTGCCAGCTCGGCACCGGCACACGGCGCAGCCGGCCGTCGTAGGAGAAGTGGTAGGCCTGGCTCGCGGGGGCGAGCACGCGCGTGCCCGGTGCCTGCGGTACGGCGGCGTTCGACCACCAGTAGACCGGCGCGTCCACGGGGAACGGGTTGTACACGCGCACGTGCACGAGCAGCACGGGCGAGCCGGGCGGCAGGCACGCGTCGATCTGGTAGACCAGGCGCCGCAGCCGTTCCCACTCGTACATGCGCAGCACGGGCACGCCGTCCGGCCTGGTCACGCGGGCCGCGTGCAGGGGCGCGCAGGCCAGCGCGGTGTGGCCGAACGTGCCGAGGTTCCACTCCACTCCCCCGGCGAACCAGGCGTTGCGCAGGCCGAGGTTGGCCAGTTGCAGGTGCGGCGGCCGGTGCAGCAGCTCGCGGCCGGTCGGCTGGTGGATCAGGGAGCGCAGCCGCCCGCCGTACTCCAGCAGGAATTCCGCGCGCAGCACGCCGTTCTCGAGCACCGCCGTCTTCAGCTCCCGCTCGGCCCGCTCCCGCCCGTAGCCGTCCTGGAAGGTGTACGGCAGCAGCGACCCGGCATGCCCATAGGCCAGCTGAGCGGCCATCTCGGCGTCGGCCGCGGTCGTCTCGAGACCGCCACGCGGGTCGGTCAGCGTGTGGAGCGGCGGCAGCGGGTTCTCCGGACCGAGCGGCGAAACCGGGAGCCGGACAGAGGAGATGCTCAGCATTTCAGCATATCTTTGCACATATCGCGCACTAACTGCATGATTGGCCAGGTGAACCGGTACGAACGCTGGAATGTCCTGCTGGAGATGGTCGCCGAGGCCGGGCAGCTGGACGTCGTCGAGACCGCCGAGAAGCTCGAGGTGTCGACCGCGACGATCAGGCGCGACTTCGACGAGCTGGCCGCACAGCAACTGCTGACCAGGACGCGCGGCGGCGCGATCGCGCACAGCGTCTCCTACGACCTGCCGCTGCGCTACAAGGTCGCCCAGCACGCGCCGGAGAAGCAGCGCATCGGCTCGGCCGCCGCCGCCCTGGTGCCGGAGGGCTCGACGGTCGGGCTCAACGGCGGCACCACGACGACCGAGGTGGCGCGCGCCCTGGCCACCCGCGACCTCGGCGGCGACCAGCGCGGCCCGGCCCTGACCGTGGTGACCAACGCCCTGAACATCGCCCACGAGCTGGTCGTACGCCCCCATCTGCACGTGGTCACCACCGGCGGCTCGGCCCGCGCCCAGTCGTACGAGCTGGTGGGCCCGGTGGCCACCGGCATGCTGGAGCGCATCGCCCTCGACGTGGCGGTGCTCGGCGTCGACGCCCTCGACGTGGACCACGGCGCCAGCGCGCACAACGAGGGTGAGGCCGCCATCAACCAGCTCATGGCCGCCAAGGCCCGCCAGGTGATCATCGTCGCGGACGGGTCGAAGCTGGGCAAGCGGGCCTTCTCCCGCATCTGCCCGCTGGCGCAGATCGACGTCCTGGTGACCGACTCGACCGCGCCCGCCGACCTCACCGCCCGGTTCGCGGAGTCCGGGGTGCGGATCGTTCAGGTGTGACCGCGGTGGGCTTGGCGCGTACGTGCATGCGCTCGCCCTGACGGCCGAACAGGCTGAGGATCTCCACCGGCCCGTCGCCCGCGCTGCCGAACCAGTGCGGCAGCCGGGTGTCGAACTCGGCCGCCTCCCCCGAGCCGAGCACGATGTCGTGGTCGGCCAGCACGAGGCGCAGCCGTCCCGACAGCACGTACATCCACTCGTAGCCCTCGTGCGTGCGCGGTTCCGGGACGCACTGGTCGGCGGGGATCACCATCTTGTACGCCTGCAGCCCGCCGGGCTGGCGGGTCAGCGGCAGCACGGTACGCCCGTTGACGGTGCGCGCCACCACCCTGACCCGGGGGTCGCCCACCTCGGGCGCGCCGACCAGTTCGTCCAGCGGGACCTGGTGGGCCTGGGCGATCGGCAGCAGCAGCTCCAGGCTGGGCCGGCGCTGGCCGGACTCCAGCCGGGACAGCGTGCTCTTGGAGATCCCCGTGGCCTCGGCCAGCGCGGAGAGCGTGACCCCGCGCTCGGTCCGCAGCCGCTTGAGCCGGGGCCCCACCTGGGCGATGACGTCTTCCATGCCCCCATTGTCCCGGATACGGCAACCGGTGTTGCCAGGCGACCGGTGTTGCCGGACGGCCGGTGTTGCCGGACGGCCGGTGTTGCCGGACGGCCGGTGTTGCCGGACGGCCGCCCCCGCGCGCCGCCCGGCCCGGTCGCCGGAACGGCTAGGCGGCGAAGAAGCCCCGCATCGCGTGGGCGACCTGGGCCGGGGCGCTGTCGTTCGGCGCGTCGTGGGTGAGTCCGGGCAGTTCGACCAGCCGCGCGGCCGGGATGACGTCGTTGAGGACGGCCGCGGCACTCAGCAGGTACGCGGGCCCGCGCTCACCCGTCAGCAGGAGGGTCTCGGCGGCCGTGTCCCGGTAGCGAAGGCCGTCGGAGTCGAGCCTCAGCACCTCCCGCATCTCGGCCGGCACCCTGGGCAGCACGTCCACGTACCCCTGGCGGCGCTCGCCGCGCAGCGTGAGCGCGATCATGGCCTGGATCAGCCAGAGCGGCAACCGGCTGAACGACCCCGCCACCTCCAGCCCCTTGATCTGCCGGGCGAGCGCCTCCAGCGTGCGCCCTTCGGCGAGCGCCCGTTCGAAGGCGGGCAGCCAGTCCCGGGGCAGCCCGCCGTTGACGCTCACGGCCGGTTCGTAGGCGGCCAGCTTCTCCACCGGGTGCCGCAGCGCGGTCTCGAGCGCGACCAGCCCGCCGGAGCTGTGCCCGAACAGCCGCGTGGACCCGGTCTCCGCCATGACCGTGATGACGTCGTCGCAGACCCGGTCGATGCTGTAGCCGGCGAGGCGGGTGTCACGGTCCAGGAGGTGCACGGTGAAGGAGTCGGCCAGGTACCAGGCCAGCGCCCGGTATCCGCGCCCCGCCACCCGGCCGCCGCCCAGGACGACGATCCCGGGTCCGGTTCCGATGCTCTCGTAGCTGATCAGCGTCCCGTCCGCTGAGGCGAGCTTTGTCATGCGCGACCACCCACTCTGTCGGCGTATCGTGAGAGACGATATATCTCGTCTTGGACGGGAGTCAAGATATATCGCGTCAAGGGCATGCTCATCGGATGCCAAGATGGAGGGGATGACTGATGACCTGCCCCGGGAGCGATCACGGCGGCGGGTGCTGGCAGGCGCACTCGCGGGGGCGGCGGCGCTGACCGTTCTGGGAGTGGCCGCGCTGCGCCGTGACCCCGGTCCGAGCGCGGGACCCGCCGAGCCCGCCACGCCCGGCCCCGCTCCCTCCCCCAGCTCCACCACGCCCTCCCCCACGACGCCCTCCCCCGCCACGCCCTCCCCTGCCGCGTCGGGCGTGCCCACCTGGGTGGGCCCGACCGCGCCCGGCGTCGAGGCGGGCCTGTCGCTGGGCCGGCCGGGCGCGCTGGTGGCGGTCGAGGAGTTCGGCGACTTCAAGTGCCCGAGCTGCCGCCGCTACGCCCGCGAGATCGCCCCGGCACTCAAGACGAAATACGTGGACACCGGCATCGCCCGCGTCTTCTGGCGCGACTACCCGATCAGGGGCCGCGACTCCACCCGCGCCGCGCACGCCGGCCGGGCCGCCGCCCGCCAGGGCCGCTTCTGGCCGTTCCACGACGTGCTCTACTCGGGCGAGGTGGCGCTGAGCGACGCCGGTCTGCGCGAGGCCGCCGATCGGGCCGGGCTCGACGTCGCGCGTTTCGAGCGTGACCGCAAGGATTCTTCGGTACGGCAGGCCGTACAGGCCGACCTGGAGTTCGCGCTCCAGCTCGGCCTGCCCGGCACGCCCGCCTTCCTCATCAACGGCGAACTGCTGTTCGGCGCCCAGCCGGTCGCCGCCTTCGAGAAGGCGATCGAGAAGGCCAGGCGGGCGCGTTGACCGAGATCGGCTATGCCGCCGCGTTCCTGGGTGGCCTGTTCTCGCTGGTCAGCCCGTGCGGCGCGATGCTCCTGCCGGCCTTCTTCTGCTACGCCTTCCCGACCGGCCGGGCGCTGGCGGGCAGGACGGCGTTGTTCTACGCCGGGCTGTGCGCGGTGCTGGTCCCGCTGGGCATGGGTTCGGCCCTGGTCAGCCGGGTCTTCTACGGCCACCGCGAGCTGCTGGTCACGGTGGCGGGGTGGGCGCTGATCGGGTTCGGCGTGCTGCAGATCGCCGGGCAGGGCTGGACGCTCGGGCCGGTGGAGCGGTTGCGCGCCCGGCTGGGCGGCGACTCGCCCTGGGCGGTGCTGGGGCTGGGCGCGGTTTCCGGGCTGGCCGGGTTCTGCGCGGGCCCGATCCTGGGCGCGGTGCTCACCGTAGCCGCGGCCTCGGGTGACGCGGTGCGGGGCGCGGTGCTGCTGGCGGTGTACGCGGCGGGGATGGCGGCGCCGCTGCTGCTGCTCGCCCTGCTGTGGGAGCGCTACGACCTGGGGCGGCGCCAGTGGCTGCGCGGACGCGGCGTCGAGCTGGGGCCGGTCGTGATCGGCCGGCTGCGGATCGGCCCGGTGCGCCTGCACACGACCTCCACGCTGTCGGGGCTGGTCTTCGTGGCGCTCGGCGTGGTGTTCCTGGTGACCGACGGCACCGCCGCTCTGGCCGGGCCGGTGCCGGAGGGCTTCGAGGACCGGGTCGGCGCGTGGGCGGCGGGCGTACCGGATCTGGCGCTGGTCGGGGCCGGGGCGGTGGCGCTCGTCGCGGCCACCGTCTGGGGCCTTGCCCGCACCCGCCGATGACCGCACGGGGACGCCTCAACCAGGCCGCGGCTGACCAGGAGCAAGTCCAGAAGCAGGAGCAGGTCCGGGACCGGGACGGCTCAGGCTTCTGCTGACCAGGATGTGGGCTGGGGGCCGGTCGGCAGGTCCACGCGGAAACGCGGCAGCGACTCGGGATGGTTCTCGCGGACGTACCCGACCAGGTGCTCGCGCACGTCACACTTGAGGTCCCACGCCGAGGCCGAGTCGGCGGCGCTCATCAGCGCCCGCAGCTCCACCAGGCCGTTGGGCAGCACGTCGGTCACCTGGAGAGTCCAGTCCTTCTGGTCCCAGAGCGGGTTCTCCTGGATGAAGCGGTACAGCTCCTCGCGCAGGGCGTCGACCGGCACCGCCCAGTCCACCCGCAGGTGAACCACCGCCAGGACGCGGCTGCCGTGCCGGGTCCAGTTCTCGAAGGGGTTCGTGGTGAAGTACGAGACCGGCAGCACCAGCCGCCGCTCGTCCCACAGCCGCAGGACGACGTAGGTGAGCGTGAGCTCCTCGATGCGGCCCCACTCGTTGTTGACCACGACCACGTCGTCCAGGCGCAGCGCGTCGCTGAAGGCCAGTTGCAGCCCGGCCAGCATGTTGCCGATCGTGGACTGGGCGGCGATGCCGACGATGGCGCCGGCGATGCCCGCCGAGGCGAGCAGACCGGCGCCGAGCGCGCGTACCTGCGGGAAGGAGAAGAGCATCGCGCCGAGCGCGACGACGATGATGACCGCGGTGGCGACCCGGCGGACCAGCGCGATCTGCGTCATGATCCGCCGGGCGCGGCGGTTGCGGTCGCCTTCGACGAGCACGAGACGGTCGAGGATGACATCCGTGACGGCGTAGGCGGCGCCGACGATCAGCCAGGTGACGCAGGCGATCGTGATCAGCCCGAGCACCCGGTCGACGCCCTCGCCGAGGGTCTGCTCCTGCGGCGTCCCGCCGAACATGGCGGGCACGAAGACCACGTTGGCCGCGATGACCACGGCCGTGGCGAAGCCCGCCCAGGTGCAGTGCTCGACAAGATGCCTGGCCAGGCCCCACTTGGCGCCCGCCCTGGACAGCAGCCTGCGGGCCACCTCCACGACGATGATCGCCCCTGCCACCGAGAGGGCCAGGATCGCCCAGGTCGACACAGTCACTCCTCACCTGTCGCGAAAAATCACACTCCCCCTATGGTGCCGGACATCTCAGAAGGACTCGTCAAAGGACACGTTGCCCTCGACCGCGACCTGGTAGGCCGACACCCTGCGCTCGAAGAAGTTGGCGAGCTCCTGCACGTCCTGGAGCTCCATGAACGCGAACGGGTTGGCGGCGCCGTACTTCTTCTTCAGGCCGAGCCTGGACAGCCGCTGGTCGGCCACGTACTCCAGGTACTCGCGCATGTGATCGACGTTCATGCCGCCGATGCCGTCGCCGCACAGGTCGCGGGCGAAGGCCAGTTCGGCCGCGACCGCCTCCTCGATCATCTGGGTGACCTGCTCGCCCAGCTCGTCGTCGAACAGGTCCGGCTCCTCGGCGCGTACGGTGTCCACGACGCTGAAGGCGAACTCCATGTGCATCGACTCGTCGCGGAAGACCCAGTTGGTGCCGGTGGCCAGGCCGCCGAACAGGCCGCGGGAGCGGAACCAGTACACGTAGGCGAACGCGCCGTAGAAGAACAGGCCCTCGATGCAGGCGGCGAAGCAGATCAGGTTGAGCAGGAAGGTCCGCCGGTCCTCCCGCGTCTCCAGCCGCTGCAGGCTGGACAGCGAGTCGATCCACCGGAAGCAGAACTCGGCCTTGTCGCGGATGGAGGGGATGTTGTCCACCGCGGCGAACGCCTTGACCCGCTCGTCCGGGTCGGGCAGGTAGGTGTCGAGCAGCGTCAGGTAGAACTGCACGTGCACCGCCTCCTCGAAGAGTTGCCTCGACAGGTAGAGGCGCGCCTCGGGGGCGTTGACGTGCTGGTACAGGTTGAGGACCAGGTTGTTGGCCACGATGGAGTCGCCGGTGGCGAAGAAGGCGACCAGGCGGTTGATCAGGTGGCGTTCCTGCGGCGACATCTTGGCCAGGTCGGCCAGGTCGGAGTGCAGGTCCACCTCCTCGACCGTCCACGTGTTGCGGATGGCCGCCCGGTAGCGCTCGTAGAAGTCGGGGTAGCGCATCGGACGGAGCGTCAGGTCCATTCCGGGGTCTAGCAGCATTACTGGCACGCCTCGCAGTACTCGGGGTTCTCCAGGGAGCAGGCGACCGCTTCCTGGACGGGGGTCGTCTGAACGGTGGTCTGCGCGATCCGGGTGGCCGGTCGTGAGCGCAGGTAATAGGTGGTCTTGATGCCCTTCTTCCAGGCATAGGCGTACATCGAGGAGAGCTTGCCGATGGTGGGCGTGGCCATGAACAGGTTCAGCGACTGCGACTGGTCGATGTACGGCGTGCGCGCCGCGGCCAGGTCGATCAGCGCCTTCTGCGGCAGCTCCCACGCGGTGCGGTAGAGCACCTTCAGCTCATCCGGGATGCCGGGGATGTCCTGGACGGAGCCGTCGGCGCGCTTGATGGCGTCGCGCATGTCCTGCGTCCACAGCCCGCGCTCCTGAAGGTCACGCACCAGATACCGGTTGACCTGCAGGAACTCACCCGACAGCGTCTCGCGCTTGAACACGTTGGACACCTGCGGCTCGATGCACTCGTAGCACCCGGCGATGGAGGCGATCGTCGCCGTCGGCGCGATGGCGATCATGAGCGAGTTGCGCAGCCCGGTCTCGGCGATCCTGGCGCGCAGCGCGTCCCAGCGCTCGGAGGCGCCGACGCCGTAGTGGTCGGGGTGCAGCACGCCCTGGGCGGCGCGGGTGTCGTCGTAGGACGGGTGCCTGCCCCGCTCGACGGCCAGGTCGGAGGAGGTGGCGTAGGCGGCGAGGGCGATCTCCTCGGCGATCCTGGTGGACAGCGCCAGCGCCTCGGGCGAGTCGAACGGCAGCCGCAGCGCGAAGAACACGTCGGCCAGGCCCATGACGCCGAGCCCGATCGGCCGCCACCGCTTGTTCGCCTTCTCGGCCTCGGGCGTCGGGTAGAAGCCCAGGTCGATGGTGCGGTCGAGGAAGCGCACCGCGGTGCGGACGGTGCCGGCCAGCCGTTCCCAGTCCAGGCCGGTGCCGGTGACGTGGGCGGCCAGGTTGACCGACCCGAGGTTGCAGACCGCGGTCTCGCCGTCGCTGGTCACCTCCAGGATCTCGGTGCACAGGTTGGACAGGTGGATGACGTTCTCCGGCCTGGCCGTCTGGTTGGAGACGCGGTTGGCGGCGTCCTTGAAGGTCATCCAGCCGTTGCCGGTCTGGGCGAGCGTGCGCATCATCCGGCCGTACAGGGTGCGGGCCGGGATCTGCCGCGTGTACAGGCCCTGCTCCTCGGCGGCGCGGTAGGCGGTGTCGAAGGCGTCGCCGTACAGGTCGGTGAGGTGCGGGACCGTCTTGGGGTCGAACAGCGACCACATGCCGTCGGACTCCACGCGGCGCATGAACTCGTCCGGCACCCAGTTGGCGAGGTTCAGGTTGTGGGTACGACGGGCGTCCTCACCGGTGTTCTCCCGCAGCTCCAGGAACTCCTCGATGTCGGCGTGCCAGGTCTCCAGGTAGACGCAGGCCGCGCCCTTGCGCCGGCCGCCCTGGTTGACGGCGGCGACGGAGGAGTCCAGCGTGCGCAGCCACGGCACGATGCCGTTGGAGTGCCCGTTCGTGCCCTTGATGAGCGATCCGCGCGAGCGGACCCGGGTCCAGGAGATGCCGATGCCACCGGCGTACTTGGACAGGCGGGCGACCTGCCCGTACCGGTCGTAGATGGACTCCAGCTCGTCCCGGGGCGAGTCCAGCAGGAAGCACGACGACAGCTGCGGCCGGCGGGCGCCGGAGTTGAACAACGTGGGAGAAGACGGCAGATAGGACAAAGTCGACATCAACGCGTACAGCTCGGCGGCCTCGCCGACCGTCTGGGACAGGCCGCAGGCGACGCGGAGCATGAAGTGCTGCGGGCGCTCCAGCACCTTGCGGCTCTCGGGGTGGCGCAGCAGGTAGCGGTCGTAGACCGTGCGCAGGCCGAAGTACTCGAACCGCTCGTCGGCGTCGGCGTCGATGAGCGCGTCCAGCTGTTCACGATTTCGCCGGACGAAGTCGGCGAGCGCGTCCTGGATCAGCCCGGCCGCGTGCGTGGCGGCGATGGAGTCCGAGAACGAGCGGACACCGTGGCCGGCCGCCTCGTCGGCGATCTCTTCGGCCAGCAGCCGCGCGGCGACCCGGGAGTTGGCCGGGTCGGCGATCACGCGCGCCGCCGCCTCCTCGATGGCCAGCCGCCGATCCATCTCAACGATCTGCGTCACGTGCAACACTCCTCGCGAGCGAGCTTTCCCCCTGCGAAGGCACGCGAGAGCGCACGCGGCAAGCACGGAGATCCCCCGGCCGCGCAGCCCCCGGGCCCTCCCTCGAGGCCCAATGGACAAGACAACCGCTGGCAGGTCTTCGGGCTCGCGGGCGTCTCAACGCGTGAGTCCTACTGGCCGTCGCTTCCCGGACCTGGGTCCAGTGCTCATGACGGCGGTCGTTCCCGCTTACCGCTGCGGGGCAGCCCTGGAATCGCACCAGGTTCCCTTTTGCTCCGCCTCCGGGGAGGCGAACCAGCGACAGTGCAGGATCCTACATCTAGTGGCCGATCCCGCAACTATCCCCGGTATGTTGTGCTCGGCGTGTCGAGCATGCCGAGTTCACGGAGTACTCTGCGGGTACGGGCGGACTCGGTGGCCAGCCACGTGGCGAAGTCGTCGCCGCTGAGCGGGATGGCCTCCCAGCCCCCGTTACGGCAGGCCTCGTGCCACGGCGCCGACCGGGTCGCGTCCTCCATCATGCGCACCGCGGCGCCCCGCCGTTCGCCGTCCATCGCGGCGGGCCCGACCACCGCGCACCAGTCGGCGAAGTCGACCCGCACCCCGCACTCCAGGAGCGTCGGGGCATCGACGCCGGGGACCCGGGCGGCCGAGGAGACGGCCAGCGGCCTGATCCGGCCGGAGTCGAGCCGGGCCCGCCAGTCGCGCAGCCGCCCGGTGGCCGCCGCGACCTTGCCGCCCTGCATGGCCGCCGCCACCTCCTGGGCGCCCGGGTAGCCGGTGTAGTCGATCTTCCTGACGTCCACGCCGAGCCCCTGCGCGACCAGGCCGAACAGCAGGTGATCGGGCTCACCCAGGGGCCCGCCGGCCAGGTAGGTGCGCTCCGGCTGGGCCAGCAGGTGGGCGGCGAAGGCGTCGAAGTCCTTGAGCCGCGAGTTGGCCGGCACCACCAGCACCTCGACGTTGCCGGTGAGCCTGGCCAGCGGCGTGGTGGTGACGTGCATGGGGCGCTGGTCGTTCAGCTCGGCGGCGGCCAGCGCGGGCAGGCCGGTGACGGTGACCGTGGTCGTGCCGCCCGTGCCGGTGGCGGGGTAGCCGGTCCTGCGCAGGGTGCGGTAGAGAGCCTGCGCGACCGGGGCCCATCGCTCACCGCCGGGGACGACGCCGACGGGGCCGAGGCCGTGCGCGCCGCCACCCGCGGTGGCGCATCCGGAGGCACAGGCGGCCAGGCCGAGCCCGAGTGCGAAGAACTGCCGACGCCGCATGATGCCCCTCCCCGAACCCCGATAGACCTCCCATTACATGAGGTTATTGGCAGATCACACGGTGTTACACATCGGGGGGCACTCTTCACGTATCATCGGCCGGCAGCGCGAACATCCTGATGTAGAGCGGGCGGGCGTCCGGGGGCGCGTCGTCGGCCCGGTGGCCGTACTTGGCCAGCAGCGCGATGTACTCCTCGAAGAAGGCGTCGAGATCCTGCTTGGTCATCCGGCCGAAGCCCCGCGAGGCCTTGGCCCAGTCGGGGTCGCGCCGATAGGCGGCCCCGAAGCGGTCCAGCAGCGCACGGTCCTCGGCCATGCCGATGCGGTAGAACTCCTCCAGCACCGCGCGGCTCTCCGGCGCCACGTCGCGGAAGTTCGGCGTGCGGATGTCGCGTGGCATGTCGGCCTTGCGCCACCAGCGCTCGCGGCCGGCCGAGCGCTCGGGGATCTCCTCGATGAAGCCGTACTTCTCCAGCTGGCGCAGGTGGTAGCTGGTCGTGCCGGTCTTGGCGCCGAGCAGCTCGCCCAGCGTGGTGGAGGTGGCGGGGCCGTGCACGTTGAGGTGCGTCAGCATGCGCCGGCGCATCGGATGGGCCAGGGCCTTCAGACGCTCGTGATCGTCGAGATACAGCGGCGCCCCATCCTCATCCCTCATGAGGAGAGAGCTTAGTCCTGCCGGATGATTTCTGCAGACATGTCTTTGCCGAGACCTCTCTGCAGAGTAGCGTCGGCAGCATGAAGAGGTTAGTGATCATGGTGTTCGCGCTCGTCTGCGCGTTCGTCCCGGCCGTTCCCGCGCTCGCCGCCGACGGGCTGACCGTCACCGAGGTCGCCTTCCGCGGCAGCGGCGGCCTCCCGATGCACGGCAGCGTGCTGGTCCCCTCCGGCGCGCGCGGGCCGCTGCCCGGCCTGGTGCTCGTGCACGGATCCGGCGGCGGGACCCCGCGCACGAAGCTGATGACCGAGGCCGAGGCCTTCGCCCGCCAGGGCCTGGCCGTGCTGGTCTACGACAAGCGCTCCGAGGGCTACTCGATGACCGTCCGCGACTACGGCCAGCTGGCAGAGGACGCGCTCGGCGCGCACGCGACCCTGCGCGCGTTCGCGGGGGTCGACCGGGACAACGTCGGCATCTGGGGGCTGAGCGAGGGCGGCTGGGTCGCCCCGCTGGCCGCCACCCGCTCCAAGGACGTCGCGTTCGTGGTGATCGTCGGCGGCAACGCCATGCAGCCGCTGCGCCAGCAGACCTGGGCGGTCGCCGCCGGGCTGCGCAACGCGGGCGTCAGCGGCCCGGTGCCCGACCGCGGCGTACCCGCCGTCTACCGGCTGCTGGCCGGCGCCGGGCAGTTCCCGATGCCCTGGCACGACGCGCAGGCCGTGCTCGCCCGGGTCACCCAGCCCGTGCTCGGCATCTGGGGCGCCCACGACCTGCTCACCCCGCCGCGCGAGACCCCGCGGCTGCTGGCCGAGGGACTCTCGCACGAGCACTACACGCTGCGCTACTTCGCCGGCGCCGACCACGCCGCCCACCTCACGCCCGACCGCGGCGTCACCCGCTCCCCCGAGCTCGCGCCCGGCTACGCCGAGGCCGTCGGGACCTGGGTGAAGCGCGTCGCCGCCGGGCGGCTGCCCACCGCGGAGAGCGTGGGCGAGCTGCCCGGCCAGGCGTCGCTGACCGTCGCGGTCCCGCCGCCGGCCTGGTGGGAGTCGGCCGCGGTGCAGGTGGGGGCGCTGGTGCTGTTCCTCGTGGCCTTCCTGGGCTACCCGGTCTGGGCGCTGGTCAGGCGGGTGCGGGGCCGTACCCCGGCGGACATGAGGGCGGGCTGGCCGCGGACGGTGGCGATCGCCGCGCCCGTGGCGGCCTTCGGCGCGCTGGCCTACCTGTTCTACTCGATCATGACGGGCGGCAAGCTGGGCTCACCCGGCCCGCTGGTGGCCGGCCGCCCGCTCGTCTGGCTGGTCCTGCAGGCCCTCGCGGTGCTCGCGCTGGTCGCGGCCGTGCTCACGGTACCCGCCGCGCGCCGCGCGCGTGGTTCCGAGCGGGTACGGCTGGCCGTCCTGCTGACCGGCGCCGCGGCCTTCCTGCCCTGGGCGCTCTACTGGGGACTGCTGGTGCCCTGAGGCCGCGGGCTAGTGGGGGCGGCCGGGTTTGCGGCCCATCGCGGCCCGCAGGTACGGCGGCAGCCGGTCCTCACCGACCAGCCGGGGCGTGTCGGGGCGCCACTCGGTCACCTCGACCAGTCCCGGTTCGACCAGCTCGAAGTCACCGAAGAAGCCCAGGATCTCCGCCTCGGTACGCCCCACGGCCCCGCCGGCGGAGGAGCCGCGGTAGATGTTCTTGGCCTCCTCCTCCGCCTCCGGGTCACCGAGCGTCGGCACCGCGTGCGTGAGCACCAGGTAACTGCCCGGCGGCACGGCCTCGCGCAGCACCGCGACCATGCCCGCCGGGTCGTCGGCGTCCTGGACGAAGTGCAGGATCGACACCAGCAGCACCGCGACCGGCTCGGTGCGGTCGAGGAAGCCGCTCACCTCGGGGCTGGCCAGTAACTCCCTGGGCCGCAGCAGGTCGGCGTGGAGGAAGACGACCCGGCCCGACTCCTCCAGCAGCGCGCGGGCGTGCGCCGCCACGACCGGGTCGTTGTCGACGTAGACGACCCGGGCCTCGGGCGCGATCTCGTGCACGTTGCCCTGCGTGGGCAGGCCGCTGCCGAGATCGAGGAACTGCCGGACGCCCGCCTCGGTCAGCGCCCGCACCGCCCGTTGCAGAAAGGCGCGGTTGGCCCTGGCTATCGGGATGGCCTCCGGGATGTGCTTCGACAGCTGGTCGATCGCGTCGCGGTCGACGCCGAAGTTGTTCTTGCCGCCGAGCATGTAGTCATACATCCGCGCCAGATTCGGCGTCTGCGGGTCGAAGGCCACATCATGATCTTAGGTCTTCTCAGTCATGACTTCACTGGATACCGTCCGATTCATGGCCGATTTCGAGCGTTTCCCCTTTACGTCCGGTCCGAGGGGTGCCCCATCGGACCAATACGCCATCCGCCGTGAGAAGGAACCGCTCGGCCTGGTCCAGGTACCGAGCGGCGACCACGTCCACCTGGCGACCCGCTACGAGGACGCCGCCATGGTGCTGACCGACCCGCGCTTCAGCCGCGACCTGTCCTACCCCGGCGCGCCCCGCATGTTCAGCGGCTTCACGATCGCCGAGGCGCCCGGCGGCCTGATCGGCATGGACCCGCCCGACCACACCCGCCTGCGCCGCCTGCTGTCGGGTACCTTCACCCCGCGTCAGGTGAACGGCTGGCGCCCCCGCCTGCGCGAGCTGGCCACCGACCTCGCCGACCGGCTGCCCGCCGAGTTCGACTTCGTGACCGCGTTCGCCTTCCCGCTGCCCGTCCAGGTGATCTGCGATGTCATGGGCGTGCCCGGCATCGACAGCGAGCGCGTACGGCGCTGGTCGGACGCCATGCTCTCCTCCTCCGGCCTCACCGAGGAGGAGAAGGCCGGATCGGCCGCGGAGTTCTACGCCTACTGCGCCACGATGATCGCCGAGCACCGCGACGCCCCGGGCGACGGCCTGCTCGCCTCCATGATCGAGGCCAGGGACGGCGGCGACCGGCTCACCGAGGACGAACTCGTCCGCATGACGCTCGGCCTGTTCCTGGCCGGGCACGAGACGACCGGCTCGATCCTGTCCAGGGCGGCGCTGCGGCTGCTGGCTCCCCGCGACGGCTTCGAGCGCCTGGTCGCCGACCCCGGCGTGATCCCGCGGGCGACCGAGGAGCTGTTCCGCGTGGAGCAGCCCGGCGACAGCCCGCTCATCCGCGTCGCCACCGAGGACGTCGAACTGCCCTCGGGCCCGATCAGGAAGGGCGAGGGGGTCATCGCCTCCTTCGCCGGGGCCAACTTCGACCCCGGCGTCTTCCCCTCCCCCGCCACCATGGACTTCGACCGCGCCGCCGGGCAGTCGCACCTGGCCTTCGGCCGCGGCGCCCACTACTGCCTGGGCGCCAACCTGGCCAGGGCCGAGGTGCAGGAGTTCCTGGGTGTGCTGGCCGCGCGCATGCCGGGGTTGCGGCTGGCCGTACCGGCTGAGGAGGTGGAATGGACGGTGGGCAGCATCATGGTCCGCCCGCTCCACCTGCCCGTGCGCAGGTAGCCCCTACTCGACCGTGACGCTCTTGGCCAGGTTGCGGGGCTTGTCGACGTCCCGCTCCAGGGCCACGGCGGCGTGGTAGGCCAGCAGCTGCAGCGGGATCGTCAGCAGGATGGGGTCGAGCTCGATCTCGTTCTTCGGCACCACGATCGCGTCGTCGGCCAGCTTGGCGCCGGGCTCGCGGTGGCCGATCATGAGGACGTTGCCGCCGCGGGCGCGGATCTCGCCGAGCGTGGTGAGGTTCTTGTCCAGTAGTTCGTCGTCGGGGACGATCGCCACCGTCGGCATCTCGGGGCCGATGAGCGCGAGCGGCCCGTGCTTGAGCTCGCTGGCCGGGTAGGCCTCGGCGTGGATGTAGGAGATCTCCTTGAGCTTCTGCGCGCCCTCCCTGGCCACGGGGTAGCCGCGCACCCGGCCGACGAACATGATCGACGGACGGCCCGCGTACTTCCGCGCGAAGTCCCTGATCCGGTCGCCCTGCTTGAGGATCTCCTCGATCTGGTCGGGCAGCTTGGCCAGGCCGTCCACGATGCGGCGGCCGTCGGCGGGCGAGAGGTCGTGCACGCGGCCGAAGTGCAGCGCGAGCAGCGCGAACGCCACCGCGGTGGAGGTGAACGCCTTGGTGGAGGCGACCGAGACCTCCGGCCCGGCGTGCAGGTAGATGCCGCCGTCCACCTCGCGGGCGATGGCGCTGCCGACGGCGTTGACGATGCCGATGACGCGGCCGCCCTTGCGCTTGAGCTCCTGGACGGCGGCGAGCGTGTCGTAGGTCTCGCCCGACTGGCTGATCGCGACGTACAGGGTGTCGGGGTCGACGACGGGGTTGCGGTAGCGGAACTCCGAGGCGGGCTCGGCGTCGGCGGGGATGCGCGCGAGCTCCTCGATGAGCTGGGCGCCGATCTGGCCGGAGTAGTAGGCGGAGCCGCAGCCGATGATCTTCACGCGGCGGAAGGAGCGGGTCTCGCGGGCGTCCATGTTGAGCCCGCCCAGGTGGGCGATGTGGAAGCGCTCGTCGAGGCGGCCGCGCAGCGTGCGGGCGACGGTCTCGGGCTGCTCGGAGATCTCCTTGAGCAGGTAGTGCTCGAAGCCGCCGGTGTCGTAGTGCCCGGCCTCGACGTCAACGGTCAGCGGCTCCTTCGCGGTCTCCAGGCCGCCGCTGGCGAAGGTGTGGAAACCGTCCGCCTTGAGCACGGCCAGCTCGCCGTCCTCCAGGTGGACGACCTGGCGGGTGTAGCGGACCAGCGCGGCCACGTCCGAGGCGGCGAACATCTCCTTCTCGCCGATGCCGAGCACGATCGGGCTGCCGTTGCGGGCCACGACGACCTCGCCGGGCCGCTCGGCGTCGAGGACCGCGATGCCGTAGGTGCCGACGACGCTCTTGAGCGCCTTCCTGACCGCCTCCTCCAGGCTGGAGGTCTCCTCGACGGTGCGGGCGATCAGGTGGGAGAGCACCTCGGAGTCGGTCTCGGAGACGAAGACGACGCCGTCGGCCTCCAGCTTGGCGCGCAGTTCCGTGGCGTTCTCGATGATGCCGTTGTGGACGACCGCGACGCGCTCGTCGGCGGAAAGGTGCGGGTGGGCGTTGACGTCGCTGGGCACGCCGTGGGTGGCCCACCGCGTGTGACCGATGCCGAGCGTGCCCTTGAATCGCGCGGGTACGGCCTGCGCCAGGTCGGCCACCCGGCCCTTGACCTTGCGGACCTTGAACCCCTTGTTGGAGACGACGACCCCGGCCGAGTCGTACCCGCGGTACTCCAGTCGCTGCAGACCCTCCAGCAAGATGGGGGCGGCGTCCTTCGGACCGACGTAAGCCACAATTCCGCACATACGGGCGTCCTCTCTTATCCGTAAACGATGCGGCGCAGCTGGCGCAGGGACAGCTCCGGTGCCGCGACCCGGCGTCCCGGCAACTCGGCGGCGATCCTGGGGAAGATCTCGTCGTTGGTGAGGCCGCGGGCCTTCAACTCGGCGTGCCGCCGCCGGACGAACTCCTCCACCGTTTCGGAGAAGTACGCCAGCACCTCGGCGACCACGCGGGCCGCCTCACCTGGGCCCAGCGGACTGGTCCTGGTCAGGTGCGCGATGAGCTCTTCGTAGGGATGCCGTGCCGTGGACACAGTCGAGGACATTACGCATCTGGGCCAGGTTCAAACAACTTCCTGCCCGAAATCGGGCAGGAATTGGCGACTTCGTCCCGTGCCTTTGCCTCGCAAGGCCGCAAAATCGGACCACATACGCATCGCACGCCCCGGGTGACACTCTTCTCACAGGGCATGATTACTCTATGTAGTTGTATGCTGCCTTTCCGTGGGAGTTGTCATGCCACACTGGATCGCCCTCACCCTCGCCACCGGCCTCCTGACCGCACCCACCCCCCAGCCCGGACGGCAGGGCGACTTCGCCGAGGCCGCCCGGGAGTACGGCGTTCCGGTCAGCGTGCTGCTCGGGGTCTCCTATCTGCAGTCGCGGTGGGACGACCACGCCGGGCTGCCGAGCGTGTCCGGGGGGTATGGGCCGATGCATCTGGTGGACGGGGGCGCGGCCGTACCGGAAGGTCATCATCACGACGGCGACCCGCGCGGCGACGACGCCCGCCCCATGCGGCCGCCCACGACGCCGCACGAGCTGGACGATCCGGGTTCCGCCGAGGCTCCTGAGGACACGTTGACTCCCGAGGACACGTTGCGGGAGGCGGCGCGGCTGAGCGGAATCGGGGCGGCGCGGCTGCGGCGCGATCCGGCCGCGAACATCAAGGGCGGGGCGGCGCTGCTGGCCTCCTATCAGGCGCGGCCCAGCGGGGCTCCGGCGGACTGGTATGACGCGGTCGTGCGGTACGCGGGGTCGCGTGGGTTCGCGGACGAGGTGTTCGCGCTGATGAGGACGGGGGCGGCCCGCCGTACCGAGGACGGCTCCCTCGTCCGGCTGGCCGCCGCGCCCGAGGCGGTGCCGCCCGCGCGCCCGATGCGGAAGGCGGCGAACCCGGCCGAGTGCCCGACCTCGCTGGACTGCGAGTGGATGCCCGCGGCCTTCAAGAGGTTCGGCAAGAAGAAGGACTACGGCAACCACGACCGCCTGAACCGGCCGCGGCGCGTCGACTACATCGTCATCCACGACACCGAGGGCTCCTACGCGGGCGTGCCGTCCATGGTGGGCAATCCCCGATACGTCAGCTGGCACTACACCATCCGCTCCCGCGACGGGCATGTCGCCCAGCACGTGCGAAATCGCGATATTGCCTGGCATGCGGGCAACTGGGATATCAACTCGCGCTCCATCGGCATCGAGCACGAGGGCTATCTGGCGCGGGGCGGCGCCTGGTACACCGAGGCGATGTACCGCGCGTCGGCGCGGCTGGTGAAGCACCTGGCGTCGGTGTACAAGGTGCCGCTCGACCGCGCGCACATCATCGGCCACGACAACGTGCCCGGCACCACCCCGAGCACCGTGCCCGGCATGCACGAGGACCCCGGCCCGTACTGGGACTGGGCCCGCTACTTCGCCCTCATGGACGCCCCGCTCAAGCCGTCAGGCAACGGCGACTCGGTCGTCATCCGCCCCGGCTTCGACGAGCACCGCGAACGCTACACCGGTTGTTCGAGCAAGCGCCCCGCCCGCGCCTGCCCGTCGCAGGGCTCGGCGTCGGTGTGGCTGCGCACCGCACCACGCGAGGACGCGCCGCTCGTCGACGACATCGGCAAGCGCGTGGGCCAGGGCAGCACCTACAGCGTGTACGACCACAGCGCCCGCGCCTCGACCGGCCAGCGGTTCGCCGTGGCCGGGCGCGAGGGCGAGTGGACCGCGATCTGGTACCTGGGTCAGAGGGCCTGGTTCCACAACCCGCCGTCCGCGCCGACCGCCATCCCGGCCGCGGGCCCGCTGGTGACGCCGGTGAAGGACAAGGTGCGGGTGTACGGCCGGGCGTACCCCGAAAAATCCGCCTATGCCGGATCGCGCAGCCGCTTCCAGCGCCACGTCCCCCTGAACTACGTCATCCGCCGCGGCCAGTCCTACTCCGCGGGCCTCACCCTGACCGGCACCTACCACCGCGCCGACTCCATCCACCCCGCCCGCCACGACACCGTCAAGGGACGGCTGCGCTACCACCAGATCCAGCTCGGGCACCGGGTGATGTTCGTACGGGCGGAGGACGTGCGGGTCGTCAGGTGAGACCCGTACACGCGCGGTGCGCACGGGCACTCCACGGAAGCGATATGGTTTTCCCGTGACCGGCGCTCACCGCCGGACACACGCGGAAGTGGCTCAGTGGTAGAGCATCACCTTGCCAAGGTGAGGGTCGCGGGTTCAAATCCCGTCTTCCGCTCGGAGTGCGATCTCCTGGTGGAGTGGCCGAGAGGCGAGGCAGCGGCCTGCAAAGCCGTCTACACGGGTTCAAATCCCGTCTCCACCTCGGTTGTACGGCGGACCGCCAGGATCCGCTAAAGTAGGTCAAGCGCCATGCGGAAGTGGCTCAGTGGTAGAGCATCACCTTGCCAAGGTGAGGGTCGCGGGTTCGAATCCCGTCTTCCGCTCGTTCGACAACTGAATAATCCCAGGACGATTAGCTCAGCGGGAGAGCGCTTCCCTGACACGGAAGAGGTCACTGGTTCAATCCCAGTATCGTCCACCAGCATGACCCAGCCCTCCACCTGAGGGCATCTTCACCGCCATCCGCGCGTCCCGCTGGCGTGTCTGACGTTCCAGGCAAGGTCACCGGGAAGGCCGACGGCCGTTCCTCCCCTCGCCGAGCACTCGCCTTCAAGCTCTACCCGGGCGTGAACTGCACCTCGCTGGTCGGACTCTCGGTGTGGCCAGAAGGCTGTCCGCCGGGCAGGTGTGTGAAGACCACGGCTTCCGTTCGGAGATCGTCGGGTCGAACGGTCGGCAGGGACGTCCGGGTTCCGGTCAGGAAGCGATGTGCTCCCAGTTCTCGGTCCTGGCGCAGTCCTTGAAGCCGAAGCGGCGCGCCGCCTGGCCCACGGCCTTCGCCGACTCCATCGCGATGCCCGCCTGCATGACCCGGAGGACGTCCGCCACCTGCGGCGACTCCATCATGCCGCTCATCTTGCGGAGGTCGGCGGTGTAGTCGGCGAGCTTGGTCAGCCAGTCGTTCAGCTCGGCCTGGCCGGTCTCCGGCCTGGGCAACCGGCGGGTGTGGTCGTGCAGGTCCGTCAGAAGGGCCACGCGCTCACGGATGCCCGGCGAGTCGTCGGCGCCGATCCCGTCGCCGTAGGCCAGATCGCCGGCGAACCGTTCGCTGATGACGCGGCACTTCTCGTCCGCGCTGTCGATCAGCGCCTGCCTGGGAGGAGCGGAGCAGCCGGCGAGCAGCAGCAGCACGATCCCCGTGAGAGTCGTCTTCGTCACCCGGACAGGATGGTACGCCCGCCCCGGGAGGGCTCCCCGGCGCCGGCGGGCGGGGCCGGCGCCGGGTTTTCCTGGATGGTCAGGTCAGGGCGGGTTCGAGGATGCGGTTCTGCTCGTCGACCAGGATCACCCGGGGCTGGTGGTCGGCGATCTCGTTCTCGGCCAGCTGGGCGTAGGTGATGATGATGACGGTGTCGCCGCGCTGGACGAGCCGGGCCGCGGCGCCGTTCACCACGACCTCGTTGGCGCCCGGCGTCCCAAGGATCGTGTACGTCTCGAACCGGGCGCCGTTGTTGACGTTGACGACGTGCACCAGTTCGTGGACGCCGATGCCCGCCGCCTCCAGCAGTTCGGGCGAGAGCGTGAGCGAGCCCACGTAGTTCAGGTCGCTGTCGGTGACCGTGGCCCGGTGGATCTTGGAATTCATGAAGGTGCGCAACATGCGGTGAGCCCCTGTCTGTGTCGGTGGAAAGCCGTCGGAAAGTCGATGGATACTACAGGGCCGACGCCCGCGCCGAGTTTATCCAGCCGCACCCCCGACCACCAGCGAAAAACTCTCCGGTGCATCTTTAAGGAATACTGAAAGGCCCTCGATTCGGCTCAGCCCGAATAGATTGGCAGCCGCAGCCGGGGCCCATAACGTCGCCTCCAAGGGGTAATCGGGGAGGAACTTCGGGCGCAGGCAGGACGGGGCGCGCCGTTTTCCCACGTATGTTCAGAAGGGGATTCCGCCATGCCGAATTCCGTGACCAAGCATTACATCGATCAATGTCTGGACGAGCGATCCGGCCTGCGTGACGCGGTACGGCGGGCGCCGTTCTCACCGGCCTTCGCCCACGCCTACGGGCAGCGGCTGGCCGATCGGCCGTGGTTCGCCGGTGAGTCGCGGCTGCGTGAGTTCGCCGCCGATCTGCGGCCGTTCCTGGATCTGCTGGTGTCGCTGCCGTGGCGGTTGTTCGACGGCGACCTGGCGGCGTACTGCGCGACGCTGGGTGTCAGTCCCCGGCACGCCGCGGTCATGACGAGGAACGCGACCCGCAATCCGCCCAGGTACGCCCGCCCTGACGTGTATTTCGACGGCTCGGCGTTCAAGCTGCTGGAGCTCAACATCTGCAGCGCGCTCGGCGGGCTCGACCAGGCGGCGGTCAACCGGGCGCTGCTGGAGGTGCCCGAGTTCCGGGCTTTCGCCGAGGAGCACCGGCTCGGGTTCTCCGACACGGCCGCCGAGTTCGCCGCGGCCCTGCACGACATCGCCGCCCCGGTGGCGGAAGGCGACAGCCCGGTGGTGGCCATGACCGAATGGACGGACGGCCTGGCCGCCTATGGGCACCGTATGCAGGTGCTGCAAGAGCAAATGGGCGCGGCCGGGCTCGACGTACGGCTCGCCGAGGCGGGCCAGTTCAAGGAAAAGGCCGGAAAGCTCTTTCTGGACGGCACGCCTGTCGACATGGTCCTGCGCTATTTCTCGGTCGACGAAATATGTTCCGACCCGTCGGGAGAAGAGGTCGTGGAGCCGATAGTGCGGGCCCACGAATCGGGCCGGACGGTTCTCCATTCAACGCTCGACAGCTATCTCTACTCCAACAAGGGCTGCATGTACCTGCTGTCGGACCCGCGCTGGCGTGCGGCGTTCACGGCCGAGGAGTCCGCGCTGATCGACCGGGTGCTGCCGTGGACGCGGGCCCTGTCGGGCACGGACGTGGTCGAGCGGGCGCTGGCCGAGCGCGAATCGCTCATCCTCAAGCCGCGCGTCGGCTACGCCGGCACCGGGACGGTCGCCGGGTGGACGGCCGGTGAGCGGGAGTGGCGGCAGGCGGTGGCGGCGCACACCGGCGACGGCTACATCGTCCAGCGGCGGGTGACGCCGCAGGCCGAGCCGGTCTGCGACGCGGAAAGCGGCGAGGTGGCCGACTGGATCGCCGCCTGGAGCTTCTTCTTCACCGACCGCGGTTACGCGGGTTCGTCGTTCATCCGCGCCATCCCGGCCGGCTCGGGGCCGATCATCAGCCCGTCCACGCAGCCGCCGATGCGTACCACCAGCGTCTTCACCTTTCCGCACGAATGAGGGGTTGCAGCCATGACCGAGATCATCAGGAAACGGGCCGAGCGCGTCCTTGTGATCGGCGCCGGTGTGAGCGGCCTGACCACGGCCCTGTCGTTGGCGCGGGCCGGGTTCGAGGTCGTCGTCGCCGCCGAGAAGGACGCCGCGCAGTGTGTGTCCGTGGTGGCGGGCGCCTTGTGGGAGTGGCCGCCCGCGGTGTGCGGCTACCACCATGACCAGATCTCGCTGTCGCGCTCGAAGGGGTGGTGCATGGAGTCGTACGAGATCTTCGACGGCCTCGCCGCCGACCCGTCGACGGGCGTGTTCATGCGGGTCTCGAACTTCTACTTCACCCACCGTGTCGAGCAGCACGTCCACGACCAGAACAAGATGAACGAGCTGGCCGTCAGGGTACGCGGGTTCGAGCGTGACCCCGGCCTCGCCTCGGCCAACGGCGTGAACCCGACGTACGGGATCCAGGACGCCTACCGGCACCTCGCCCCCATGATCGACACCGACACCTACACCGGCTGGCTGCTGCGGCAGGCGGAGGAGGCCGGGGTCAAGGTCGTGCGGGCGCGGGTCTCCGGCCTGCTGCGTGAGCAGGAGCGCGAGCTGCACCAGGCGTACGGCGTGGACGCGATCGTCAACTGCACCGGCCTCGGGGCGGCCGAACTGCACGGGGTGCCCATGTACCCGCTGCGCGGCGCGCTGGTGCGGGTGCTCAACGACGGCAGCCGGATCCCGAGGATCGAGGAGGCGCACTGCGTCTCCCACGACGAGCGCAACGGGGACGAGCAGGACATCGTGTTCATCGTGCCCCGCGGTGAGAACCTCGTCGTGCTGGGCGGCCTCGCCGAGCCCGACCAGTGGAGCACCGACATCAACCTCGACAACCACCAGCCGGTACGCGACATGTACAACCGGTGCGTGCAGTTCATGCCGGCGATCGGCAAGGCGGAGATCGACCCGGTCGAGCCGGTACGCGCCGGCCTGCGGCCCTTCCGCAAGCAGAACGTCTGCCTGGAGAGCGAGCCGGGAACCCGCATCGTGCACAACTACGCGCACGGCGGCGCCGGGTTCAGCTTCTCGTGGGGGTGCGCGCGGGAGACGGTCGACATGGTGAAATCCTTCGCGATCTGAACGCGGGGCGGGGGGCTCGGTGGTCCGGGCCCCCTCAGAGGGGGATCTCGGTCAGCCACTCCGGGTGGCGCTCGGAGCGTCCGCGCACGATCGCCGCGTACTCCCGCTCCAGCCGCGCCGTCACCGGCCCCATCGTCCCGTCGCCGACGCGGCGCCCGTCGACGGCGGTGACCGGCAGGATCTCCCAGGCGGTGCCCATGAAGAACACCTCGTCGGCCAGGTAGAGCTCGCTGCGGTCCACCTCCCGCTCCTCCAGCGCCAGCCCGAGGTCGCGGGTCAGCGCGCAGACGCTGTCCCTGGTCAGCCCGGCCAGCAGGCCACTGGTCAGCGACGGCGTGATCACCGTACCGTCGCGCACGAGGGCGACGCAGGCGCCCGGACCCTCGCTGACCTTGTGCCGGTCGTTGAGCAGGATGGGCCAGTCGTGGCCGTTCTCCCTGGCCTCCATCATCGCCAGCCGCCCGTTGTGGTAGTTGGAGAACGTCTTGGCCCGCGGCGGCATGGACGCGTCGCTCACCCGGATCCACGAGCTGACCGCGGCGCGGCAGCCGCGCGGCGTCAGCAGGTGGCTGTGGAAGGGCCAGCTGTCGACGACGATCTCGCAGCGGGTGCCCGCCGGGACCATCTGCTCGCGGATCACGCCGCGCGGGAAGGCCCACGGCCGGATGTAGGTGTCGGTACGGCAGGCGTTGGCGCGCAGCAGGCCGAGGATGGCCTCCCGCAGGTCGTCCACGCCGCCGGGCAGGTCGAGCCGGCACAGCCGCGCCGAGTCGAACAACCTGCGCAGGTGGTCGTCGAGCCGGAAGGCCAGCAGGCGGCGCCCGTCCGCGGCGAGGTAGGCCTTGATGCCCTCGAAGACGGCGGCGACCGAGGCGTGGCCGACCGCGTTGACGTGCACGGTGGCCTGCTCCCACGGCACGAGGGCGCCGTCGCGCCAGATCCACTCCGGGTGCCCGCTACCGCGGGCGGCCAGCGAGTCGAGGGTGTCGGGGGCCTGGGTGTCGGCGGCCTGGGTGTCGAGTGCGTGCGTCATGCGGCCGCCACCTCCAGGCCGTCGAGCGAGATCTGGTACAGGGTGTCGAGGACGGCGCTGGCCGCGCCGAGGTCGGCGTGGCGGCCGGCGGCGCTGGGCACGGCGACGCAGCGCAGTCCGGCGGCCCGCGCGGCGGCGACCCCCACCTCGGAGTCCTCCAGCGCCAGCACCTCCTCGGCCCGCAGCCCGCACCGCCGCAGAGCCAGCAGGTACAGGTCGGGAGCGGGCTTGGCGGCGATGCCGCCGTCGGCGGTGACCAGGTGGTCGAACCACTCGAGCGCCCCGAGCCGCCCGAGGTGCCCGGCCACCCAGGTGCGCGGCGAGCCGGAGACCACCGCGAGCCGGATGCCGCGCCGCGCGGCCTCCCCGGCCAGCGCCCGTACGCCGGGCCGCAGCGGCTCGGCGTCGGACAGCTCCTGCTTGCGGGCCAGCCGCCAGGCGACCTCCTCCTCGGTCACCGCGCGGCCGAGCGTGCGCCCGAGATGCCCGGCCGCGATGTCGGCGCCGGAGGAGCGTCCGGTCATCGCCGTCCACACCGACTCGGGAAACGCGAGGCCGAAGCGGGCGTAGAGGTCGCGCCAGGACTGCCGGGCGGCCCGTTCGGTGTCGCAGAGCAGGCCGTCGAAGTCGAAGAACAGTCCCCGGACGGCCATCACGCGGGCTGCCCTGCGTGGACGGGGCCGAGGACGCGGCCGAGGTAGTCGTTGGCGAACACGCCGTCGGGGTCGAGCGCGGCGCGCACACGCGCGAAGCTCTCCCACTCCGGGTAGCGCGGGCGCAGGATCTCGGCGGTGGCGGTGTGGGCCTTGCCCCAGTGGGGCCGGGCGTCGAGGTCGCGCAGCACGGGCTCGGCGACGCGCAGGATCTCGATGTAGCCCGCCGTCCTGGGCACGCACAGGTTGACGTAGCCGGTCCGCCGGCCGTACGCGGGACTGAGCGGGGAGTCGTCGGGGGCGCCGACGCGCACGAGCACCGAGTACGGCGAGTAGTGGCCGAAGCGGCGCAGCGCGCCGCGCAGCCCGGCCAGCGCGGCGGGGATGTTCTCCAGCGGCAGCGCGTGCTCCATGGCCAGGAACTTGATCGGCTGCGGGAAGGCGAAGACCCGGTGGGCGGTGTCCACGTAGGAGACGCGCTCGCCGGTGGCGGGTGTACGGCCCAGGCGGGGGACGATGCCGGGGCGCAGCCGTCCGGCCAGGCCGGACAGGCCGCAGCGGACCTCGGCCAGCGTGCTGTCGTAGCGGTGCAGCGCGGCGCGCGGGGTGGGCGGCGCGGCGGTGCGGTCCAGCGCGCGGGTGGCGGCGCTGTCGGCCCACGGCAGCCAGGAGAACGAGACGTGCTCGGCGCTGCCCGCCCACTCCCCGAAGCGTTCGAGCAGTGCGTCGAGCGGCTCGCGGCCGAGTACGGCGCGCAGGTTGAAGCGCGGCACCACGCGCAGCGTGACCTCGGTGATCACGCCGAGGGCGCCGAGCGAGGTGCGCGCGCACCGGAACAGCTCGGGGTCTTCGCGGGTGTCGCACTCGCGTACGGAGCCGTCGGCGGTGACCAGGCGCAGGCGGGTGACCTGGCCGGAGAACGGCGGATGGGTCAGGCCGGTGCCGTGGTTGCCGGTGGCCAGCGCCCCGGCGACGGTCTGCGCGGCGATGGTGCCGAGGTTGCCGAGCGCCAGCCCGGCGCGGTCGAGGGCGGTGCTCAGCATGTGTAAGGAGGTTCCGGCGCGCACGGTGACGGTCCCGGCGGCGCGGTCCACGCCGGCGACGCCGCGGAAGCGGGTCAGGTCGAGCAGCGTGCCGTCGGTGCAGGCCAGCTGGTTGAAGGAGTGCCCGGTGCCGACCGGGCGCACGGTGCGGCCGGCCTTGGCCGCGGTGCGCACCGCGTGGACGATCTCCTCCTCGCGGGTCGGCGCCAGCAACGTGGCGGGGGCGCAGCGCGCGGTGCCCGACCAGGTACGCCAGGTGGGTCGGTTGCTCATGTTCTCCCGTTCCCTGTGGAGAGGTGGGTGCGGTAGCGGGAGACCGCGTCGGACCAGTCCGGCATGGTGATCCCGAGGTGCTTCAGGCGGCCGGTGCTCAGGGTGGAGTTGCGCGGGCGGCGGCCGAGGAAGCCGCAGTCGTCGAGCGCGACCGGCTCGGCGGCCCGGCCCTCGCGCCCCAGCGCCACCCTGGCGACGTCGAACCAGCTGGCCGAGCCGGTGTTGGCCACGTGGAGCGTCCCCGCGGTGCCCCGCTTGAGCAGCAGCACCATGGCGCGGGCCAGGTCGACGGTGTAGGTGGGGCAGCTGAACTGGTCGTGGATGAGGCGTACGCGCTCGCCCCGCTCGGTCTGGCGGATCATGGCGAGCACGTTGTCGGTGCGCTCGTCGCTGCCGCCGAACAGCCAGGAGGTGCGGATGACGAGGTGGTCGTCGACGGTGGCCGCGATGCGCTCGCCGGCCAGTTTGCTCAGCCCGTACACGCTGAGCGGGCCCGGGGTGTCGGTCTCGCGGTAGCCGCCGTCGGGGGTGTCGGCCCCGTCGAAGACGTAGTCGCTGGAGACGTAGACCAGGCGGCTGCCGGTCCTGCGGCAGGCGTCCGCGACGTTGCGGACGCCTGCCACGTTCACGCGCAGCGCGAGCTGCGGGTCGGCCTCGCACTCGTCGACGATCGCGTGCGCGGCGGTGTGGACGACGACGTCGGGCGCGAAGTCCTCGACGGAGGCGCGCACCGCGCCGGGGTCGCCGATGTCGAAGTCGGCCACGGAGACGCCGCGCACGTCCCAGCCCGCGGTGAGCGGGTCGGCGGCCAGCGCGGCGCGCAGTGCGGTGCCGAGCATCCCGTCGGCTCCGGTGAGGTAGATCCGCATTCCCCCGCGTCTCCTTTACAGGTGGCCGAACTCGGCCAGCAGCTCGGACACGGTCGCCCCCGAGTTGATCTTGTCGCGGATCGTCTTCTCCTTGCCGATCTGCACGCGGGTGCCTTCCAGCACGTCCTGGGCGTCGGCGGAGGGGACGACGGCGATGCCGTTCTCGTCGGCCACGATGATGTCGCCCGGGTGGATGACCTGGCCGTCCACCACGACGGGCACGTTCACCTGCACCGGCTCCGTGCGGTTGTGCACGGCGGTGGGCGAGGGCCTGGGCACCGTGCCGCGGTACCAGACCGGGAAGTTCAGGTCGCGGATCTCGTCCACGTCGCGGATGGCGCCGTCCACGATCCCGGCCGCGACGCCCGCCTTCAGCGAGAGCGTGGACATCAGCCCGCCCCACATCGCGGTCCTGGTGGAGCGGTGACAGGCGAGCACGATCACGTCGCCCGGTTGCGCCCTGCTCAGCACCGGCATGCAGTCGACGAGGTCGTCGATGGACAGGTTCACGGTGATCGCGGGCCCGACGATCTTGTGGTGCGGCAGCACCGGCAGCAACCCCCCGATGGCTCCGGTACGGCGGCGCGCGTCGGTCACCAGGCAGCTCGGGCTGTACTCCTTCAACACCTCGCGGAAGGCGTCGATGATCTCCTGCGGAGGGCGCGGCATGTCGTTGTAGACGGTCTCCACTGTGGTCCTTTCAGGAAACGTGTTTACGGATGGTGTCGGCCAGGTGCTCGGGGCTCAGCCCGTGGGCGGCGAGCACCTCGTCGTCGCGCCCGCAGCGGGGCACGTCCTCGACGCCGATCCCGAGGAAGGCGGGCGGGCCGGGCAGGCCCAGCTCCAGCAGCGTCCTGGCCACGACGTCGGCCTGGCCGCCCCTGGTGTAGTGGTTCTCCACGACGAACAGCCGGTCGGCGCGGCCGGCCAGGTCGGCCAGCCAGCCGGCGTCCACGCGGTTGAGCCAGGGCAGGTTGACCACGGTGAGCTCCAGGCCGGTCGCGGCCAGCGCCTCGGCCGCGCGCAGCAGCTGGGCCAGGACGATCGGCCCCGAGCCGATGGCCACGGTCCGGCCGCCCTCGCGCACGACGGTGCCCCGGCCGGGCACGAGCGGCGCGGCGGACAGCGTGGCGGTCTCCGGCGGGCAGGGCACGCTGACCAGCCGGAGGTAGACGCTGTGCGGGGTGTTCGCGCAGAAGTCGACCGCGGCCCGCGTCTCCTCGGGGCTCGCCGGCTCCAGGATCACCAGGCCGGGCATCGCGGCCAGCGCGCTCACGTCGCGGACCGCCTGGTGGGAGTGGCCGGGCGCGGCGGGCAGCAGCCCGGCCAGCGACCCGACGTAGATCACCTTCCGGCCTTCCGTGGCGTTGGTGTAGATCTGCTCGTTCGGCCGGGCGTGCAGGAAGCAGGAGAAGGAGTGGACGAACGGCAGCAGCCCCCGGTAGGCCAGGCCCCCGGCGATCGAGACCATGTCCTGCTCGGCGATCCCGCATTCGACGAAGCGCAGGGGGAAGCGGCGCCAGAACGGGATCAGGCCGGTGTCGAGCACGAGGTCGGCGTCCAGGGCGATCACCCGGGCGTCCCGGGCGGCCAGGTCGGCGAGGGCTTCGCCGTACACCTCGGGGAGTTTGGGTGTCTGGAGCTTGACGGGGGGCTGGTCCTGGGCGGTGCTCAACCCGAACGGACCGCAGCTCGCGCGGGCGGCGTCGAGGAGCTCGCCGTGCGCGGCGAGGTAGTCCTCGCGGGCGGGCGCGCCGCTGTGGAAGCGGTAGCGCCACTCGTCCTCGCGCATCGAGGTCGCGGCGAAGCGCGCGCAGCCCGCGCCCTTCACCGTGTCGGCGATGATCACGGCGGGCCGGTCGGCGTGATCGTCGGCGCGGCGGGCGAAGGTGGCGGCCAGTTGTTCCTGGTCGTGCCCGTCGCACCTTAGGACGGCCCAGCCGAACGCGGTGAACTTGGCCTCCAGGTCGCCGAGGTCGCTGACGTCGCGTACCCAGGTGTCGGACTGGATCTTGTTGTGGTCGACGATGACGGTCAGCTCGCCCATGCCGGAGCGGGCCGCGCCGGCCAGGGCCTCCCAGTTCTGGCCCTCCTGGAGCTCGCCGTCGCCGGTCAGCACGTAGACGCGCTGGTCGCGGCCGAGCAGCCGGTTGGCCAGCACGACGCCCTTGGCCTTGGAGATGCCCATGCCGAGCGAGCCGGTGTTGAAGGGCATGTGCGGGGTGCCGACGTCGGGGTGGCCGGGCAGGCCGCCGAGGCGGCGCAGCCGGTGCAGCAGGTCCTCCTCCAGCCGGCCGAGACCGATCAGCGCCGCGTACAGGCCGGGGGCGTCGTGGCCCTTGGAGGAGAAGAACAGGTCGTCCTCGCGCAGCTCTTCGAGCAGGAGCCGGCTGATGACGTCGGCGGCGCTGAAGCTGGACCCGAGGTGCCCGGATCCGGCGCGCATGATCATGTAGAGGGTGTTGATCCTGGTGAGGGTGGCGAAGGCGTGGGCCCGGCGGCAGGGGTCCTCGATGCCGCCGAGCACGCGCGTGATCTCGCTCACCGGCACCCAGGCCAGCGTGCGGGTCTCACCAGCAGACATAGCCGCCATCGACCTGCAACTCCGTTCCTGTGACGTAACTGCTCTGGTTGGAGGCGAGGAAGAGCAGCGGGCCCGCCAGGTCCTCGTGGCGGGCCATCCGCTGCAGGGGCACTTTGGCGCTGAACTTCCTGCGGAACTCGGGGTCCTGGCCGCCGAGCACGCCGCCGGGCGAGAGCGTGTTGACCCGCACGCCGCGCGGGCCCCACAGCGCGGCCAGGTACCGGGTCAGCGCGGACACCCCGGCCTTCGACATGCCGTACGCGGGCGGCTTGAGGAAGGGCGGGTCGAGCGGCAGGTGCTCGTACAGCCGGGGGTCGGGGGCCATGGTCCCGTAGAGGGAGCCGATGTTGATCACCGAGCCCCGGCCGTTCCTGGCCAGCTCGGCGCCGAACACCTGACAGGCGCGCAGCGTGCCGTGCAGGTTGACGTCCAGCACGGCCGCCGAGCGCTCGTCGGGGATGTCCTCGAACGTCCAGCTCCCGGTGGCGGCCGACGGCGGCTGGTCGATCCCGGCGTTGTTGACCAGGATGGCCGGCCGGCCCAGCTCGGCCAGGCACAACTCCAGTGCCGCGCCCAGGCTGAGCCGGTCGGTGATGTCGGCCTTGGCGAGCACGAAGCGCTCGTCGCCGTGGCGGGTCAGGGTCTCGGCCAGCTCCGCGCTCAGCTCGGCGTGGATGTCGAGGCCGAGCACCCTGGCGCCCGCGCCGAGCAGCGCGTCGGTCCAGACCGCGCCGAGCCGGCCCAGCACGCCGGTCACGACCGCGATCTCCCCGGTCAGTTCGATGTTCAGCGCAGTCACCCTCAGCCGAGAAGGTCGGGGCTGAGGTCGGCGTCGAAGGCCAGCGGCGCGCGCAGCGTGCGCCCCACGACCTGTCCCAGCAGGTACGGCCGCATGCCGTCGCCGCCGGGTGACTTGATCGCGATGTCGTCCTCGGTCAGCACGTGGCCGGTGTCCAGGTCACGGGCGGCGACCAGCTTCTTGCCCAGCTTCCGCAGCGCCGGCGCCTCCGCGGGCAGCTGGCGCTTCTCCCCCGAGCCGAGCGACTCCCTGGTACGGCGCAGCCCGGCCACCAGCTCTGCCAGCTGCTCCGGTTCGAGGGAGAAGTGGTGGTCGCTGCCCGGCCTGGTGCGGTCGAGGGTGAAGTGCTTCTCGACCACCCGGGCGCCCAGCGCGTAGGCGACGTAGCTGAGATCGGGTCCCAGGTCGTGGCCGGAGAAGCCGACCACGACGTGCGGGAACTCCCGCCGGTAGGTGCCGATGACCGACAGGTTCAGGTCGGTGGCCGAGACGGGGTAGATGGCGGTGCACTGGAGCATCGCCACGTTGGAGTTGATCGGCAGCACCACGTCGAGCGCGCGGCGCACGTCGGTCATGTCCGCGCCGCCGCTGCTCATGATCAGCGGCAGGCCGGTCTTCGCGGCGTAGCTGAGCAGCGGGGTGTTCGTGAGGTCCGCGGAGGCCAGCTTGATCGCCGGGACGCCGATGCCGACGAGGAAGTCGACGCTGGCGAAGTCGAAGGCGGTGGAGATGAAGTCGATGCCCGCCTCGCCGGCCACCTTCGCGAGGTGCGTGTATTCGTGGTGGCCGAATTCGAGGGCCTCTCTGTGGGCGCCGTAGGTGGCGCCGTAGCTGTTTCTGCCGGTATAGGGCTCGTCGTACATCGCCTTGGTGTACAAGGTCGTGTTCTCGCGCTTCTGAAGTTTGGCCGCGCTCGCGCCGGCGGCGGCGGCCTTCAGGACGAGTTCTTCCGCCTTATCCAGGTCGCCCTCGTGGTTGTGCCCGATCTCCGCGATTACATACGCGTCGGAACCATCCGAGATCACTCTGCCGGCTATTGCCAGTTCCCGCGAACTCATTTTTCCCCTTTACCATGCACACGTGTCGACATGCGGCGCGAATGTTTGTCGCTCCGCACTCTTGGCCGTAACCGACTCGTACCAGAGGAAGCATGCTCCAGCGCTGGTCAGCGCCTTGCGATGGGAGATCCTCAAGTGTCTCCGCCCAGGCGAGCATGCTCGCCGAATACACCTTTGGATTGTTTATCCGTGCCGATCAACCGGCGCCGCCCTTGCCGTATCGATCACACCCCGATTTCACCCCTGGCCTCATCTCCGCGCCCATTTGGCCGCGGATCTATGTGAGGTCCCCACAAATCACTGGTCAAGTGTTACACGACCGGTCGTCGCACTGTCAACACATGACATATTTAGCCAGGTGGATCGTATTAAGTCAGGATGGCCTTAAAGCGCCGATGGACGCCACCCTTCAGCAGGGCTTCAACATTGTGATCCGATGTTCTCGGCAAATTAATGGGGCGGGATATCACGCGATGGGAGCCATTACAAGGGACTCGGCCACGGTGGTGCGCGCGTACATGACGAATCGCCCCGCGCGATGCGCGGTCACCAGTCCCGCGGAACGCAGGGCGGCGAGATGCTCCGAGACGCTGCTGGCGGCCAGACCCGTCCGATGGGTGAGCTCGGTGGTGGAGGCGGGCGTGTCGAGCTCCATGAGCAGAACGGTCCTGGAGCGCCCGATGACCGCCGCGAGGGCGTCGGCCGTGGTGCGGTCGCGGCGCTCCCACAGCGAGGCCACTCCGCGCGCCGGATAGGTCAGCGTTGGCTGCCAGGGCGGGATGGTGCTGGAGAAGACCGACGGCCAGACGAACGCCGAGGGGACCAGCAGCAGACCCTGGCCGTCCAGGGAGCGCGCGCCGGAGTAGCGCGGGTGGGCGATGTGCAGGCTGCCGTCCTGCCAGCGCACGATGGAGGCCAGGTCGGCGAAGAGCCTGGCCGCGCCGCCGTCGGCCAGGCGGCGGGCGCGATAGATCACGTCGCCCTGGTGCAGCGCGCGCAGGCGCGGCCAGTGCGGGGCGATCGCCAAGTCCCAGTACGCCTCGATCACCCCGGCCAGCCTGGCCAGGCCGGGGACCGGGTCGTCGTGGAGCGCGTCCACCCAGGGCGAGCGCGCGTCGACCATGTGCCCGAGGTCGGTCCTGACCTGGCCGGGCGGCGTGGCGCGCAGCGTCTCCAGCTGGGCGGCGAACTCGGGGGCCGGCGTGAGCGGCGGCGGCGTCAGGAAGTCTGGGATGTACCAGCTCGGCACGGGCACCAGGTCGGACAGCGGTCCGAGGTCGAGGCCGGAGGAGGCCAGCAGGGGCCGGGTCTCGGCCACCCACGGCTCGTGCACGATGTGGGCGGCCGGATCCTTCAGCACCCGGATGCTGGCGACGACCTCCTGCAGCGGGGAGGTCGCGAAGCGGGTGCGGGCGAGGTCGTCCGCCGAGAAGCCGAGCGTCAGCATGACACCCCCACAATTTCCGCGGAGAATCCATTGTGCACGCATTTCGGGCGATCGCGAGGCTTTAAGCGGCGCTTCAACCCAGGGCACAGAATCTTTCACTACTTCTTTCCGCGGCGACCCTCCATAATGGGGACCGAAACGGATTCCGGCTTATGGAGAAACGTCTGATGCCAAGTTCCCTTTTCTCGCTGGGCGGCGACCTTCCGATCCGGAGGCTGGGCTTCGGCGCGATGCGGCTGACCGGTGAGGGCAACTGGGGCCTGCCGGACGACCCCGGGTACGCGCTCGACGTGGCCAGGCGCGCGGTCGAACTCGGCGTGAACTTCATCGACACCGCCGACGCCTACGGCCCGGGAACCAATGAGGAGCAGCTGGCGCAGGCGCTCCGGCCCTACCCCGACGGCCTGGTCATCGGCACCAAGGCGGGCCAGAGCAGGCCCAGCAGCGACGACTGGGTGCCGCTCGGCCGTCCCGAGTACCTGCTGCAGCAGGCCCACCTGAGCCTGCGCCGCCTGGGTGTCGAGCGCATCGACCTCTACCAGCTCCACCGCATCGACCCGAAGGTCCCGGCGGAGGAGCAGTTCGGGGCGCTCAAGCAGCTCCAGGACGAGGGGAAGATCCGCCACATCGGGCTGTCGGAGGTCTCGGTCGCGCAGATCGAGCAGGCGCGCAAGCAGATCGACGTGGTGAGCGTGCAGAACCTCTACAACATCACCAACCGCCGCTATGAGGACGTCATCGACTACTGCGAGCGGGAGAACATCGCGTTCATCCCCTGGCTGCCGCTGGCCAGGGGCGGCCACGCCAGCGCCGGCGGCGCGCTGGCACAGGTCGCCAAGCAGCTCGACGCCACGACCGCGCAGATCTCGCTGGCGTGGCTGCTGCGCCGCTCCCCCGTGATCATTCCGATCCCGGGCACCTGCTCGATCCCCCACCTGGAGGAGAACGTCGCGGCGGGCGACATCGAGCTGACCGACGAGCAGTTCGCCTACCTCACGCGCGAGGTCGCGGGGGGCTAGGCGCCAACGGCGGCCGCCGGGGCGCGCGGTCCGGGCAGGACGGACGGCGTCCCGGCGGGCAGGGGCCCGTCGATCAGCCGGTGGTCGGGCTGGGTCACCAGCCGGGCCGCCGTGGCCAGCATCTCCACGGCCGCCATGACCGCGGGACGACGGCCGGCCTCCTGGCGCCAGACCGCGTAGACGCGCCGGCTCAGGCGGGGGCGTACCGGCACGATCCGCACGCCGTCGGGCACCTGGTCGCGGCCCAGCCTCGGCATGACCGCGACCCCGAAGCCCGCCTGCACCAGCGCCAGCTGCGTCGGGTGCTCACCGGCGGTGTGTCCCACCCGCGGCTCCACCCCGCGCTCGCGCATGGTGTGCAGCAGCCAGTCGTGGCAGCCCGTGCCGGGCGACCAGGTGATCCACACCTCCTGCGCCAGGTCCTCCAGGTCGAGCACCGAACGCTCGGCCAGCGGGTGCCCGGCCGGCAGCGCCACGTCCACGACGTCTTCGAGCAACTGCTTCGTGGCCAGCCGATCGGGTACGGCCAGCGGCACGTTGAACCAGTCCTGGACCACGGCGACGTCCAGATCCCCCCGGGACACGAGGGGCATCGAGCCTTCCTGCTCCTGCTCCGACAGCTCCACGCGCAGCTGCGGATATTCGCGTTTCAACATGGTGACGGCCCGGGGCAGCAGGCCCCGCACCGTGGACGGGAAGCCCGCGATCGACAGCTTGCCCACGACCGCGCCCCGGTACCCGTCGAGCTCGGCCTCCGCCTCGTCGGCCAGGGACAGGATGCGCTCGGCGTATCCGAGCAGGAGCCGTCCGGCGTCGGTGAGCCGCACGCCCCTGCCGTGGCGTTCCAGCATGCTCTGGCCTACCTCGCGTTCGAGCTTGGCCAGGCGCTGGGAGACCGCCGAGGTCGTGATGTGCAACACGTCCCCAGCGGCGCTGATCGAGCCGCTCCGAGCTACGGCGTGCAACGTCTGCATTAACGCCAACTCAATCATGTGCCGATCCTAACCGTGGGCCTTCCTCCTCCGTCAGCCCTGCCGGTCGGGTGGTTTTGTGCCGTTCGACGCATTCACCGGCTCCTAGGACTCCGGCTCCTCTCGCGGCAGTTCCCGCATCTTTCTCATCGGCGAGAAATAGAGCGGCAGCCACGCGAGGGCCAGTCCGGCCGCGCCCACCCAAAGGGCGGTCCGCACGCCGGCGAACTGCCCGATCAACCCGGTGAGCGCGGCGCCGAGTGAAAGCACGCCGTGCATGAGGAACCGCATGGTGGCGTTCATCCGGCCCAGCAGATGCGTGGGGGTCACCTGCTGGCGGAAGCTGATCAGGATGACGTTGTTCACGCCGATCCGGTAGTTGAGCACGAGCCAGGCGACGCCCGCGAGCCACAGCCATATCCCGCGGTCGACGAGCGGGAACACCGCGCAGGCCGGTACGACGGCGAGCCCGATGATCCACAGGCCGCGGCCCTGTCCGAGCCAGGCCGTGACCCGGCGCGCGGTCAGGGCGCCGAGCAGCATGCCGATGCCGTCCACGGCGAAGAACAGGCCGAGCGTGAACGCCGACAGCCCGAGCTCGCGCTGGAACATCAGCGGCATGATCACGATGATCATCGAGACCGACATGTTGACCATGGCGCCGTTGATCGCGATGGCGCGCAGCAGCGGGTGGCCGAAGACCAGGACCAGGCCCTCCCTGATCTCGCGCACGAGGTGGCGCTTGCCACCCTCGGGCGGCGGCGGGGGCGCCTCGCGGTCGCGGATGCGCGACAGGCACAGCGCCGACCACACGTAGCCCACGGCGTCCACGGCGGCGGCCAGCGGCGCGGTGATGAGCTGGATGAGGAACCCGGCGCCGGCCGGCCCCGCCACGTTGTTGACCGCCTCCATGCCGCCCAGGTGGGAGTTGGCCTCCACCAGGCGCTCGCGCGAGACGATGGCGGGCAGGTAGCTCTGTGAGGAGACGTCGAAGAACACGGTGGCGAAGCCGCTCAGGACCACGACCACGTACAGCTGGGCAAGCGTGAGCACACCCAGCGCGTACGCCACCGGCACCGACCCGACCAGCGCGGCGCGCACCAGGTCGGCCACCACCATCACCCTGCGGCGCCCGTGCACCCGGTCCATCCACGCGCCCGCCGGCAGCCCGATCAGCAGGAAGGCGATCGTGCCCAGCATGCCGAGCACGCCGACCTGGCCCGGCGAGGCGTTGAGCACGATCACCGCGACCAGGGGCAGCGCCAGCAGCCTGATCTGGGTGCCGAACATACTGACCGCGGCGGCGGCGAACAGCAGCCGGAAGGAGCGGTTGACCCGGAACAGCGAACCCGGCCGCTCCTCCAGCGTCTCCGCCTCCGTCCCGCGGCCTTCAGCCATCGATCCTCCGGCCACGGACGTGGAACAGCTCGCCGAGTCCCTTCAGCGAGCGGTCGCAGGCCGCCGCGTCCTCGCCGACGGCGAAGCCCGCGGCCATCCGGCCCTTCACGAACGAGCCCGGCGGCAGCAGCAGCCGCTTGCCCGGCTCGGCCAGCAGGGTGACCTCCCAGATGCCCGGGGGCAGCCGGTCGGTGTCCAGGCGCAGGTCGTCCACGACCATGTCGTGCGGGGGGTAGAAGTAGCGCACCGCGGCGCTGGAGCGGCGGCGTGGCCGTACGTCGGGACGCTCGCCGCAGGCGATCCGCGCGGCGGCCACGAGCAGGTCGACGCCGGTGGCCAGCAGTCCGACGTAGGAGACGAGGTCGCCGCTGAGGCGGCCGTTGAGCTCGACCACGCGCGGGCCCCTGGCGGTGAGGCGCAGCTCGGTGTGGGTGACGCCGTTGTCGAAGCCGAGCGCGGCGTGCGCGGCGCGTACGACCTCGACGATCTCCGGGTCGTGCAGCAGCGGGTCGTCGGTGCTGACGAAGTGGCCGGTCTCCTCGAAGGTGGGCGGCCGGTCGAGCTCCTTGCGCGAGATGAACACGGGCTCGACCTCGCCGTGGAAGACGGCGGCGTCGACGCCGATCTCCGGGCCGTCCAGGTACTCCTCGACCAGCACGCCCTCGGCGTAGCGCTCGACCTCGGCGAAGTGGGCGCGCTCGGTGAAGGCGAACTGCGCGTCGAGCTGCTCGGGCCCGTCCACGCGGGCCACGCCCTCGCTGCCGGCCAGCGCGCGCGGCTTGAGCACCACCGGATAGCCGATCTCGGCGGCGACGCGGTGGGCCGCGGCGGCGTCGGGCACGGGGACAGAGCGGACCGAGCCGGGGATGTCCGGGGTCATGCGGGCGCGGGTCAGGCTCTTGTCCCTGCAGGCCAGGATGGCGTCGGAGGGGCTGGTGGGCACGCCGAGCGCCTCGGCGATGCGGGCGGCGTTGTGGACGCGCATCTCGTCGTAGCAGAGCACGCCGGCGAACGGCATGCGTGTGAACAGCTCCTTCGCCGCCGCCATCGCCTCGTCCAGGTCGAGCGCGTCCACCTTCGTCTGGCCGACGAGGTAGGGCCGGTCCCAGGTGGCCTCGCGCGCGTCCAGCAGCCACAGCCGGAACTCGCGGTGCAGCCCGCGCAGTCCCCACTCGCGGTACTGCGGGTTCATCCCGCTGTTGACCAGCAGGATCAGCGGCCGGTGGTCGGCGGGGTCGGTGGGCGGGAATCCGTCGGACATGTCATCGCCCCTCGGGGTCGGTGCGCAGCCGCAGCGTGCTCACCAGTTCGTCGAAGACCGGGTCGAGTTCGTCCACGTCGTTCACCTTGAAGATCAGGTGGCCGTGGCCCTGGAAGGTGCGGGGCGGCACCTCGAGGTGGTCGCCGAGGTGGCGGTAGATCTCCACCTCGTCCACGCGCGGGTCGGCGGCCGCCCGGTCGAGGCCGACGATCTCGCTCAGCGTCCCCGCCCGCTCGGGGAAGATGTTCCAGAAGCCGATGGGCCGCGCGACCTCGCGCGGCGCGATCTCGGGGGTACGGCCCAGCGCCAGGTCCAGCGCCGCCTCCACCAGGTCCACCCCGGTGCTGAGCAGGACCGAGCGGTAGATGGGCCCGCCGCCCATGCGCGCCGCGGCTTCGAGCACGACCGGCTCCACCCCGCCGGCCAGCCGGAACTCCACGTGGGTCGGCCCGGTGAGTATGCCCATCGCCTCGTGCACGTCGCGTACGGCGGCGGCGATCCGCTCGACCGTCTTCTCCGGCAGCCGGGTGGGCGTGCAGGCGTAGACCTCCTCGAAGGTCGGCCCGGTCGGCAGCGGCTTGTCGTGGATGGCCAGCACGTGGGTCGTGCCCGCCACGACCAGGGACTCCACGCAGATCTCCGGTCCCGGAACGAACTGCTCGGCCAGGACGCCGCCGCCGTAGGAGCGCATCGCGGAGTCGTGCAGCGGGTCGTAGGTGAAGCCGGCCCACGCGCCCTCGCGGATGACGTCGAAGTGCTCCTCCAGCTCCGCCATGGTGGCGACGCTGCGCACGTACATGCTGCCGGTGCCGATGATCGGCTTCAGCACCATCGGGAAGCCGACCTCGCCGGCCGCCTTCTCCGCCTCTTCCAGGGTTGCGGCCAGGGCGAACCTGGGCTGCGCGACCCCGCCCTCGGCGAACGCGGCCCGCATCAGGTACTTGTCCCTCGCCAGATGCGCGGTCCGCTCGCTGACCCCCGGCAGCCCGAACTCGGCGGCGACGCGGGCGGCGGAGGGCACCGCGGCCTCGGCGAAGGTGACGACCGCGTCGATCGGGGCGCTCTCCGCCGCGGCCACGGCTTTGGCGGCGCTTAACGTCTCGTCGATGCTGCTGGTGTCGGCGACCACGACCTCGTCGACGTAGTCGGCCTCCCATTCGGGATCCTTCATGATCATGATGACCCGGTGGCCGTGCTCCTCGGCGTATTTCCGCGTGCGCGCCAGGTGCCTGCGCCGGCTCAAATTCTTTTTATGCAGCACGATAATACTCATCGAGGCCCCCACGAATTTTCGTCCCGGAACACGGAGTAAAGGGATTTCGAATTCGATGCTAACCGCGGGTCACCCGGGTAACCAGTGAAAAGGTCTTTCAACCATCCTTTAGCGATGCTGAAAGCGCGTGGCAGAATGGCGCCGGTGACCTTCCACGCCCCCGAACCCCACTGGCCCGCGACCGTCGCCGAGGCCCAGGCCGAGCAGGATCGCCTGCGGCCGTTCGCCGACCTGGACGGCCCGGGACCGGCCGAGGTGGGCCTGGTCGCCGGTCTCGACGTCGGGTACCGCGACGACGACGAGGTGGTGGGCGCCGTCGTGGTGCTCGACGCCGCGAGCCTGGAGGTCGTGGACCGGGCGGTGGTCAGGCAGCGCGCGAGCTTCCCCTACGTTCCGGGCCTGTTCGCCTTCCGGGAACTGCCGCCGTTGCTGGCCGCGGTGGGCAAGCTGTCGGTCCGTCCCGAACTTCTGGTGTGCGACGGGTACGGCCTGGCCCACCCCCGCCGCTTCGGCCTGGCCTGCCATCTGGGCGTGCTGACCGGGCTGCCGGCGATCGGCGTGGCCAAGACGCCGTTCGTCGGCGAGCACGCCGAGCCGCCGCCCGCCCGTGGCGCCTGGTCGGCGATCCTGCTCGACGGCGAGGTGGTCGGCCGGGCGCTGCGCACCCGCGAGGGCGTCAAGCCGGTCTTCGTCTCCCAGGGCCACGGCGTCGGCCTGGACAACGCCTGCGCGCACATCCTGCGCCTGTCACCCACATACCGCATCCCGGAGCCGATCCGCCAGGCCGACCACCTGTCCCGCCTCCCCTGAACCCACCCACGCACGCGAAACCGCCCACGTGGGTGAAACCCGCCCATTCGCGCGAACCCCGTCTATGTGCGCGAGCGGGCCAGGTGCCACAGCAGGAACGGCGCGCCCAGGGCGCCGGTGACCACGCCGACCGGCAGGACCGTCTCGGTCAGCAGGCGCTGGCTGATCAGGTCGCTGACCACCACGAGCGTCGCGCCCGCCCAGGCCGAGGCGGTGACCAGTGGCATCGGGGCCCGTGCCAGGCGCTGGGCCAGGTGCGGGGCGGCCAGTGCCACGAACAGCACCGGGCCCGCGGCGGCCGTCGCGAACGCCGCCAGCGCCGCCCCGCACAGCAGCAGCGCCACCCGCGAGCGCTGCACCCGCACGCCCAGCCCGACGGCCACGTCGTCGCCGAGTTGCAGGGCCCGCTGCCCGCGCGTCAGCAGCAGCACCACCGGCACGAGGACGGCCAGGGCCAGCGCCAGGGGCCGGGCGTGGTCCCAGCCGCGGTCGTTGAGGTTGCCGACCAGCCAGCCGAGCGCCCTGGCCGCCTGGTACTGCTCGGCCCGGCTGAGCAGGTAGTACGTGACGCTCACGCAGATCCAGCTGAGGCCGATCCCGACCAGGACGATCCGGTAGCCGGTGGTGCCGCGGTTCCAGGCCAGCACGTAGATCAGCAGACCGGCGGCCAGCGCGCCCGTCAGGCCCAGGGCCTGGGAGCCGAGCCCGGTGAAGCCCAGGACGATGGCGGCCACCACCGCGGTGCCGGCGCCCTGGGTGATGCCCAGCATGTCGGGACTGGCCAGCGGGTTGCGGGTGATGGACTGGAACAGCGCCCCCGCCATGCCGAACGCGGCCCCGGTCAGCATGGCCACCACCGCCCTGGGCAGGCGCAGTTCGTGGACCAGGAAGAGGGTGGCGGGCTCACCGCTGCCCCACAGCGCGGGCAGCACCTCGCCGAACGGCACCGCGATGTCCCCGGCGCCGATCCCGACGGCCAGGCAGAAGGTCAGGAAGGCGGTGAGGGCCAGGGCCAGCCAGACCACCAGGACACGCGGGCGCGCGGTTCCCGAGACGGCGGGCCGTACCAGCCGGAAGGCCGCGCGGTGCCGGGAGAGCCGCACACCGCCGGAAGCGCTCACGGCGCGGCCGCCCTTCGGAGCCGCGCCGGGGTGGCCACCCTCGGACGCCGGGCCAGGACGGTCGCTCACAGCTCGGCCACCCTGCGGCGGCGGACCAGGGCGATGAAGAACGGCGCGCCGAGCAGCGCGGCGACCAGGCTCACGTCGATCTCCTGGGGGCGGGCCACGACGCGGCCGAGGATGTCGGCGACCAGCACGAGGCAGGGCGCGACCAGGGCGGCGCCGGGCAGCAGCCAGCGGTGGTCGGGGCCGGTGACCATGCGGACCAGGTGCGGGACGGCCAGGCCGACGAAGACGATCGGGCCGGTGACGGCCACAGCCGCGCCGGTCAGGACGGTGACGGCGATCGCGGCGCGCAGGCGGGTCGGGCCCAGGCGGCGGCCGAGGGTGACGGCCACGTCGTCGCCCAGGGCCAGGGAGTTGAGCGCGGGGGCGGTGCCGAACGCCAGGATCGCCCCGAGCGCCAGGAACGGCAGGACGGTCAGCACGGTCTCGTTGGAGTGGCCGGTGAGCGATCCGGCCGACCAGTAGCGGTAGCGGTCGAGCGCCTCGGGGTCGGTCAGGGCCAGGCCGCTGGTCAGGGAGTCGAGCAGGTACGTGAGCGCGACGCCGGCCAGCGCGAGCTTGACCGGGGAGGCGCCGCCCCTGCCGCGGCTGCCCAGGGTGTAGACCACGACGGCGGCCAGCGCGGCGCCGCCGAAGGCGAACCAGATGGTGGTGAGCAGCCCGGTGGCGGCCAGGAACGTGGCGGAGGCCACGATGCCGAAGGCGGCGCCCGCGCTGACGCCGAGCAGGCCGGGGTCGGCCAGCGGGTTGCGTGTCAGGCCCTGCATGACGGCGCCCGCCAGTCCCAGCGCGGCTCCGGCGAGGATCGCGACGAAGGTGCGGGTCAGGCGGGTGCCGCGGACGATGGCCGCGGTCTCCGGGTCGACGCTCGCGGGGTCGGTCAGCGCGCGGGCGACGTCGGCGAGCGGGATGGCCCGGCTGCCGACGGCCAGGGAGAGCAGCACCAGACCGAGCAGGACGACCACGGTGCCCGTGATCAGCAACGATCTCTGACGAGTCACCGAGGTCCGATCAAATTGAAGAAGAGGGAAGGCTTACCTTACTATCACGGTCCCATGAACACTCCTCGACGCCTGCTGGTGTCGCTCGCCGCCTTGGCGCTGAGCCTGACGACCGCCTGCGGTGGCACGCAGCCCGCACAAGACAAGACCGCTCAAGGCCAGGCCACGGCCGCCGCGGCACCCGGCGCGTCCGGTGCGTTCCCCGTGAAGGTCGAGCACCTGTACGGCACGACGGAGATCAAGAAGAAGCCCGAGCGGATCGTCACGATCGGGCTCAGCGACCACGAGCCGGTGCTGGCGCTCGGCCACAAGCCGGTCGGGGTGGTGGACTGGTTCCAGCGCAGCCCGTTCAGCGACTGGCCGTGGACGAAGGACAAGTGGGCCGGCACCGAGCCGACCGTGCTCGGCCTGCGCGAGGACGGCGTGAAGATGGAGAAGCTGCTCGCGCTCAAGCCCGACCTGATCTTCGCCATGTACTCGGGCGTGCAGAAGGCGACCTACGACCAGCTTTCCAAGATCGCCCCCGTGGTGGCACAGCCGAAGGGCTTCGACCCGTACGCCGCCCCGTGGCAGGAGATGACGCTGCTGGCCGGGCGCGCCCTGGGCCAGGAGGCCGACGCCAAGAAGCTGATCACCGGCATCCAGGACCGGTTCGCCCAGGCGCGCAAGGACAACCCGCAGTGGGCGGGCAAGACGGCGGTGGCCGCGGACAGCTTCAAGGCCGGCACCTACTCGGCCTTCCAGAAGGGCGACCCGAAGTCGGCGTTCCTGGCCGAGCTGGGCTTCACGATCCCGGAGAAGATCACCAAGCAGGCGGGCACGTCCAATGTGGCCGAGTTCGGCTCGGAGGGGCTGAACATGCTGGAGGTCGACCGGCTGGTCTGGCTGACCACCGGCAAGGAGCCGTGGGAGCGGATCAAGAAGGACGCGGTCTACAAGGAGCTGAAGGTGGCCAAGGAGGGCCGCGACCTGTTCCTGACCTACCAGGACCCGCCGATCGGCGCGGCGCTGTCGTTCAACACCGTGCTGAGCATCCCGTACGCGATCGAGCAGATGGTCCCCCAGATCAAGAGTTGAGCGCGTTAACGCGTTAGGCTAGCCCACGTGAGTGGGATCTTACTGCTGACCTTCGACGACTTCTTCGTGCCGGAGTGGCGCGCGGCACGGGAGGTCTTCCGGGCGCACGGCGCCCGGGTGACGTTCTTCGTCAGCGAGCCGTGGCAGGTCCGGAGCTGGGCGGGCCTGCGCGAGCTGGCCGCCGACGGCCACAGCGTGGGCGCCCACGGCTTCCGGCACCTCAGGGCCGACGAGCGGGTGGCCGAGGCGGGCGGCGCGGCGTACCTGCGTGAGGAGATCGAGCCGTGCCTGGCCGCCCTGGCGGCGGAGGGGCTGCGGGCGCGCGGCTTCGCCTATCCCAACAGCGCCCGCTCCCCCGCCTCCGACGCGGTCCTGACGACGGTCTTCGAGCGGCTGCGGGGCGGGCGCGGGGTGCCGGACGGCGCCGAGCCCGCCGACGTCGGCGACTTCTTCGTGCCGGTGGCCGAGCTCGCGCGCCGGCGGGTGCTGATCGGCGCCGGCGCCGACAACGGCCGGATGTTCCGGCCCCGCGGTCTCACCGAAGCCGCCCTGCTCGGCGCCCTGCGCCGCGCAGCCGCCCGCGAGGAGGCCCTGACCCTGTACGCGCACGCGATCGCCCCCGCCCACGAGGCCAACTACCTGACCCCGGACCGCCTCGACCGGCTGCTGGCCGAGGCCGCCCGGCTGGGCCTGCGCTGCCTCGGCTTCGACGACCTGCCCGCGCCGGCTTGAACCTGACATCAATGGCAAGTCTTACGGTTCTCGCATGACGAACCACACGCTTTTCGACTACAGCCCCATCACCGATCGGCCCGCGATCACGTGGCCGGGCGGCGCCAAGGTCGCCGCCTACGTCGGGCTCAACATCGAGCACTTCCTCATCGACCGCCCGTCCACCAGCATCTGGCCGGGCACCGCCGACCTCGTGCCCGACGCGCTCAACTACGGCTGGCGCGACTACGGCGTGCGCGTGGGCATCTGGCGCACGATCGAGAGCCTCGACCGGCACGGCGTGCGGGCCAGCGCGCTGCTCAACTCCGACGTGGCCGCGCACTACCCGCAGATCATCGAGGCGGGCCTGCGCCGCGACTGGGCGTGGCTGGCGCACGGGCGCACCAACTCCATCCTGCACACGGGCATGGAACCGGAGGAGGAGCGCGCCTTCCTCACCGACGTCGTGGACACCATCGCGGGGGCGACCGGGCGGCGGCCGAGGGGCTGGATGGGCCCGGGGCTGACCGAGACGTTCAACACCCCCGCCCTGCTGGCCGAACTCGGGCTGAGCTACGTGCTCGACTGGACCAACGACGACCAGCCGTACCGGCTGAACGTGCCCGGCATGATCAGCGTGCCGTACACGCTGGAGCTCAACGACCTGGCGGTGTTCTCCAAGGGGACGACCGGGCCGGAGTTCCTGCGGATCGTCCAGGACCAGTACGAGCAGTTGCGCGCCGACTCCCGGGACAGCGGGCGGGTGATGGCGCTGGCGCTGCACCCGTTCGTCACCGGCCAGGCCTTCCGCGCCAAGTACGTGGACCAGGCGCTGGAGTACCTGGCCGCCCAGCCGGACATCTGGCTGACCACCAGTGACGAGATCGCCGAGCACTACGTGCGCACGTCGGCCGCGGCCTGACGCCGGTAGAGCAGGCGGCGCATGAGCGCCTCGGCCGGGCCGGGCAGGCCCCGCCGTTCCAGGAAGAAGGCGAGCGCGAGCGTGATCAGCCACGCGCCCAGCGCGTAGAGGGCCGCGCCCGCGCTGCCCAGATGAGCGCCGAGCCCGAGGCCCCACGCGGCCAGTACGGGACCCAGCAGCACCGAGTGGGCGAGGTAGACCGACAGCGACCGGCGGCCCGCCGCGCCCACCGCGACCCCCAGCGGGCGCCGCACCCACCCGCCGGTCGCGAGCAGGGCGAACACCGCGACGTAGCCGAGCCCGGCGAAGATCCCGGTCGCCGCCTGCAGCAGGAACAGCTCGCCCTGGTCGGTCTGCGCCCCGGCCGGCACGCTCAGGACGCCGAGGTGGGCCAGCGCGGACGGCAGCGCGCCCAGCCAGCCCAGCGGGATGCCCACGGCGGCCGTGACGACCAGCAGCCGGCGGTGGCGGGCGGGCTCCTCCAGAACGCGCTTGCGGGCGGTCCAGATCCCCAGCAGCAGGACGGCGTGCATGCCGAACTGCGCCGGCGCGCCGGCCAGGAGCATTCCCCAGGTGGTCAGGCGCCCGGCGGCGGCGGCGAGCCAGCCGTCCTCGCCGGTGGCGTACTCGACGTGGCCGGGCGTGGCGACGTGACCGGGCGCGGCGTCGGACGCGCCGGTCGCGAGCATCAGCGCGTTCAGCCCGAGTGCCAGGACGAGGAGCAGCCCGGCGAAGATCGCGGCCCAGACGAGCAGGGTGCGGTTGGAGCGGCGCAGGAACAGGGCGCCGAGGACCAGGCTGATCAGGCCGTACACGGCGAGGATGTCGCCGGCCAGCAGCAGGGCCGCGTGGACCAGGCCGAAGGCGATCAGCAGGAGGCTCCTGCGGCGTACCAGCCGGACCGCCTCGGCCGGTGAGTCGCCCCGGCCGACCTGGCGGTCCATGAGGCGGGCCATGCCGTACCCGAAGAGGAAGGCGAAGAGCGGGTAGATCCGCAGGTCGACCAGGACGATCATCAGGAACTGCGTGATCCGGTCGGCCGCCGACCCCTCCGCGGGGTGCCAGCCGGAGGGGCCCGTGCGCGCGGCCCACAGGTGGAACACCACGTTCGACAGCACGATCATCGCCAGCATCAGGCCGCGCGCCAGGTCGGGCGCGGCCGAGCGTTCGCTTGAAGCCATCACTCCCCCTTCACAACTCCGATCGACATTCGGAGTTTCGTGACTCCGAACGGTATACGGAGTTGTAGGATGGCCGCAAGATGACGATCGACGACCTGCTGTGGGGGCGCGTACGGCGCCCGACCCGGGGGCCCAAGCAGGGCCTCGACCTGGAGCGTGTGATCACCATGGCCGTCGAGATCGCCGACGCCGACGGCCTGGCGGCGCTCACGATGAACCGGCTGGCCAAGGCGCTGGGCGCGGGCGCCGCGTCCCTCTACACGTACGTGCCGGGCAAGCCCGCGCTGGAAGCGCTCATGCTCGACTGGATCATCGGCACCGGCCCGCTGCCGCACACCCTGCCGGGCACCTGGCGCGAGCGCCTGGAGGCGGGCGCGCGCGCCGACTGGTACGGCTACCGCGCCCACCCCTGGGTCCTGCAACTGGCCATCGCCCAGGTACGGCCCGGCCCGAACCTCGTGGCGTGGTACGACTCGACGCTGGCCTCGCTGGAGTCCACCGGCCTGACCGAGCCCGAGAAGGTGGACGTCGTGGAAACCCTCGACGCCTACGTGCGCGGCATGGCCCGCCTGGCCCTCGACCCGGCGCCGGCGCGCGACGAGGAGCCCGACGGGGCGGCGGAGGCCTACCCGGCGCTGGTCAGAGCGGCGAGGGCCGGGGCACTGGCGCCCCGGCCCGAGGCGACCTTCGAGTTCGGCCTGGCACGACTGCTCGACGGCGTCGAAGCCCTCGTGCGCGAACGGCTCAAGCCGTGACGCGCTCCACGCCGGTGTAGGCGGACACGCCCGCGCGGGCCGCCAGGTACGTGCGCCGCGACAGGGCGCTCATTCCAGCCCCACGAGCTGGGCGGAGCGGAACAGCGCCGGGTTCTTGGGCGCGGAGCCCACCCCGCCGCCCCACTCCAGGTAGCCGTCGCGGGCGTCGCCGTTCGTGCCCGCGTCGGCATCGTTGACCAGGAACGACAGCCCGACCAGCCCGGCCGGCGGCGCGTCGTGCCCCAGCGACTTCCACGGTACGGCCAGCCGGTACGTGGTGGTCTTGGCCGCCTCGTCCCGCGTCACCCGGACGTCGGCGCCGGGCGTCGGCCCGGCCGGCTGCCCCGGAGGCGGGCCCCAGGTGTAGGCGACGGGCCCGCCGGGCAGCAGGGCCGCCCCGACCTCGACCCTGGTGCCGCCGAGTTCGCCGGGGAAGGCGGAGTAGAGGTCGAACTGGATCGAGTCGACCTGCCAGGCGAGCGCGGCGTCGCGGGCGGCGTTGTGCGTGTCGTCCTTGATCACCGCGTCCAGGACCAGCGCCTCGGGGGTGTGCGTGAAGCGGACGTTCCCCGCGAGGTCGGCGGGCCCGGTCCTGGTCCCGCCCCGCAGGCCCACCCAGCGGCCCAGGGTGTCGAGGTCGATCGGGTCCAGCGTGGTCGCGCCCGCCTTCTCCACCGGGGTGAAGCTCATCGAGCCGCTCTCGGCCGCCTCGCCGGCGTTGACCGCGTAGCCGTAGGCGACGAACGGCGCGACCTGCGGCAGCGCCGCCTCGACCGATGCCGTGGCGGACGGCGCGACCTGCGGCGGATCGGCGATCGTCCCGTGCCAGGAGCCGACCCGCCAGCCGACGGAGCCGAGCTTGAGCGGCGTCGTGGGGCTGTTGTTGGTGAGCGTGACCTTGACCTTCTTGGCGTCGATGACCGGCCGCGCCTTGATCGAGTACGGCTTGAGCACCTGCGTGGAGGTGCGCAGCCTGGCGATGGCGCCGCGGGCGCCGGAGGCGCTCGCGGTGACGGCGCGGATGCCGGTGGTGCCGGTCGCGGGCAGTTCCAGCGTGACCGAGGTCTTCCGGCCCCTTCGGGTGACCAGGTCGGCCGTGACGTCGCCGGCCGCGACGGTCAACCGGCCGGGCAGGTGCGCGCCGCCGGTGCGGTCGGCGGTGACGGTCACCTTGAGCTTCTCGCCGGTGACCGACTTCTCGGGGGCGCCGGCCGACAGCGGCGAGGCATCGGCCTTGGCGGCCAGGACGCCGGAGACGAAGACGGGGCTGCCGTCCAGGTCCAGGCGTACCTTGCCGGCCTGCGGGGTGAGGGTGCTGACCTTGCCGAACTGGTCGGTCAGCGTCACCGGGGTGAGCGCGGCCAGCGTGACCGAGCGGGGCTGCGTGGCCCACAGCAGGCGCCTGCCGCCGCTGATCGGATAGGAGTAGATCTCGGGGTCGCCGAGGTTCTGGCGGGCGCCGAGCGTACGGCCGGCGAGCTGGCGGATGAGCACGGCGTTGGAGATCGCCGCCGGTTTGGGCGCGGGCGCGCCGACGCCGGAGCCCGGACGGCGGAACAGGCCGAAGCGGTGCTCGCGCTCGCCGGGGTTGTCGCCGTCGTCGAGCACGTCGTACCAGAAGTACTTGCTCGCGCCGGCGGCCTTGGCCAGGGTCTGCGCCCTGATCAGGTAGTCGGCCTGCTGCGCCTCCGTCGAACCGGAGGTGTGGGTGGGCCAGCCGTTCTCGCTGATCCAGACCGGCATGTTCTTCTTGGCCTTCACCTTCTGGACGAGCTGCGGGAACTCGGTGACCAGGACCGTCTTCTCCGGCGGGGTGCCGGGGCCGAGGTTGGCGTAGCCGTAGAAGTTCACGCTGAAGGTGTCGAGGTGGTTCAGGCCGCCCAGGTTGATGAACTCCTCGTGCCAGGCGAGCTGCGTACCGGCCGAGGTGGGACCGACCAGGTTGGTGGTGGCCGGCACGGCCTGGTCCACGGCCTTGACCATGTTCAGGTAGCACTGCGGGGTGATGCCGCAGGCGCCGTCGTTGAAGCCGGTGGAGTTGTACTCGTTGTAGATGGAGATGTCGCGGGTCCGCCCGGCGTACTCGGCGGCCACGGCGGCGCCGAAGCGGGCGAAGGCGGCCAGGCCCGCGGGGGTGCTGGGCGTCTTGCCGCCGTCGTAGAGAGGGTTGCGGTAGCCGAGGATCGGCATGGTCGTGATGCCGTGCTTGGCGGCCTCGTTCAGGCCCGCGTGCAGGGGGTAGCCCTCGTGCGTGTAGACGCCGGGCTGCTTCTCGATGCCGCTCCAGTTGGCGTCGGAACGGACCTCGCTCCAGCCGACGCGGCCCATGGTCTCCAGCAGGGCCTCCTCGTAGCCCTTCTGCCAGCCGTAGTGCATCGCGACGGAGAAGAAGGGGTCCTTCGCGGCCAGTGGGGTGATGACGCCGAAGCTGGTGGAGCGGGTGGTGAGCGGGGTTTTGGCGGTCAGCGTGTAGTAGCCGGGGCCGAATGCCGAAATATCGAGACTTGCGGTGCCGTTCGTGACCGGCAGCGTGCCGGAGCGCAGCGGCACCCCGTTGGGGTCGCCGACGGTCCAGTCGATCTGGCCGGCGGCGGCGGAGAAGGTGATCGCGTTCTGGCCCTGGGTGAACACCAGCGACTTGCTGGTCACGCTGAGCTGCGCGGGGTCGGTGAAGTAGACGTCGACCTCCGACACGCACACGCCCGGCATCGACGCGGCGTCGGCCTTGACGTTGAGCCGGAAGTCGGCGCCGTTGGCGCGGTTCTTGAAGTTGACGCCGCCGAGCTCGTACTGGTGTGTCTTCCACGTGCCCGAGCCGGTCAGCTGCAGGTTGGCAGAGCCGGTGAAGGCCCCGGCCGTGCCGTCGTAATGGATGTCCATGCCGGTCGGCCCGGCGTCGAAGTACCGCACGACGACGTACGCCCTGCTCGCCCCCGCCGGGATCGCGGCGTCGGCCACGTCCACGTAGACATAGCGGTTGTACGGCGTGCCCGAGGTCTGCCAGCACGACACGCCGCCGCGCTCGCTGACGGCGGCGGCCGGGTTCTTGTCGGCGTCACCCGGCCAGGCCCGCACGACCCCGGTGTAGACCGGGTTCGCCCCGAGCGTGGCGCTGGCGGCGGGCGCGGCCGAGGCGCCGGGGCCGGCCGAGGTGCTGAGGTCGGCGTGGGCGGGCGGGGTGCCGGGGTCGGCGTGGGCGGGCGGGGCGGACAGCAGCCCGCCCGTCAGTGCCGCCGCCAGCGCGGCCAGCGCGGCCCGGCGTAAAGTGCTCTTCATACGAGGTCCTTTCTCGTGTGCCGCCGCCCGCCCCTTCCTGGTCGTCGTGGCGGGCGGCACGGTCAGATCGTGCGGACGGCCACCGCGACCTGCCCGGTGGCGGGGTCGCCGTGGTTGTACAGGACGGCGGAGCCGTCGGGGGTGAAGATCGGGTGCGGGTGCCGGGGGTGGGTGTCGGCGCCGGTCCTGGCGAGGAACGTCCGCTCCCCGGTCGCGACGTCGATCAGCAGCACGTCGGAGATCTGGCGGGCGTTGTCCCAGCCGCGGCCGGGCTCGTCGTGGGGCCCGGTGGTGTCCACGACGGCGTGGCGGCCGTCGCGGCCGATGTCGCAGTGCCAGATCCGCTCCCCCTCGCTGACCAGCCGCGCGGGGCGGCCGTCGGGGTGGACGGCGTAGAGCCCGCGCGGGCCGCGCTCGCTCACGCCGTAGACGCAGACGAGGGCGCCGAGGTCGTGGAACATCCAGCGCTCGTGGCCCGCGGCCATCCCGCGCTGGTCGAAGACGCGGCGGCGCTCGCCCCTGTGGTGCGCCCACACCCGGTCGCCGATCTCGTCGGCCGGGCCCTCGTGGGAGTAGGCCAGCCACTCCTCGTCGTGCGGGCTGTGGTGCGGGTGGTTGGCGAACCACTCCTCGCGAAAGAGCCGGGTGACCGCGCCGGTGGCGAGCGAGACCTCCAGGCAGTCCACCGCCCCGCCGTCGTGCTCCATCACGACCACGCGGCCGCCGTCGGCGGTGATCGAGCACAGGCCCTGCAGTCCTCGGCCTCGGTGGACCGGCTCGGGTTCGCCGCCGCCGAGGTCGAGGACGTACAGGGCGCCGTCGCGCACCCAGGCCGCCACCTCGGCCTCCAGCGCCACGTCGGGCCAGACCAGATCCGCCGCCGTGAACGCGCACAGCGGGCGCTCGTCCGGTTCGCCGCCGCGCCAGGCGACGCTGCTGATGCCCTGCTCGCCGGTACGCGGGCCGTACCTGCTCACCAGCAGCCGCTCGCCGCCCGCGTGGAAGCCGTTGGCGTGCGGATAGGTCAGGTGCGCCCCGGTCATGACGAGGTCGTGGCCGGTGCGGGACCAATGGTTCATGCCGCTCCTAGGTGACGTCAGAGCCGGAACGGGTGCGCGGCCTCGAAGCCGAGGACGCGCCGGGCCTCACTCAGATCGATCGGTACGGCCCGGCCCGGCAGCCCCGCGCGCGGCGGGGAGCCGGGGTGGTGGCGGGCGAGCAGTTCCTCGGTGGGCTGGGACGCCAGCGTGTCGGGGGCGGCCACGAACAGCACGTGCGCCCCGCTCAGCGGCCTGGTGATCGACAGCCAGCAGGCGGTGGCCGCGTCGCGCAGGTCGAGGTAGGCCCACAACTCCCTGGCGCCGTCGGACGGGTCGGCGGCCAGTTCCGCGGCCCGCTCCGGCAGGCGCTCGTCCGCGCCGCCGACGAACGGGAAGCGCAGGGCCACCACGGACATGCCGTGCAGGCGCGCCGCCATCCTGGCCGTGGCCTCGTCGGCCTCCTTCGACAGTCCGTAGGGGTCGGCGATCAGCAGCGGGTGCGCCTCGTCCACGGGCACGTAGACGGGGCTGACCGGGGTGGGGGAGAACGGCAGGCCGAGCGCGCACAGGCTGCTGGCGATCACCGCCCGGCGCACGCCCGCCCTGCCCGCCTCGTCGAGCACGGTGAAGGTGGCGCGGGTGTTGTTGCCGAACACCTCCGGCGCCGGGTGATGGTTGGGCGAGGGGATGGCGGCCAGGTGGACCACCGCGTCGGCGTCGCGGACGGCCTGCCGTACCGCTGAAGGGTCGCCCGCGTCGCCGGCCACGACGCGGTCGGCCTTCAGGTCACCCGGGTCTTCGAGCACCAGGGCGGTGACGTCCGCGCCCTCCTCGGCGCAGCGGTCGAGGACCGCGCGCCCGATGAGTCCCGCCGCCCCGGTGACCAGCACTCGGGTCAACCCTTCACCCCCGTGAATCCGACACCGCGCACGATGTACTTCTGAAAGGCGATGAACACCAGCACCGGCGGCAGCAGTGCCATGAACATGCCGGCGATGACCATGTTCTCCTCGGCGAACTCCGCCAGCCTGGGCAGCGCCACCGAGATCGGCTGCGCCTCGCCGTCGGAGATCGCGACCATGGGCCAGAGGAAGTCCTTCCACGCGCTCATCAGCGTGAGCAGCGAGGTCACCGCGAGGACCGGCTTGGACATGGGCAGCACGATGTACCAGAACATCCGCCACGGTCCCGCGCCGTCGACCTGCGCCGCGCCGAACAGCTCGCGCGGGATGCCGTCGAAGAAACGTTTCATGAGCAGGACAGTGAACGCGTGCGAGGCGTGCGGCAGCCATACCGCCCAGGTGGTGTTGGCGATGCCCAGGTCCAGGACGGTCAGGTAGAGCGCGACCAGCGAGACGCTGCCCGGCAGGAACAGCGTGGCCAGGATCGCGCCGTAGACGTAGGGGCCGTAGCGGGGGCGCAGCACCGACAGGGCGTAGGCGCCCATGACGGAGACGATGATCTGCGCCAGCCACGAGCCGCCGGCCAGGATGACCGTGTTGAGCATGAAGTGACCGATGCGCAGCCTGCTCCACGCCTCGCCGAGCAGCGACCAGTCGGGGCTGGCGGGGAACAGGCGCAGCGGGTCGGTGAGGAGTTCCTGGGTGGGCGAGATGGCGCCCTTGATCGTCCAGAGGATCGGGCCGAGGCCGAGCACGAGCACGCCGAGGAAGACGGCGAACTGGGTCGAGCCGAGGACGACCCGCACGATCCGGCGCTGCCGGTCGAAGTTGGAGATCATGAGCTGCTCCACGTTCTGGTCGCGCGCAGGTACACCGCCGACAGGGCGCCGAGCACCACGGCCAGCAGCACCGACAGCGCCGCCGCCATGCCGTAGTCGCCGTAGACGAAGGCGTAGCGGTAGATGAGCAGCAGGACCGTCACCGTGGAGTCCTCCGGCCCGCCGTCGGTCATGACGAACGGCTCGGTGAAGACCTGGAAGGTGCCGATGACCTGCAACAGCAGCATGAGCAGCAGCACGCCGCGCAGTTGCGGCAGCGTGATGTGCCACACGCGCCGCCAGATCGAGGCGCCGTCGCTCTCGGCCGCCTCGTAGAGCTCCTTGGGCACGGCGGTCAGCGCCGCCAGGTAGATCAGCACGGTCCCGCCGGCGCCCGCCCAGGTGGCTTCGAGCACCAGGGAGGGCATCGCCCACGCGGTGTCCTGCAGCCAGGGGTACGGCCCCAGCCCGGCCAGCCCGAGCAGGTTGTTGAGCAGCCCGTAGTCGGCGTTGTAGAAGAACTTCCACATCATGATCGCCACGACCGGCGGCACCGCCACCGGCAGGTACACCAGCACCCGGAACACCGCGGAACCCCGCCGCAGCTGCGACATCACCACCGCCAGGAAGACCGGCACCGGGAAGCCGAACAGCAGCGCGAGCACCGTGAACCAGGCCGTGTTGACCACGGCGGTGCCCAGCAGCGGATCGGCGAACAGGTTGGCGAAGTTCTCCCACGCCACCCACTCGGCCGCCGCCACCAGGTTGGTGCGCTGGAAGGCCAGCAGCCCGCTCTGGATGATCGGCCACCAGGAGAAGACGGCGAAGACCAACACCAGCGGTGCCAGGAACAACACCGAGGCCAGGCCATACGGGCCGCGCCGCCGCCGGGCGCGGCCCGGCGCGGGCGCCGCCGCCCGCTCCTTCCGCTGCAGGACCGCCGTCACCGCTGCGACCTGTCCAGGATCGGCGTCACCTTCCCGACCGCCTTGGCCAGCTCACCCGCCGGGTCGGCGTCCTTTCTCGTGAGTACGGCCTGCACCACCGTGTCCAGGGCGGCGTAGAGCTCCTGCCCGGCGACCGGCGGCTCGGAGATGAACTCCTGCTTCTTCACGCCCTCGTTGTAGGTGGCGAAGTGGTCCCAGTTCACGTTGGAGGCGGCCTTCTCGGCGGCCACCACCGGCCCGGAGACCGCGTCGGAGTAGAACGGCAGCGTGGGCAGGCCCGCGACCAGGCCGTCGGCCTTCCGCTTCTCGGCGCGCTGGGTGGCGAGCGCGGGGTCGTACTTGGGGCGCAGGTAGAAGTAGTCGATCCACTTCACGGCCGCCTGCCGCTGCTCGGGGGTGGCCTTCGGGCTGACCACGGCGACCGTGCCGCCGAGCAGGGTGCCGTTGCCGGAGCCCGAGGGGAGCGTGGTCTGGCCGTAGCTCTCCGGCTTGCCGGCGAACTTCGCGACGTAGCTGGAGTAGAGGTTGGGCGCGCCCATCATCATCGCGACCTTGCCGGAGGCGAAGTCGCGCAGCAGGTCGTCCTGGTTGCGCAGGTGCTGGGTGCCCATCGACCCGTCCTGCCAGCGCATCGCCTTGAGCAGATCGAGCGCGCTTCTGGTGGGGACGTCGTCGAAGGCGGGTGCGTACTTGCCACCCTGCTCCTTCTCCATTCGGCCGCCGTAGGAGTAGGTCATCGTGGTGAGCATCCAGCCGCCGGTGTTGGCGGTGGCGTGCATGCCGAAGCCCGGCACTCCGGCCTTGTCGCTGATCTGCTTGGCGGCGGCGCGGACCTCGTCCCACGTGGCCGGGGGCTTGTCGGGGTCCAGGCCGGCCTTGGTGAACAGGTCGCGGTTGTAGACCAGGCCGGCGGCGTACGCCTCGGTGGGCAGGCCGTACACCTTGCCGCCGGAGCTGCTCGGGGCCAGCAGGCGGGGATCGAAGTCCTTGTTGGCCAGGACCTTCAGGTCGGCGGTGAGGTCGGCGACCTGGCCGCGCTTGATCATGGCGGGCGGGTCGGTGAGCGGGATGCGGAAGACCGTCTCGAGCTGGCCGGCCGCCAGGCGCGCGGCGAAGGTCTTGACGTCGTACTGGGTCTCGGTCGGCTTGAGCTTGATCGTCGGGTTGGCCTTCTCGAACGCGGCCACGTCGGCCAGGAAGTTCTTCTGGCTCTCTGCCTGCGTACTCGGCGGCATGCCGGAGACGGTGATCTCGATCTTGCCGCTGTCGGCGCCGTCCTGGCCTCCGCCGCAGGCGGCGGTGGCGAGCAGGAGCAGTCCCGCAGCTCCTCGTGCGATGTGTGTGTTCATCGGGACTCCAGTTCGTGCCGGGGGGCGAGGTGAGTCGAACGTTATATTTGACGCGTTAACGTGTAAAGAACGAGATGGTAACTTGGCCGAAATATCGTGATTTAACGCGTCAACTAGGGTGGCTCCAGGCCGCCGTCGGGGCGGCGCACCCGCGCCGCCCACCGCTCGTGCAGGTGCGTGACCGGCGGGAACCGCGCGGCCAGCCGTTCGTCGAGTTCCACGCCCCAGCCGGGCGCTGAGGAGGGTTGGAGGTGGCCGCCGACGGGATTGAGCGTGCCGGGGAACACCTCGCACACCGCCTCCGGGTAGACGTGCGCCTCCTGGATGCCGAAGGCGGGCGTACTGACGTCGAGCGCGAGGTTGGCCGCGACGCCGACCGGCGAGACGTCGCCCGGCGAGTGCCAGGCGGTGCGCACCCCGGTCAGCTCGCACAGGGCCGTGAGCTTGCGCGCGGGGGTCAGGCCGCCGATCGCGGAGACGTGGCAGCGCAGCAGGTCCACGCCGCCGTTCAGGACGAGCCTGGCCGCCTCGGGCACCGACACCAGCAGCTCGCCGACGGCGATCGGCACCGGCGAGGCGGCCCTGACCTCGGGCAGGCGGTCGTAGTGCTCGGGCGCGACCACGTCCTCCAGGAAGAACAGCCGGTGGTCGGCCAGGCTGCGGGCCAGGATGACCGCGTCCTTCGGGGTCAGGCGGCTGTGCACGTCGTGCAGCAGCTCGACCTCCTCCCCCAGCACCTGCCTGGCCCGCTCGAACAGCGCGGGCGTGGTGCGCAGGTAGTGGCGCACGTCCCAGCCGTCGGGATGCGGGGCCGCCGGGTAGCCGCCGGGGGCGCCGGGCGCGCCGTAGGTGCCGTGGCCCGGCTGGCCGGTCTGCAGGCGTACGTGGCGGTAGCCGTCCGCCATGAGCCGCTGCGCGTGCTCCAGTGTGGCCTCGACGGTGGCGCCCTCGGCGTGCAGGTAGAGCGGCGCCGCCGCCCTGACCCGCCCGCCGAGCAGCTCGTGTACGGGCATGCCCGCGCGTTTGCCGGCGATGTCCCACAGCGCCATGTCCACCCCGGACAGCGCGTTGTTCAGGACCGGGCCGCCGCGCCAGTAGCTCGACAGGTGGATCATCCGGACGATGTCCTCGATGTCGGCCGGATGGCGGCCGATCAGCAGGGGCCCCACGTGCTCGTCGACGGTGGCGGCGACGGCGTGGAAGCGCTGGGTGAAGGTGGCGCAGCCCAGGCCGTACAGGCCGGCGTCGGAGGTGTCCACGCGGACCACCACCAGCGGGATGCCCTCGGGGGCGGTGACGATCGCGCGCACCCCGGTGACGCGCAGGCCGTCGCGGGGCTGCCAGGGGGGTTGTGTCTCGGGCATGACCTGGCCGGGAGAGGGGGTCACGGCATCGCCTTTCAGCGGCTCGTCTTGGGGCAGGACGGTTTCTTGAGTGGGCGGGTTGGCGGGCCAGCGGGTTGGCGGGTCAGCGGGTTGGCGGGCCAGCGGGTTGGCGGGTTGGCGGGCCAGCGGGTTGGCGGGTCAGCGGGGGAAGGGCGTCGGGTGCGCGGGCGTGGAGACGCTGAGATCGCCCCAGCTCCAGACCACCTCCGCACCACCGCCGCCCTCTGCCCCTCGGCTCTCCGTGTCGCGGAGCTCGGCGGCGTCGTCCTCCCGACGACCGCTCGGTGAGGTGGGCCAGGGAGCGGCGGAGCCGGCCGGGGCGGTGGAGGAACCGGGGCCCGAAGCGGCAGAGTCGGCCGGGGCGGTGGAGGAACCGGGGCCGGGAGCAGCGGGGGCGGCCGGGGCGGTGGAGGAACCGGGGCCGGGAGCGGCGGGGGCGGCCGGGGCGGTGGAGGGGCCGGGGGCGGGGGCTGGTGGGAGGTGGTAGGTCAGGGGGGAGGTGGTCGGTCGGTCGTCGCCGGTGAGCAGTTCCACGGCGAAGCCCGCGCGCAGGATCGCGTCGTGGAAGTCCACGGGCCGCACGTCCCCGCTGTACAGCACGACCTCGGCCGCCACCTCGTCCCCCTCCCGAGCCAGCCGCCACCCCGCCGTGACACCCAGGAAGGACGCGGCGGCGGTGTGCACCACGGCCCGCCGCCCGCCGGCGGCCAGCTCGAAACGCCCCTCCCCCAGGTCGCGCCCCGACACCCCGTTCCCGCGCAACGTGACCCGCAGCCGCAGGTCCCCCACCGGGAAGACGGATCCGGGCGGCAGGTCGAGGTTGGGGTGGAAGTCGCCGGAGTCGTAGCTGAGCCACCATCCGGCCAGCACGCGCGGCCCGTCCTGCGCCTGGCGGCACCACGCCGCCGACAGGTCGTGCCCGTTGTGGATCATGCGGGCGCGCAGGACCACGGCCGGGTCGTCGGGCGTACGCCAGTACCCGAGCAGGGGCCGCCGCTGCACCCACGCGAACTCCTCGTTCACGCTGCCCAGGCAGGCGTCCTCGGTCAGCCAGGTGGTCCCGGCGGTCTCGCCGTCGAAGACCGTCCGCACCCGCACGGGGTCCGCGGGCAACGCGCGAAACCGCTCCACCAGGTACGGCGGGCACGCCAGCCCCGGCATCAGCCGGGGCGTCGGGTCACCCTCCGGCACCCCGGCCCGCTGCCCGATCGGGACCCCGGTCTGCTCCGCCAGATAACGCGTCAACTCGGGCCGCAGCCAGTCGTCGTAGGCCCGCGCGTGCGGCCCCGCGAGCTGCCCGGTCCCGGGATGGAACCGCTCGGCCACCGCGCCCCACACCCGCTCCCGCAGCCGTTCCACACCGTCGAGGAACTCCCGGTCCGTCACGACCAGCCGGGCCCGTTCGGCGATCTCCAGCAGGAACGGGCTGTAGGCGGGCGAGTTGTACTCGGCGAAGGCGTCCAGCGCGAGCAGGGCGGTCAGCTTGGCCCTGCCGTACTCCAGCAGGAAGGGTTCGGGGAGCAGTTCGCCGGCGGCGGCCGCGGTCACCGAGCCGAGCAGGGCGATGTTGGTGTAGCGCGGGCCGACGTTCCTGCGGAAGATCGACATGGCCGCGTGGCGCAGCGCCGCCGCCACCCCGCCGTCCAGCACGTCCCCGTGTACGGCCAGCACCTGGGCCAGCCGTACCCCGATGAAGTCCGCCCAGTTCCAGTCGGCCGGGCCCATGGCGTGCGGCGGCTCCTCCAGGAAATAGCCCCAGATGCCGTAGTGCTCGTCCAGGGGGTCGGTCACCTGGAGGGCGGTGACCGCGGCGAGCACCTCGCGCGCGCGGTCCACGCGCCCGGCCCGCAGCAGCGCGAGGGCGTAGTCGGTGGACTCACGGGTCTCGTGAACTCGGGTTCCCGCGGGGATCCTGGTGTGGTATCCGTTGCTGCGCGACAGCCGCCAGGGCATGCGCGCGGCGGGATCGTAGCGTTCGTCCTGGAGGTTGAGGAACTGGTCCAGGTCCACGTGGGCTCCTTTCGCCGAATGGGGGCCGACAGTAGCCTTAGCGTGTTAACGTGTCAACGATGACAAAGGCCGACGAAGGGGGCGGGATGAGCGACGCTGGCGACACCCAGGAGCCGCTGTACCAGCAGGTGAAGCGGGATCTGGTCGCCGCGATCTCCCGCGGGGAGTACATCGCCGACGAGCCGTTCATCAGCCAGCGGGAGGTGTGCGAGCGCTTCGGGGTCTCGACCACGACCGCCGTGCGCGCGCTCAACGAGCTGGTCACCGAGGGCTATCTGGTGCGCCACCGGGGCCGCGGCACGTTCGTGGCGGAGCGGCCCGCCGAGCCTCCCCAGGCCAGGGAGCGCTCGATCGCCTACATCATGCACGGGCACGGGCCGCACAACACCGACATCATCGACGGCATCGGGTCGGTCTGCGCCGAGCTGGGCTACCGGATGTTCCTGTCCGACACCAAGGGCTCGGCGGCCGCGCAGGAACGCGCGCTACGGCAGGCGCTCGACACCCAGGCCAGCGGGGTCGCGCTCTACCCGGTGGACGGGCACGCGGAGTCCCCGGCGCTCGACGAGCTGCGCCGGCGCAAGGTGCCGCTGGTGATGGTGGACCGCTACCTGCCCGAGGTGCCCACGGACGCGGTGCTGTTCGACAACTTCGCCGCCGGATACCAGCTGACGCGTTATCTCATCGGCCAGGGCCACCGCCGGATCATGGCGCTGTGGGACGCCACCGACTGCACCAGCGTCCAGGAGCGGCTGTCCGGCCACGTACGCGCGCTGCGCGAGCACGGCATCCCGATCTCCCCCGAGCTCACCGCGCTGACCACCTACCTGCGGCTGCCGGACGAGCGGCGGCGGGCCATGCTGGCCGGGCTGCTGGAGCGGGCCGAGCCGCCGACGGTGCTGCTGTGCGCGAACGGCTACGTGCTGGCCCACGCCGCCACCGACCTGACCCGGATGGGCGTGCAGGTGCCGGAGAAGGTGGAGCTGGCCGGGATGGACGACGCGGGGCCGTTCGACCTGCTGCCGCTGACGGTCGCGGCGGCGCAGCTGCCCTCGCGGGACATGGGCGAGCGGGCGATGCGGCTGCTGGCCGAGCGGATCGACCAGCCGGACTCGGGCCGCGAGATCGAGCACATCGTGCTGCCCATCGAGATCCGCACCCGCGACGCCGCCTCCGCCTACCTCCGCGTCGTCTCCACTCAGTCCGCCTGACACACCCGGCCCGCTTGAGAGCCGGTCCGCTTGAGAGCCGGCCCGCTTGACACCCGGTCCGCTCCTGCCCCTTGCCGGGGCGGGAGCCTCACCCTACGCTCGTGGTAAGCGCTTTCCAATCAGGAGGTCTCCTCGGTGCCGCCCCCCATCCGCGTCGCCGTCGTCGGCGGCGGCCAGATCGCGAACGCCGTCCATATGCCGACATTTCGTAAACTGCCGGAGGACATCGAGGTCGTCGCCGTCGTCGACGCCACCGAGGACCTGGCCAGGTCCTTCGCGAGCCGGTGGGAGATCCCGCACGCGAGCGGCGACCTGGACGCCACGCTCGCCGAGGTCAAGCCCGATCTCGTGGACATCGCCAGCCCGCCCTCCCTCCACCGCGAGCAGGCCGTCGCCGCGCTGCGCGCCGGGGCGTGGGTGTGGTGCGAGAAGCCGCCGTGCCTGTCGCTGGAGGAATACGACGCCATCGCCGCCGCCGAGCGGGACGGCGGGCCGTACGCCTCGATCGTCTTCCAGCAGCGCTTCGGCTCCGGCGCGCAGCACCTCAGGCGTCTGATCGAGTCCGGCGCGCTCGGCGCGCCGTATGTGGCGCACTGCCAGACCACCTGGTACCGCGACCCCGCCTATTACGCCGTGCCGTGGCGCGGCAGGTGGGCGACCGAGGGCGGCGGCCCGGCGATGGGGCTCGGCATCCACCAGATCGACCTGCTGCTGGAACTGCTCGGCGACTGGCGCGAGGTGCGCGCCATGGCCGGCCGCCTGGCCCGTGACATCGAGACCGACGACGTGACCACCGCGCTGGTGCGCTTCGAGTCGGGCGCGCTGGCCACCGTCGTCAACACCGCCCTGGCGCCGCGCCAGGTCAGCCACCTGCGCATCGACCTGGCCGCCGCCACCTTCGAGCTGTCCCACCTGTACGGCTACGCCAACGACGACTGGACCTGCACCCCGGCCCCCGGCACCGGCCAGATCCCCTGGCCGCCCCCGAGGGACGAGTCCAGCTCCCACCTGGGGCAGCTGCGCGGCCTGATCGCCGACCTGCGCGCCGGCCGCAGACCGCGGGCCAGCGGAGACGACGGCCGCAACTCCCTGGAGCTGATCTCCGCCATGTACCGCGCCGCGCAGACCGGCGAGACCGTGCGCAGAGGCCAGATCGTCGCGGGCGATCCCTTCTATTCCAGCTTGGAGATCACCCTGTGAAGATCAGCGGGTTCGAACTCTTCTTCGTGGAGCCGCGCTGGCTGTTCCTGCGCGTCGACACCGACGAGGGCGTGAGCGGCTGGGGCGAGCCGATCGTGGAGGGCCGCGCCGAGACGGTCGCCGCCTGCGTGCGCACGCTCATGGACGTTCTGTCCGGCGCCGACCCACGCCGGGTCGAGGACCACTGGCAGGTGATGACCAAGGGCGGCTTCTACCGGGGCGGCCCGGTGCTGTCGAGCGCGGTCTCGGGCATCGACCAGGCGCTCTGGGACATCAAGGGCAAGGCCCTGGGCGTGCCGGTGTACGAACTGCTCGGCGGCCCCGTCAGGGACCGGGTCCGGGTCTACACCTGGGCGCACGGCGACACCCCCGAAAGGCTGGCCGATGACGCGCGGGCGAAGGCGGCGGCCGGGTTCACGGCGGTCAAGTTCGCCGCGTGGGAAGGGCCGCTGCCCGCCGTACCGTCGGCGGCGCAGGTGCGGGCGATCGTCGCCCGCTTCGCCGCGGTCCGCGAGGCGGTCGGCGACGGCGTGGACGTCGGCGTGGACCTGCACGGCCGCTTCAGCGCCGCCGCGGCCCGCCGGGTGCTGCCGCTGCTGGAGGAGTACCTGCCGATGTTCGCCGAGGAGCCGGTGCTGCCGGAGTTCTCCCGCGACCTGCGCCGGGTGGTGGAGAGCACGTCGGTGCCGATCGCCACCGGCGAGCGCCTCTACTCCCGCTGGGACTTCCGCGACGTCCTGACCACCGGCATCGCGGTCGCCCAGCCGGACCTGTCGCACGCGGGCGGCATCTCCGAGGTGCGCAGGATCGCGGCGATGGCCGAGACCCACGACGTCACGCTCGCGCCGCACTGCCCGCTCGGCCCGATCGCGCTGGCGGCCTGCCTCCAGGTGGACTTCGCGACGCCCAACTTCCTCATCCAGGAGCAGTCGCTGGGCATCGGCTACAACACCGGCGCCGACCTGCTCGACTACCTGGCCGACCCGTCGGTGTTCGCCTTCTCCGCCGGCCACGTCGGGCTTCCGTCCGCGCCGGGGCTGGGCTTGGAGGTGGACGAGCGGACGGTACGGCGGGCCGCCGAGCGCGGGCACGCCTGGCGCAACCCGGTCTTCCGCCACGAGGACGGCTCGTTCGCCGAATGGTGAGCCCTCCTACGGGGAGCCGGTGAGCGTCGGGATCGAGTCGAGCAGCAGCTTGGTGTACTCGTGCTCGGCGTGCCTGATCACCCGCGGCGCCGGGCCGCTCTCGACCACCTTCCCGTCGCGCAGCACGATCACCTCGTCGGCCAGCAACCGCGCGCTGAGCAGGTCGTGCGTGATGTAGAGCATCGCGATGCCCCGGTCACGGGCCAGCCGGTCGAGGAGCTGGAGGATCTCGGCGCGGATCGAGACGTCCAGCATGGAGATCGGCTCGTCGGCCACGAGCACGCTCGGCTCGGGCGCCAGCGCGCGGGCGATGACGACCCGCTGGCGCTGCCCGCCGGACAACTGGTGGGGCAGCTTGTCCAGGTACTGCTCCGCCGGATGCAGCCCGACCGCCTCCAGCAGTCCGGCCGCCTTCTCCGCCGCCGCCCGCTCACCGAGCCCGAGGTGGTTGCGCAGCGGGCGGGCGAGCGCGTACCCGACCGTGCGGGTGGGGTTGAGCGCGGCGAACGGGTCCTGGAAGACGATCTGCACGTGCCGCCGATAGCGGGTGAGCCGCCGGCCGCGCAGCCCGCCCACGTCGAGGTCGCCGAAGGCGACGGTGCCCGAGGTGGGCCGTTCGATGCCGGTCACGAGCCTGGCCAGCGTGGTCTTGCCCGATCCGCTCTGCCCGACCAGCGCGCTCACCCGGCCCGGCCGCAGGTCGAAGGAGACCCGGTCCACGGCCCGCGTCACGGTGTTTCGCCACCCGCGGCGTACCCGGTAGTCCTTGACCACCTCCCGCACCGACACGACCGGCTCGCGCGGCGCGGGCTCGGCGCGGTCCGGGGTGAACGCGCGGGCCCGGCCCGCCTCGGGCAGGTCGCCGCCGAGCACACAGCGGACCGCGCCGGGACCGGCCGGGGCCAGCGGGGGGTGGGTGGTGGCGCAGGCTTCGACCGCGACCGGGCAGCGCTCGCGGAAGCGGCAGCCGCTCTGCTCCCGGGACAGGTCCGGCGGGCGGCCGGGCACGTAGTCCACGCTCACCTCGGCGGCCCGCGGGTCGGCGTAGGAGCCGAGCAGACCGCGCGTGTAGGGGTGCATCGGGCGGGTGAGCATCGCGGCGGCGGGCTGGTCCTCGACGATCTCCCCCGCGTACATCACCATCACCCGGTCGGCCATCTCCATGACCGTCCCGAGGTCGTGGCTGATGAACAGCACGGCGAAGCCCAGCTCGGCCCGCAGTTCGCGCAGCCGGTCGAGGATGGTGCGCTGCACGACCACGTCGAGCCCGGTGGTGGGCTCGTCCAGCAGCACGAACTTCGGCCGCAGTGCCAGCGCCAGCGCGAGCGCGGCCCGCTGGCGCATGCCGCCGGACAGCTCGTGCGGGTAGCGGCGCAGCACGTCCGGGCCGAGCGCGACCATCTCCATCAGCGCCGCCGCGTCGCCGTCGGCGTCGTGCGCGCGGAAGGCGTCCTCGAACTGCGCGCCGACCGTGATGACGGGGTTGAGGGCGTTCATGCTGCTCTGGAAGACGGTGGAGATCCTGGCCCACCGCAGCGGCCGCAGGTTCTCCTCGCTCGCGTGCGTGACGTCCACGCCGTCGAAGACGACGCTCCCGCCGCTGATCGCGGCGGGCTTGTCCAGCAGCCGCAGTACGGCGTTGCCGAGCGTCGACTTGCCGCACCCGGACTCCCCCAGCAGCCCGACGAACTCGCCCTCGTCCACGTCGAAGCCGACCCGGTCCACCGCGCGTACCGGCGCGGCGTCGCGCGGCCGGTAGGTCACCGACAGCTCGCGCACCTCCAGCAGGGCCATGTCAGTCCTCCCTCAGGTGCGGGTTGCTCAGCGCGTCCACGCCGAAGTTGACCAGCGTGAGCGCGATCATCAGCCCGGCGAAGGCCAGGCCGGGCGCCACCAGCCAGGCCCACTGGCCGGTGAGCATCGCGCCGCCGTTGTTGGCCTGGTTGAGCATCGCGCCCCAGCTCACGCTGGCCGGGTCGCCGAGCCCGAGGAAGGAGAGCCCGGCCTCGCCGCCGATCGCGCCGAGGCAGGCGCCCATGAAGCCGACCACGACGAGCGAGGTCATGTTCGGCATGATCTCCTTCATGATGATCCGGGCGGTGGAGTCCCCGGCGAACTTGGCGGCCGTCACGTAGTCGCGGGTGCGCAGGGAGATGATCTGCGCCCGTTTGATCCGCGCGCCGTACGCCCAGCCCGTGACGCTGATGACCGCGACGATCAGCCACAGTCCCTTGACCGGCGAGTACGCCGCGAGGGTGATCATCAGCGGCAGGACCGGCACGACCAGCGCCAGGTTGGTGAAGAAGGAGAGGATCTCGTCGACCAGCCCGCCGAGGTAGCCGGAGGTCAGCCCGACGGCCAGCGCGATCACCGTGGACAACACCCCGGCGGCCAGCCCGACCACCAGGGAGATCCGGGCGCCGTAGATGAGCTGGGAGAGCACGTCCTCGCCGCGCGCGGTCGTGCCGAGCCAGTGCCCGGCGCCGGGCGGCAGCGAGCCGTCGAAGGAGTCGTCACGCGGCCCGTACGGCGCCAGCCACGGCGCGAGCAGCCCGACGACGACGAACCCGGCCAGCATGACCAGCCCGATCCGGCACTTGCGGTTGCGCCACAGGATGACGAGCCAGCCGGGCAGCCGGGTGGCCCGCCGGGCCTCGGTGGCGGCCAGTTCCGCGGTCATGCGGCCACCTCCCTGCGCACGCGCGGGTCCAGCACGCCGTAGAGCATGTCGGCCAGGAAGTTGGCGAGCAGGACGCCGATCGTGATGAACAGGAACAGGGCCTGCATGAGCGGGTAGTCGCGGTTGGTGACCGAGTCGAGCATCATCCGGCCGAGGCCCGGATAGTTGAAGATCGACTCGACCAGCACGGTGCCGCCGAGGATGCCGCCCAGCGCCATGGCGAAGCCGGTCACGTTGGGCAGGATGGCGATGCGGGCGCCGTAGGTGAGCGCGATCCTGCGCTGGGGCAGGCCCTTGGCTCTGGCCAGGCGGGCGTAGTCCTCGCCGAGCGTCTGGACCATGTTGTTGCGCATGCCGATGATCCAGCCGATCGGGCCGACGATGAGCAGCGCCAGCGCGGGCAGCACGCTGTGCTGGAAGGCGTCGGAGAAGAAGATCCAGCTCCAGCCGGGGTTGGAGCCCGGCCCGTAGCCGCCGCGGGCGGGGAACCAGTTGAGCGTGATCGCGAAGACGTAGATGAGCATGAGCGCCAGCCAGAAGAACGGCAGCGTGCCGACGAACGTCGAGCCCAGCGTGATCACCGAGTCGGTACGGGTGTTGCGCCGGTGGGCCGCCCACGCGCCGAGCAGCGTGCCCGCGGCGAACGAGAGCACGTGCGTGACCCCGACCAGGATCACCGTCCACCACAGCGCCTGCCCGATCATGTGCGTGACCGGGTAGGGGAAGTAGGTGTAGGAGACCCCGAACTCGCCCCGCAGCACCGCGCCCAGGTAGTTGACGTACTGCGTGAGCAGGGTGCCGTCGGGGGCGCCCAGCATCGTGCGCACCGCGGCGACCTGGGCGGGGTCGATCGCCTGGCTGCGCCCGCTGAGCCGGGCGACGATGGCCTCGGCCGGGTCGCCCGGCTGCAGCCGGGGGATGAGGAAGTTGAGCGTGACGGCGGCCCAGAGGGTGGCCGCGAAGAACCCGGCCCGCCGAAGGAAGTACCTCATGCCGGCTTCAGGTTCGTGATGATGAGCAGGTTGTCGCCCGGGTTGGCGTAGGGGTTCTTCGCGTCGGGCCAGCCGACGGCCTTGTCGGTCTGGTACTGGAACCACTTGGCCCCGTACCACAGCGGGATGACCGGCACCTGCTCCATCATGATCGTGGCCAGGCCGGCGACGGCCTTCTTCTGGGTGGCCTCGTCGGTGGCGACGCGCAGTTCGTCCAGCAGCCGGTCGGTCTCGGCGTCCTTCCAGCGCACGAAGTTGGAGGCCGCCTTCTTGCCGATGGGCGCGCTCTGGTCGCCGGCCAGCGGCTCGGCGAAGTTCCTGAACATGTTGCACGAGCCGCCGTGCACGCCGAGCAGCGCGTCGTAGCTGCCGATCGCCCGGTCGCTCTCGTAGGTCGGGAAGTCCGGGGTCTCCAGGTCCACGTCGAAGCCGAGCGCCTTGAGGTTCTTGACGATGATCTGGCCGGCGGCCAGCCAGTCGGTCCACTCGCCCGGCACCTTGAACGTGAACGTCAGCGGCTTGCCGTCCTTGCCGAGCCGGGTCCCGTCGGCGTCCTTGGTGTAGCCGGCGGCGGTGAGGGCGGCGTCGGCCTTGGCCGCGTCATAGGGGATCACGCCCTTGCCCGTCAGGCCGGGCGGCAGCCACTTGTCGTGGCCGGGGACGATGAGGCCGCTCTGGCTGGCCTGGGTGACGTAGCCGTTCTGCGACTTGTCGATGATCTGCTTGTGGTCGAAGGCGCCGGTGAGCGCCTTGCGGAAGGCCAGGTCGTCGAAGGGCTTCCTGGTGAGGTTGAGGTAGACGCTGATCGTGCCGCCCGGCGGGTACCAGTAGTGGTTGACCTTGGGGTCGCGGGCCACGTAGGCCTTGTCCACGTCGGGGATGAACATCGCGTTGTGGTCGTACTCGCCGCGGCTCATCTTGAGCTGGTCGATCGGGCCGCCGCCGTCGGCCTTGTGGAAGCGGATCTCCTGGACCTTGATCTTGTCGGCCTGCCAGTAGTTCGGGTTGCGCTGGATGGTCAGCTGCTGGCGGTTGAAGGCCTTCACGGTGAACGGGCCGGTGCCGACGGGGTTGTCGGCGTTGACGAACGTCGTCGGGTCGGGGACCTTCGACCAGATGTGCTCGGGCACGATGAGGACGTTGACGGCGAGGGTGAAGGCGGAGGCGCCGGCGTCCTTGAAGCGCATGGTGACGGTCGCGGCGTCGGTGGCCTCGACCGAGGACAGGTAGCGCCACACGCCCTCGTTGTCGAAGGCCGGATGTTTCTTGATCAGGGCGTAGCTGTAGGCCACGTCCTTGGCGGTCAGGGGGGCGCCGTCGGTCCACTTCACGCCCTGCCGTACCCGCAGGACGAGGGTCTTGGGGTCGGTCCAGGAGTACGCGGCGGCCAGCCAGGGCTTGGGGGTGCAGGAGAAGTGGTCGTACTCGACGAGCTTCTCGAAGAGGTATCCGGTGGCGCCCAGCTGGGTGGCGAGCAGGTAGGGGTTGTAGTTGGCCTGCGGCTCGGTGCCGCCGCCGAAGTCGCCGTAGTCGAGGTGGCCGATCATGCCCTGGGCGGTGTCCTGCGGGGCGGCCATGCCTTCCGTGCCGGTGCATCCGGCCACGGCCAGTGCCGCCACTAACGCGATGAGGATCTGCTTACGTCCTCTCACCTTTGCTTTCACTCCTTCTGCTGGTGGTGCAGCCGCAGCTCTCGCGCAGCACCGGTTCGGTGGCGAGGACCGCGTCCATGACGGCTCCCGGGCCGCCGAGTCCGGAGATGAGCAGCCGCGCGGTGGTCGCGCCCAGTTCCCTGATGGGCTGGCGGACCGTGGTCAGGCGCGGCTGCACGAGCGAGGCCATGGGCACGTCGTCGAAGCCGGTGATCGCCACGTCGGCGGGCACCGACAGGCCGCGGCCGAGCGCGCCGATGAGCAGGCCGAGCGCGGTCTCGTCGTTGGCGCAGACCACCGCGCGCGGGCGGCGGCGGCCTTCGAGCAGCTCTCCCGCGGCGATGACGCCGTCGGACTGCTGCAGCCCGAGCCGCAGCGGCTCGCGCGGGGCGCTCACCTTGGCCGCGCGGTGGGCGGCTTTGAACGCCTCCCAGCGCTCGGTCACGTCGGGCGAGCCGCCGGGGTTGCCGACGAACGCCAGCCGCCGGTACCCGTGGTCGAGCAGCAGGTGCCTGGTCAGCTCGCCGATCGTGGTGTTGTCGGCGCGCACGGCGGGCACGCCGTCCATGGAGCGGCCGGCCAGCGTCACGACCGGGACCCGCTCGGCGGCCCGCCGGAGCGCGTCGTCGCTGATCGTGCCGCCGTGGACGGCCATGCCGTCCACCCGCTCGGCCATGGTGAGCACCTGCTCGTCGGCGCCGGCGCGGTGGTGGGTGGCCAGGATGTGCACCGAGGCTCCCGCCGCCATCGCCTCCGACTCGAAGCCCTGGATGAGCTCGGAGAAGTACGGCCCCGCCAGCCCCGGGAAGACCATCGCCACCGAGCCGTGTTTCTGCTCGGCCAGGGCGCGGCCCATCTGGCTGGGACGGTAACCGTATTCCTCGATGACGCGGAGCACGCGCTCGCGCATCTCGGGACTGACCTGGCCCGTTCCCCGCGAGACGCGGGAGACGGTGGCGACGGAGACCTGGGCGATCTTGGCGATCTCTCGCACTGTCGGGCGTCTGTTGCCCATGGCCCGCCTCCGCCGTAACGTGTTGCTGTAACCGCTTTCAGCGACCATATGTGAGGAACCTCACCACGGCAAGACCCCCACGGAGAGGACCCGTCCGCATGCGCGACATCCGTCTCGGCCGGCGCAGAATCCTGATCGACGGCGTGCCTTCGCTGGTCATGAGCGGGGAGGTGCACTACTTCCGGCTGGCGCCCCGCGACTGGGGCGACCGCCTCGACCGGCTGGCGGAGGCGGGGTGCACGGCGGTGGCGACGTACATGCCGTGGCTGGTGCACGAGCTGCCCGACGGCTCCGCCGACCTGACCGGCAGGACCGCCGGGCACCGGGACCTGACCGGGTTCCTGGACCTGGCGGCCGGGCGCGGGCTGGCGGTGATCGCGCGGCCGGGGCCGTTCGTGATGGCCGAGCTCAAGAACGAGGGCATCCCCTATCGCGTCTACGCGCGGCACCCGCAGGTGCACCCGGTGACCTGGGACGGCGCACCGGCGCCGACCAGGACCATCGACTACCTCGCCCCCGCGTTCCTGGAGGAGGTGGACGCCTGGTACGCGGCCATCATGCCGGTCCTGGCCGAACGGCTCGCGCCGCGCGGCGGGCCGGTGGCGGCGGTGCAGCTCGACAACGAGGTCGGGATGTTGTCGTGGGTGAGCAACTCCCCCGACCTCACCGACGGCGTGCTGGCCGACTTCGCCGCGTGGAGCGGCGGCGCGTTCGGCGGCCTGTCGCCGCGCAGCCCGTCCGGCCCCGGCTCACCGGCCTTCCACCACGCGCTGGGCGCCTACAACCGCGACCGCTACGCCCGCTACCTCGCCTTCCTGCGCGAACGGGCCGAGGCATACGGGGTGCGCGGCGTGCCGTACCTGGTCAACATCCACGGAACCGGCGGCGGGCGCGGCCGGACCTACCCGATCGGCATCAGCCAGCTCTACCGCGCCTACCGGGGCCGGCCGCAGCTCACCTCGGGCTCCGACCACTACCTGGGCGACCTCACCGTGGGCAACGTCGCCGACCTGTACGTCGGCAACGCGTTCATGGCCGCCGTGCACGACGCGGACCAGCCGCTCACCTCGCTGGAGTTCGAGGCGGGCACCGGCGACTACGGCGAGGACCTGGCGCTGATGGTGCCGCCGTCGGCGCTGGAGCTGAAGACCCGGCTGTGCGTGGCGCAGGGGAACCGGCTGATCAACTACTACCTGTTCGCGGGCGGGGTGAACCCGCCGCTCGACGTCCCCGCGGGCGACGGCAACGACCGCGTCGCGTTCACCGGCGAACGCCACGGCTTCGCCGCGCCCGTGGACCCGGAGGGGCGCACCGGCCCGGCGTTCGCGGCGATCCGGTCGGTGCTGTCGGCCGTGCGCGGGGCGGCGGAACTGCTGGCCGACATGGACGAGGAGCACGACGACGTGGCACTGGGCTTCGTGCCCGACCACTACCTGACCGAGTACGCCTACCCGGGCGACGCCGAGCGGCGGGCGATCGTGGCCGACCTGGAGCGCTTTCGCGGGATGGGCTCCAGGGACGTCCTGGCCCGCGCGCTGCTGCTGGCCGGGTTCTCCTTCCCGGCCGTCGACCTTCAGGAGGACTTCGCCCCCGGCCGGGTGCTGGTGCTGGGCAGCGCCACCACGCTCGCGGCGCGGGTCCAGCGGCGGCTGGCCGCGTACGTGCTGGACGGCGGGCGGCTGCTGCTGGCCGGCATGCTGCCCGGCCGCGACACCGACGGCGCGCCCTGCACGATCCTGGCCGAGGCGCTGGGCCTGTCGGCCGGGCCGCCGGTGGAGGGCACCGCCGAGTTCTTCCCCTCGGTCCGCGCGGCAGGCCGCGCGGAAGGCCGCGCCGAGGTCCGGGTCGGCGTGCTGCAGCACCTGAGCGCGCCGGAGGCGGAGGTCCTGGTCCGCGAGGCGGTCTCGGGCGCCCCGGCCGGCGTGCTGGTACGCGCCGGGTCCGGCCAGGCGATCGTCCTGACCTGCGACTACCCGTGCCATCTGGACTTCTGGACCGGCCTGCTCGCCCTGCTCGGCGCCCGGCCCCGTCACACCCACGACGCGCCGGTCCCGGGCATCGTGGTGACCTCCACCGCCGACCCGGGCGGGCAACGCCTGGTGCACCTGCTGAACGTCGGCCCGGTGGACCAGTCACTCGTGCTCAGCAGGGACGGCCGGCCGCTGTTCGGCGGGCGCAGGATCGACCTGCCCGCCCGCTCGGGCCTGATGCTCCCCGAGGGTGTCATGCTCCCCGAGGGCGCCGGCGATCTGGCCTGGTCGACCTGCGAACTGGCCGGTCCCGGCCTGCTGCGCCGGCGCGGCACGGGCGACGCCGCCCAGGTCGGGGACCGCCTGCTCACCTGGCCCGACGACCCCGCCGCCCGCGGACAGACGGTCCGGCCGGATCAGGAGCGCCCGGCTCCCGGCCACTCGACGCCCTCGAACGGGTCGTAGTCGACCTCCAGCTCCTCCTGCGGCGGCCGCTGCCCCTCGGGCACGTGCTGGAGGTTGACCCGGATCCGGTACCACACGCTGCTGCGCCCGCGCATCCCGTCGACCAGCACGTCGGCGGGCTCCAGCAGGGCGGCCACCTCCGGGTGGCGCTCCTTCCAGCGCTCGAACCCGGCCATGGCCTCGTCCTTGTGCTGCGCCCGCGCGATCTCGATGAGCGGCATCGTCTGCTGCCGCCGCCCCTCCCCCTTGGGCGCCTTGGGGGCGGGCCCCAGCGACTCGGCCAGCTCCAGCAGCCCGTCGAGCACGCCGGCGTGCAGATCCATGTCCTCCCACGGGTCGCCGATCTCGGCGTAGCGCTTGGGCACGGTCTCGATGGTGTACGCCTCCGGCCGGCAGCCCGGCACCTCGTCCCAGGTCAGCGGCGTGGACACGCGGGCATCGGCCACCGCGCGCACCGAGTAGGCGGAGGCGACGGTGCGGTCGTAGGCGTTCTGGTTGAAGTCGACGAAGACGCCCTCGCGCTCCTCCTTCCACCAGCGGGCGGTGGCCAGGTCCGGCGCGCGCCGCTCGACCTCGCGGGCGACGGCCTCGGCCGCCTTGCGCACCTGCGCGTACGGCCAGCGCGGCTCGATCCTGGCGTAGACATGGAAACCCCGCGACCCGGACGTCTTGGGCCAGGCGGTCAGCCCGTGCTCCTCCAGCACCTCCCGCGCCACCTGCGCGGTGGACAGCACGTCGCGGAAGGGCACGCCGGGGATGGGGTCGAGGTCGATGCGCAGCTCGTCGGGGTGGGCCAGGTCCCCGGAACGCACCGGATGCGGGTTGAGGTCGACGCAGCCCAGGTTGAGCACCCAGACGAGCTGGGCCAGGTCGCTGACCACGACCTCGGCCGCGCTCAGCCCGGAGCGGTACTTGAGCTCGGCCACCTCGATCCAGTCCGGCCGCTTGGCGGGAGCCCGCTTCTGGAAGAAGGCCTCCTCCCGGATCCCGTGCACGAACCGTTTGAGAATCATCGGCCGGCCGGAGACGCCGCGCAGCGCCCCGCCGGCCACGGCCCGGTAGTAGGAGATCAGGTCGAGCTTGGTGTATCCGGCCTCGGGGAAGACCACCTTGTCGGGGTTGGTGATGCGAACCTCTCGCCCAGCCACGTCCATGGTCTCAACATACGTGCTCACTCCGACAAAGCCCGGGACCCCCGCAGCAGCGCCCGCATCCGGGTGATCTCCGCGCCCTGCCCCTGGTCGATGTCGGCGGCCAGCACCCGGATCGCCGGGTCCGCACCCTCTTTGACCACCCGTCCGGCCAGGTCGAGCGCGCCCTCGTGGTGGGCGATCATCCCGGCGAGGAAGGCCCGGTCGAAGTCCGCGCCGCGCAGCGCCGCCATGGCGGGCCCGCCGGAGTGCGCGGCGTGCTCCGGTGTACGGCCCAGCCGCCCCAGCCACGTCGTCAGCCAGGTGATCTCGGCCTCCTGCGCGACCCTGACCCGCTCGGCCGCCGCCAGGACGGGCCGCGAGGCGGTCCGCCCGCGGGCCAGCGCGGCCATCTCCAGCCCCGCCCGATGATGGACGATCATGGCCTCGGCGAAGCGCACGTCGGCCGCGTTCGGCTGCTCGACCGGCGCGACGGTCTGGCCGGGGGTGGCGGTGGCCGCGGGCTCGCCGGGGCCACCGGGCAGGATCACGGGCGGCCCGCCGGTGGGGACGACTCCCCGCGGGGGCGGCTGGGCCGTACACGCGCAGGCGAGCACTGTCACGGCGGCGAGCACCGCGTTACGGTTCATCTGGGCAAAATCTACGACGAACGGGGTGACCGTGCGACGGGGTGTTCTCATCGGGCCGCTCGCCGTGCTGTTGTCCGGATGCTTGTCCGGGTGCGCGGGCGAGCCGCCGCTCCGCGCCGCGCCGCTGCCCGTGGTGTCCGACACCCCGGCCCCCACGGGCGCCCCGATCGACCCGGAGATCCTGAAGAAGCACGACGCGACGATCAGGCACAGCGACAACCTCCGGCCCGTCGCCGGGGTGAACAACCCGGCCCCGTTCGACACCGCCGCCGCGATCGGCACCGACCTCGCCTTCACCGGCGGCTACGCCATCGCCGGCAACTACGAGGGCTTCACCGTCTACGACGTCTCCGCGCCCGAGCGGCCCGCGATCATCAGCCAGGTCTACTGCCCGGGTCCGCAGAACGACGTGACGGTCAGCGGCAACCTGCTCTTCCTGTCGGTCGACCTGCCCATGGGCAGCGCGAGCTGCGACCCCGGCGCGGCCGGGCGTACCTGGGAGGGCCTGCGGATCTTCGACATCACCGACAAGGCGGCCCCGAAGTACGTCGGCGCGGTCGCGACGCCGTGCGGGTCCCACACCGCGACGCTCGTCTCGGCCGACGCGCGGAACGTCATCCTCTACTCCTCCTCCGCGCCCAGCCGCCTCGGCGGCGGCGCCAGCGCGGCCTGCGAGCGGAACAAGGGCCGGATCACCGTGGTGAAGGTGCCGGTGGGCGACCCGGCCAGGGCGGCGGTGGCGGCCACGCCCGTCGTGCTCGACGACGGCGGCACCGCGCTGCCCGAGCCGTTCGGCTACGGCGGCTGCCACGACGTCACCGTCTTCGCCGCCAAGAAGCTGGCCGCCGCCTCCTGCATCGGCGACGGCCTGCTGCTGGACGTCACCGACCCCTACAACCCGAGGGTGCTCGACCGTGTACAGGATCCGGCGCACTTCGGCTACTGGCACTCGGCGGTCTTCACCCGCGACGGCGACCGGGTGGTCTTCTCCGACGAGTTCGGCGCCGGCCGGTCGGTGGTCTGCGACCCGAAGGCAGGCCCTCAGCTCGGCGGCAACGGCGTCTACGCCATCAAGGACGGCAGGCTCGAACTGCTCGGCTACTTCAAGATCCCCCGCCCGCAGCTCGCGCCGAAGACGTGCAGCGCGCACAACGGCTCGCTGGTCCCGGCCCTGGGCCGGGACATGATGGTGCAGGGCTGGTACGACGGCGGCGTGTCGGTGATCGACTTCACCGACCCGGCGCGGGCCAGGGAGATCGCCTACTTCCAGCGGGAGAAGTCGCCCTTCGACCACGGCGGCTCGTGGGCCGCCTACTTCTACGCCGGCCACATCTACTCCAGCGACATGATCGCCGGCCTGGACGTGCTGAAGCTGACCGGCGTGCCGTTCGAGCCGGCCGGACCCGGCGAGTTCAACCCGCAGACGCAGCGCTAGGAGAAGCGGCCGTGCCGGCCCTCCCCCGAGGCGAACCTGGCGGCCCCCGCCAGCCCGTCCTCCAGCGAGATCATGCCGTGGCGCAGCTCGTTGACCATGGCCTCGCGCTCGGGCAGGCCGTCCTGCTCCAGGGCCGAGAGCCGGTCGCCGCGCAGGCACGTCTGCGGGAAGGCGGCCAGGGCGGCGGCCAGTTCCTCCGCCGCCCGCCGCGCGGTGCCGGTGGGCACGACGCGGTTGGCCAGGCCCATGTCCAGGGCCTCGCCGGCCTCGACGGGGCGGCCGGTGAGGATGAGGTCCATGGCCCGCGACAGGCCGATCAGGCGCGGCAGCCGTACCGTGCCGCCGTCGATGAGCGGCACGCCCCAGCGGCGGCAGAACACCCCGAAGACCGCGTCGCGCTCGGCGACCCGCAGGTCGCACCAGAGGGCCAGCTCCAGCCCGCCCGCGACGGCGTGGCCCGCCACCGCGGCGATCACCGGCTTGGACAGGCGCATCCTGGTCGGCCCCATCGGGCCGTCGCCCTCCTCGCCGACGTGGTTGTCGAGCCGCTTGAGGTCGGCGCCGGCGCAGAACGTGCCGCCCTCGCCCCACAGCACGGCGACGGCCGCGTCGGACTCCTCGAACTCGGTGAACGCCGACACCAGCGCGTCGGCCATCTTCCTGTCGACGGCGTTGCGCGCCTCCGGCCGCGACAGCACGACCGTGGTCACCGGGCCCGCACGCTCCACTCGGACGCTCATGGCTCTCGCCTCCGTGATCCGTAGTCGCCGAACGGGTCGTCGCGCTCGCACAGCAGCTTGAGCATCTCCAGCTGGTCGCCGGGAAGCAAGGCCATCCGGGACGCCGGCGCCGTGGCGTGCCCATGGAGCCGCTCGTCCGGCACCACCTCGGCGGCCCGCGAGCGGTCTCCGTACGGATCACGCGATGGCCCCCGCCAGCAACGCGTCGAGGTGGTCGGCGTGGGGGGTGTCCAGGCCGCGCAGCGGGCCGCGCTCGGCCAGGTGCGCCTCGGCGTAGAGGCGGGCCACCAGCGCCTTGCGCTCGTCGTCGATGCCCCACGTGGCCTGCTCCTCCAGCAGCGCGGCGGCGTAGACGTCGGCCATGAACTGGGCCAGCGGGTAGAGCCTGGCCTCATCGGGGGCCCCGAGCCAGGCCTCGACGGCCTTGGCGAGGTCCTCGACGCGCTCCTGGGTGAGGGGCGAGGTGGCGGCGCCGCGCAGCCGGTCGAGGAAGGGCAGGTGGGCCTGCTCCTTGAGCATCGCCCGCCGTACGTCCAGGCAGAGGATGTTGTCGCCGCCCTCCCAGATCGGGTTGACCTGGGCGTCGCGCAGCAGGCGGGCGACGGGCCACTGCTCGATGTAGCCGTTGCCGCCGTGCACCTCGATGGCGTCGCTGGCGGCGGTGACGCCGAGCCTGGCGGTGCGCAGCTTGATCACGGCGGGGCCGAGCCGCAGCCGGTTGATCAGGCCGTCGAAGACCATGGCCTGTGCCGCCTCGACCTCGACGATCAGCTCGGCGAGCTTGCGGCGCATGAGCGGCTGGGCGATGAGCGGCTTGCCGAACGCCTCGCGGGCGCGGGCGTAGCAGACGGCCTCGACCAGCGCGCGGCGGGCCACGCCGACGCCCATCATGGCCACGCCGAGCCGGGAGGCGTTGGTGAGCTTCATCATCGTGCCGAGGCCGGATCCGGAGCCCGAGCCGGACAGCAGGAACGCCTCGGCGCCGGTGAACTCGACCTCGGCCGAGGCGACCGAGCGGGTGCCGAGCTTGTCCTTGAGGCGGCGGATGCGCACGCCGTTGCGCGCGCCGTCGCGCCGCTCCCACAGCACGAGGAACGGCTTGACCTCCTCTGACGGCAGCCGGGCCAGCACGACGAAGGCGGAGCCGTTGGCGTTGGAGGCGAACCACTTGAAGCCGTCCAGCCGCCACGCCTCGCCGTCGGGGACGGCGGTGGTCTCCAGCGCGGCCAGGTCGGAGCCGCCGGTGCGCTCGGTGAACATCTGCGCGGCCTCGCCGGAGTAGAAGCCGTTGGCGAAGATCTCGCGCACCCGGTCGCGTACGTCGGCGGGCGCGTGCTTCTCGGCGAGTTGCACCACCATGTCGCCGCCGGTGCCGAGCGCGCAGCCCATCCCGATGTCGGCCTGGTTGAGCAGGTAGGTCCAGGCGGCCCCGAGCGCGGCCGGGTTGGCGCCGTGGTCGAGCGCCTCCTTCACGAAGGCGGGCGCGAGGAAGTTGTCGGCCATCATCGCGGCGCGGGCGGTGTGGAAGGAGGGCGGCATGACGACCTGGCTGACGTCGCGGCCCCACTTGTCGTACTTCTCCAGCCGCGGCGGGTTGCGGTCGGTCTCCTCCGCGCACTCGGCAACGACGCCGCCGGTGACAACGCCCAGCCTGCGCAGGTACGGCTCCGCCCACGCGTAACCGTCGCCGAGGTGGTGGCGCATGAGCAACTGCAGCGTGGGGTCGATGGCCCACCAGTCGCGCCCGGCGGCGCCCTGGTAGCGCTCGGTCGCGTAGCGGTCACTGTTGTCGAACGGTTCGATGAGATAGCGGCCCATGCTCGGAGTGTTACATATACTCAACACGCGATGGAAGAGCGTAATAGTCTCAGTGCCCGGTCCGCCGTCCTCAGCGCCCTGCTCGGCAGCCACCCGCCCCGGCTGGCCGCCCGCCACCTCGTGCGCATCGGCGAGCTGTTCGGCATCGCCGAGGGAACCGTCCGGGTGGCCCTGTCCCGGATGGTCGCCGCCGGCGACCTGGTCCAGCAGAACGGCCGTTACACCCTGTCGGAACGCCTGCTCGAACGGCAGGGCAGGCAGGACGAGAGCCGCGACCCGCACACCAGGCCGTGGGACGGCGCCTGGGAGATCGCGCTGGTGACCGCCGAGCGGCGCGCCCCCGCCGACCGGGCCGCCTTCCGCCACGCGATGGGCGCGCTACGCCTGGCCGAACTGCGCGAGGGCACCTGGATGCGCCCGGCCAACCTCATCAGGGACTGGCCGGAGAGCGTCACCGCGCAGTGCACGCTCGTCGACGGCCGCCCCCGCCGGGATCCCACTCCCCTCCTGTGGGATCTCGACGGGTGGGCGGCCGAGGCGCGCGCGCTGGAGCGGGAGCTGCAGCGGGCCGACGGGCTGGCCGAGGGCTTCATCGTCTCCGCCGCGGTCCTGCGCCACCTGCTGAAGGACCCGCTGTTGCCACCGGCGCTGCTGCCCGCCGGCTGGCCGGGCGCCGAACTGCGCGAACGCTACGACGCCTTCGACCGGTCCTACCGCGAGGTGCTGATGAAGCACCTCAGAGACTGACCCCGAAGACCACGCGCCGGTTCTTGAACTCCGTGACGCTCCAGAGCCTGCCGCCCTGCACGGTCAGGTCCTCGGGACCGATCGGGAAGGGCCGGGCGCTCAGCTTGGCGCCGTTGGTGACCAGGAGCCTGCCGTTCCTGTCGGCGTCGAAGGCCTGGCTGAGGTACCACGTGCCGCCCTGGGAGACCGCGCCCTGGATCTTGGCGGCGCCCATCTGGAAGCAGTCGCGGGCCGGGCCGGGCCGGTTGCCGGCCAGCTCGTAGCGGACCACCCGGCCGGTGGGCCCGTCCGGGTCGTACTCGCCGGTGATCAGCAGGTCGGGACCGGCGCTGCGGTCGATCGCCACGAACGAGAAGATCGCGCCGCTCGGCGAGGCCAGCCGCCAGAAGTCGCTCTGCGGGACGACGTAGCGGTAGCCGAAGGCGTGGAACCTGCCCCCGTGGCGGCCCACGCGCTTGTCGTCGCCGAGGTCCTTCTGCGCGGTGCGCAGGTCCAGCATGGTGTTGAGGTCGAAGACGCGCAGGCCCCGCTTGGTGTCGGCCACGTAGAGCAGGTCGCCGTACCAGGCGATGCCGCCCGCGTGGATGTCGATCGGCCCGTACGAGCCGTCCGGCTTCGCCTCGACCAGCAGCACGTGCTGGTACTTCAGCGTGGACGGGCTGAGGAACGTCACCCGGACGCCGCGCTCGGGCACCGGCGCCTTCGGCTTGAAGTACCAGCTGACCGCGAACACCGGCACACCCGCCTCGCCGGAGTCCTCGCCGCCGGTCAGCCCCTGCGGGTACCAGTCGACGGTCGCCTGGTCCTTGGCGTCGAAGGCGTACCACTCGTGCGGCTTCGGGCTCATCGCGCCCAGCGCCGCCGCGGCGCCCTTGCGCACGGCCGTCCTGTTGGCCTGTGCGAGCAGCGCCTCGACGCCGGTGCTGCCGATCTCGCCGGCCAGCTTCGCCGCGCCCTCGGCGAGCTCGCCGGGCGCCTGCCGCAGCGCGAAGGGCGCCGCGTCTGCCGGGACCATTCCCGTGGTAGCCATGTACCCCTCGCTTATCCGTCTCCTTTGTCTCCGTTTGACGAATGGGGCGGGCCAGAAGTTGCGTTCAGCGCCACAAGTGCACCGGCAGCCCGGACAGCGCCAGCTCGCGGTAGCGCCGCACCAGCCGCTCCACGTCGCCGTCGTAGCGTTCCAGCGCCTCGCGCTGCCACGCCGATCCGGTACGGCGCAGCCGTACACGCTGCTCGATCACCCCGAGCGCCCGGTCGGCCTCATCGGCCGCGACCCCCGCCCCCAGCAGGGCGGCCCTGGCCTCGGGCAGCAGGGCGAGCACCAGGTCGGCGGCGGGCAGCTCGCCCTCGCGGCCCGGCCAGGACAGCCGCGCGTCCAGGCCCTTCTGGGCGGCCCGGTAGAAGTTCTGGTACGCCTCGGCGAAGCGGTAGCCGGTCAGGTCGTGCTCGGCGCAGGCCAGCGTGAGCCCGACCAGGAACGCGGTGTTGGCGGTCATGTCCGCGCAGCTCGGCCCGGCGGGCAGGGCGCGCATCTCGACCCGCAGGTGGCCGCCGTCGCCGGGGTCGTAGACGGGCCGGTTCCACTGCCAGACGGTGCCCTGGTGAAGCCGGAGCTCGGCCAGCTCCCCATCGGATGACATATCCGGCATGACGGGGTCGTAGTCGCGGACGTAGCGCTCGAACAGCTCATACGCCCCCTCGTGCACCCAGTCGGAGCCGAACGTGACCCGCCCGTCCCTTCTGAAGCGCCGCTCCACGTCCCGGTCGTCGGCCGCCTCCTCCATGAGCGCGATGCGCGTCTCCTCCCAGAGCGTGCGGCCCAGGAACAGCGGCGAGTTCCCGCAGGCGGCCAGCACCGGCCCGGTGGCCAGCTGCGCGGCGTTGAACAACCGGGCGAAGCGCTCGGGCGGCGTGCGCAGGTGCACCTGCCAGGAGGTGTTGGCCGCCTCCAGGACGACGTCCTCCACCTGCAGCTCCAGGTCGTCGATGACCACCAGGAACGGCTCCACGCGCAGCCTCCTGATGCCCCTGCTCAGCGCCCGGTAGCGGTTCTCGTCGCTGATCGCCTGCCGGGTGAAGTCGCCGGTGCCGAGCGTGGGCAGGATGCCGATCGGCAGGGCCCCGCCGCCCTCGACCGCGCCGTCCGCCTTCAGCAGCGTCTCCTGGATCTCCGCCCCCATGGCCGAGAACGGCCGGCCGGCCAGCGGCACCGGTGTCAGGTTGATCTCCAGGTTGTACCGGCCCAGCTCCAGCACCACGCGGGGGTCGTCGAGGGCGGCGCGTACCTCCTGGTTGCGCGGCAGCGGCAGGCCCTTCTCGTCGATGAGGAAGAGCTCAAGCTCGGCGCCGAGCGTCGTCGGGCCCTGGCCGAAGCCGGGCCTATCGAGCAGCGCGCGCAACGTGCCGAGCTGCTCCTCCAGCCGCTCTCCGAACCGGGCGAACTCCGCCTCGGAGAACCGCTCCTTGTCCAAGTCTCGTCCCATCCCTCCCTTCTGTCCTGGGGGCGGGCGTCCACACCTACCAGGGCACCGGACCGGCGTCCTCGAAGTAGCCGCCGCTCGGCCCGTCTTCAGCCAGCGTCGCCAGGTGGAGCGCGATGGCGGCGCCCTGCCCGGCGGTGCGGGAGCCGGTGTGACCGTTGAGGTCGGTGGCGCAGTAGCCGGGGTTGGCGGCGTTGACCTTGATCGGGGTGTCCATGAGCTCCTTGGCGTAGGAGATCGTCACCATGTTGAGCGCGGACTTGGAGGAGTTGTAGGCCAGGTAGTTGTGCGGGTAGAGCGGGTCGTCCGGGTCGATCGCCCTGGACAGCGAGCCGAGCTCGCTCGACATGTTCACGATCCGGCCGGCGGGCGCGCGGCGCAGCAGCGGCAGCATGGCGTTGGTGACCGTGACCACGCCGAGCACGTTCGTCTCGTACACCTGCCTGAGCACCGCGGCCTCGGTGGCGCTCGGGCGCGGGTCCTCCTGCGCCACGACGATGCCGGCGTTGTTGACCAGGATGTCCAGCGTGCCGTACTCCTCCTCCAGCCACTTCGCCGCCGCCCGCACGCTCGCCGCGTCGGTGACGTCGAGCCGCACGTACGGCTGGCCGATCCGCCCGGCGGCGGCCCGCCCGCGCTCCTCGTCGCGCGCCCCGACGACGGCGGTGACGCCGCGCTCGCCGAGCAGCCGGGCGATCTCGAAGCCGATTCCCTTGTTCGCGCCTGTGATGAGAGCTGTCGTCATGCCGTCGAGATTCGCCCCGGCCGAGCGCGCGCGGGAGAGACCTCCCGAGACTGGGATCGGCGGTACCACCCTCACGCGCCGCCGATGACGGAGGATGAAGGACATGAACCGCGAAGAACTGGCCGCCTTCCTGCGCAGCAGACGTGCCCGCCTCGCCCCGCGCGAGGCGGGCCTGCCCGAGGGCGGGCGCCGCCGCACCCCCGGCCTGCGCCGCCAGGAGGTCGCCCAGCTCGCCGGCATGTCGATCGACTACTACATCCGGCTGGAGCAGGCCCGCGGCCCGCACCCCTCGCGCCAGGTGCTCAACGCGCTGGCCAGGGCGCTCATGCTCACCGCCGACGAGCGGGCCCACCTGTTCCACCTGGCCGGAGCGCGGCTGGAGACGCCCCGGCGGCGCGGCGACGTGCCCGCCGGCACGCTGCACCTCATCGCGTTCCTGGAGGAGGTCCCCGCCTACGTCCTCGACGCCAAGTACGACATCCTCGCCTGGAACCCGATGGCCAACCTGCTCATGGGCGACCTCGACTCCCGGCCGCGCGACGACCTCAACGTCATCCGCTGGGTCTTCCGCGCCCCCGACCTGGCCGAGCACCTCACCTACGAGGAGAAGGGCCGCTTCGCCCGCGCCTCCGTGGCCGACCTGCGCTGGGCCGCGGGACGCTATCCCGACGACCCCGAGATCCAGGCGCTGGTGGCGGAGATGCTGGCCTGCAGCCCGGAGTTCGCCGCCCTGTGGGACCAGCACGAGGTGGCGGTGCGCAGGGAGCAGCGCAAGCTCATCCACCACAGCGTCGTCGGCACCATCGACACGCTCTGCCAGGTCGTGCCCGTGCCCGACCGCGACGACCTGCGCCTGGTCCTCTACACCACCGAACCCGGCTCCCCCTCTCACCAGGCCTTGCGCAGGTTGCGGCAGGTGACCCTAAGCTCATGAGATGCGAGCGGTAGCCTTTGACATCTTCGGCGGCGAGCTGGACCTGCGCGAGCTCCCCGATCCGGCGCCCACGCCCTACGGGGCGGTGATCAGGGTCGAGGCGACAGGCCTGTGCCGCAGTGACTGGCACGGCTGGCAGGGACACGACCCCGACATCACCGCGTTCCCGCACGTACCCGGGCACGAGCTGGCCGGCGTGGTCGTCGCCACCGGCTCCCTGGTGCGCGGCTGGTCCGAGGGCGCGCGGGTGACCGTCCCGTTCATCTGCGCCTGCGGATCCTGTACGGCCTGCGCCGCCGGAGACCAGCAGGTGTGCGAACGGCAGACCCAGCCCGGCTTCACCCATTGGGGCTCCTTCGCCGAGTACGTGGCCATCGACCACGCCGACGTCAACCTCATCCCGGTGCCGGAGGAGATGGACTTCACCACGGCCGCCGGGCTCGGCTGCCGCTTCGCCACCTCCTTCCGGGCCGTCACCGAGGTCGGCGACGTACGCCCCGGCGAGTGGGTGGCCGTGCACGGCTGCGGCGGCGTGGGCCTGTCCGCGATCATGATCGCCACCGCCGCGGGCGGCCGGGTCGTGGCCGTGGACATCAGCACCGACGCCCTCCACCTGGCCGAACGCGCCGGCGCCACCCATTTCGTCAACGCCTCGGCCGGTGACGCCGCCGCCCAGGTCAGGGAGCTGACCAGGGGCGGCGCGCACGTCTCCCTCGACGCCCTCGGCAGCCCGGCCACCTGCGCGGCCTCCGTCGAGTCGCTGCGCCGCCGGGGACGGCACGTCCAGGTCGGCCTTCTGCCGGACGCGGCGACGCCGATCCCGATGGGCCGCGTGATCGCCCACGAACTGCGGCTGCTCGGCAGCCACGGCATGGCCGCCCACGCCTACCCGAGGATGCTGGAGCTGATCAGGGCCGGCATCCTGCACCCCGACCAGCTCGTCACCCGCACCATCGGCCTGGCCGACGCGGGCAAGGCACTGGCCGCCATCGGCTCGGTGCCCGGCGTCACGATGATCGTCCCCTAGCCGCACAACCCCATCTCCAGCACGGCCCCGAGCGCCGGGACCGGATCATCCGAGCACCTTGATCTTCTTCATCGTGGGCTGGGAGATCACGCGGGCGACGCCGGGAATGCCGATGATCTTCCCGGTCTGGAACGCCTCGTAGGCGGCGTAGTCGGCCACGAGCACGCGCAGGTGGTAGTCGGGTGTGGCGAACAGCCGCCGGAACTCCACGACCTCCTCGTAGGCCGCGATCGTCCTCTCCAGTTCCTCCAGCGTCTTCAGGTCGCTGACGCTCACCTCGATCGAGACGATCACTTCCAGACCGGCGCCGAGGATCTCGTGGTCGACCGTCGCCCGGTATCCGCTGATCACCCCCGCCTCCTCCAGCCGCTTGACCCGGCGCAGGCACGGCGGGGGTGTGAGCCCCACCCGCCGGGCCAGCTCGACGTTGCTCAACCGGCCGTCCTGCTGGAGCTGAAACAATATTTCACGATCAATGGCATCAAGTACATATTCATTACTCACAAGGCCACGATAGCGCCATAAGTGGAAACCATATGAGGTCCGTTCCGCACTAGAATTTCGCTGGATCCCCCACTTCGAGCCCGGTTTTCGGCATGCCCCAAGGAAGGCGACAGATCATGACGAACCCCGCCGCCCAGGTCCAGGACTGGCTGGACGCCCGCGCCGACGACATGGCCGCGCTGCTGACCCGCCTGGTGGCCGTGGACTCCGAGAACCCGCCCGGCCGCGCGCTGGGCCGGTGCGCCGCGATCCTGCGCGAGGAGATGTCCCGCCTGGGCCTGTCCCCCGAGATCCTCCCCATCCCCGGCGCCCCCGGCCACCTGGAGGAACCGTGCGTCGTACGCGGCACCGCCGGAGAAGGCGCCCGGCTCCTCTACTTCCACGGCCACTTCGACGTCGTCCCCGCCCAGGACCGCGCCCAGTTCACCGCCGAACGCCGCGACGGCCGCATCATCGGCCGCGGCACCGCCGACATGAAGGGCGGCATCGTCAGCATGCTGTACGGCGCCGCCGCCGCCCGCGAACTCGGCCTCCTCGGCGGCGGCCGCATCGTCATCCACCTCGTGTGCGACGAGGAGACCGGCAGCGTCAACGGCTCCGGACACCTGCGCGAGGCCGGGCTCATCGACCCGTCCGCGCTGGCCATGCTCACCGCCGAGCCCAGCGGCGGCGGCATCTGGAACGCCGCCCGCGGCGCCGTCTCGCTGCGCGTGGACGTGGCCGGCCGCGAAGCCCACGTCGGGCAGGCGAACCTCGGCGTCAACGCCTTCTGGCACATGCTCCACGTGGCCCGCCCGGTCCAGGACTACGCCACGGAGATGGCCGGGCGGCCGACCGCGTACCCCATGAACCCCGCCGACGCGCGCGGCACCATGCTCGTGGTCGGCGGCCGGTCGGCGGCCGGTCGGCGGCCGGGTCCAACTTCAACGTCGTGCCCGGCTCCGCCTACTTCACCGTCGACGGCCGCTACAACCCGGAGGAAGACCTGGAGGGCGAACTCAAGCGCCTGACCACGCTGATCGAGCACGCCGCCGGTGAGATCGGCGCCGACGTCACCGTCAAGACGAGCCAGCTCCAGCCCTCCGCCGCCACCGACCCCGCCCACCCGGCCGCCGCCGAACTGGCCCGCGTGGTGACCGCGGTCACGGGCGAGCCCGCCCGGTTCGAGATGTGCGCGGGCATCCTGGAGATCCGCTGGTACGCCCAGCTCGGCATCCCGTCCTTCGGATACGGCGCCGGCCGCCTGGACGTCTCCCACGGCCCCGAGGAGTACATCGACGAGGCCGCCATGCGCCGCTGCGCCACCGTCTACGCCCTCTACGCCGCCAGCCTCCTCACCTGACCCCGGCCTCCCGGGATCTCGGCTCCTGGCAACCGGCCGCACCACCGCCCCTCGCGCCGGGCATCCCGCCTCGGTGCCTTCCAGGTGAGGGCCCGAGTGCGCGCCGCGGGCCTCCCGCCGGACGTTCCGCTCCCGTGGCTCGGCCCACCCGGCGGGCCGTACCGGAGAACGGTGGGGCGTTAGGTGAGGGTCGTGAGGCGGTGGCGGGTGCGGGCGGGGGCGGTTGGGGGGATGTCGGCGAGGATGTCGGCCAGCGTGGTGGCAGCGAGGGTGCGGCGCCAGGCCTGGTGTGCCTCCGCCATCTTGACGGCCAGGACGCACGGGGCCCGGCACTCCTCCGGCGGCAGCGCCCCCCGCCCCTGCTGCCGGATCTCCCGGCACTCGTACGGCGACGACGTCCCGTCCACCGCCTCCACCACCTGCAGCATGGTGATCTCGCCCGCCGCCCGTGCCAGCCGGAACCCGCCCCGCGGCCCCGTGCTGGCGCTCAGCAGCCCGGCCTTGACGAGCGCCTTCAGCTGCTTGGCGAGGTAGGGCACGGGCAGGTCGAAGTACTGGGCGAGCTGGGTCGTGGACGCGCTCGCCCCCGGTTCGAGCTGCGCCAGCGTCGTGGCACAGTGCAGGACCCATTCCGTGCTCACAGGCAACTTCACGCCCATGAGTCTATAGGAGATATTAAGGACCCATTTAGTCCATGATAGTGTCACGTCGAGACGAGGAGAGATCATCATGCGCATCGCAGTAGCCGGCGCGACCGGAAACATCGGCGCCCTCACCATCACCGCCCTCGAAAAGGACGGGCACGAGGTCGTCGGCATCAGCCGCTCGCTGGGCGTGGACCTGTCCACGGGCAAGGGCCTGGACGAGGCGCTGACCGGCGTCGAGGCGGTCGTCGACGCCATCAGCATGCCCGGGGCGGGCGAGGCCGAGACGGTGGCGTTCTTCGCCGGCGCCACCGGCAACCTGCTCGCCGCCGAGCGGCGGGCCGGCGTCCGCCACCACGTGCTGCTCTCGATCGCCGGCCTCCACCGCACCGGCGGCAACGCCCACTACGCCGGCAAGCGCGAGCAGGAACGTCTCGTGTCGGCGGGCCCCGTGCCGTGGACCATCGTGCCGGCCACGCAGTTCCACGACTTCCCCGCGATGGCCGCGAGCTGGGACGAGCGGGACGGCGTCGCCCGTGTCGCCCCGCTGCTCATGCGGCCGATCGCCCCCGCTGATGTGGCCGCCGTCCTGGCCGAGGTCGCCACCGGCGAGCCGCGGGGCCGCTACGCCGACATCGCGGGGCCTGACCAGCAGGACCTGGTCGACATGGCGCGGCGCACGTACGCGGCGCGCGGCCAGGAGATCGTGCTGGTGCCGACGTGGTCGGGCATCTTCGGCCCGGACTTGGCGGGCGATGTCATGCTGCCCGGCGAGGGAGCCCGGATCATGCCGACCACGTTCGACGAGTGGCTGGCCGGCCAGGTCCCGGCGGCGGGCTAACCGAGTGTCCGCGCGTGGGCGCGGGCCGACGCCGTCTCGCGGCCGACGATCGCGGGCGCCTCGTGCACGAGTTCGTCGTTGGTGAGCGCGTCCACCATGAACAGGGCGAAGTCGATGCGCCGGGTGAGGTTGCCGGCCAGGACGGGGTCGCCCACGTGCCGGCTCCACACGGGCAGCCCCTGGCTCTCGCCCTCTTCCAGGTCGCTGCCCCGCACCACCGTCCACCGGGTGTCGCTGGCGAAGATACGCCGGCAGGCCTCCACCTGGTCGCGCAGGTCGGCGAAGCGGACCAGCCGGGCGAGCACGCCGAACACCGCGGCGAACGTCCGCAGTTGCCACGTGTAGACGTCCTTGCCGTCGCGGGTGATGTGCCACCCGCAGGAGAACACCAGGCGGGCGCCCGGCCGCGCGTAGTCCATGACCGCCTGGGCGGTGCCGCTGGAGTATTTCCGCATCCCCCACGGCACCAGGACCGTGAGAACTCCGTCGCACCCGGCGACCGCGCGTTCGATGACCCGCCGGTCGTTGGTGTCGCCGGGGACGATGGTGATGCGGTCCTTGACGGCGTCGAGCTTGCCGACGCTCTTCTTCCGGCAGACGCCGACGACCTCGTAGCCGCGTTCCAGCGCGTGCCGGACCATGTACCGCCCCAGCTTGCCCGAGGCGCCGACAATACAGACCTTCATCGAGTTTCCCCCTGTCCGATGGTGATGACGACCTTGCCGCGGGCCCGCATGCTCTCGACGTACCGGATCGCCTCCGGGACCTCGGCCAGCGGGTACACGCGGTCGACGACCGGCACGATCTCCTTGGCCGCGAGCAGCTCGGCCAGGTGGTTCAGCGCCTGCTTGCCCGGCTTCCACGAGACTCCGGTGATCCGCTGCCCGACGAACCTCGCCACGACCATGCCCTTGACCACCTGCACCAAGGGCCCGAGCACCCGCCCGCCGCCGGAGGACAGGCCGCCGACGAGCGCCAGCGTGCCCTTCGGCGTCAGCGCGCGCCTGAATTCCTTGAGTGAACGGTTGCCGACCAGGTCCACCAGCAGGTCGTAGCGCTCGATCGGCCGGGTGAAGTCCTCGCGGTTGTAGTCCACGACCTCGTCGGCGCCGAGCGAGCGGACCAGGTCGGCGTTGTGGGCGCCGCACACGCCGGTGACGTGCGCCCCGAGCGCCTTGGCGAGCTGGACGGTGAAGGTGCCGATGCCCCCCGAGGCCCCGTTGACCAGCACCCGCTGCCCGGCCACGAGCCCGTCGAGCGCCTTCAGCGCGGTCTGCCCCGCCATGGGCACGGCCGCCGCCGCCTCGAAGCTCACGTCCTCCGGCTTCGGGACAAGCGTCTCCTGGGGTACGGCTACCGCCTCGGCGAACGCGCCCAGCCGTACACCTCCGAACACCTCGTCACCCACGGCGAGGCCGCGCACGTCGGCCCCCACCCGCTCGACGACCCCGGCCAGGTCGGCGCCGAGGATCGACCCCGGCTTGGGCCGCCGCAGCCCGGCGGAGAGGCGCACCAGGTGCGGGTCCGAGCGCAGGTGGCGCCAGTCGTAGGGATTGACGGCGGCGGCCCGTACCCGGACCAGGACCTCGTGGCGCCCGGGCTCGGGCTCGTCGACCTCGCGCAGGGCCAGGACGTCCGGCGAGCCGTACCGCTCCCAGACCCAAGCCTTCGTACGTCGTAAGGTTGCCATACGTCATAAGGTTGTCGTACGACGTAAGGTTGTCAAGTCCCAGCCTGAGACGGCTCTCAGCCGAGCCGGCGGCGCTCCAGTCCCTCAAGGATCAGATCGAGCGCGAAGGAGAACTCCGTGTTGTCATCGCACCAGCTCAGCGTGGTTTCGGGGGCTTCGTGGGCGATCGCCGCCATCATCCCGGCCAGATGGGGATATTTCATACCCATCTGTTCCATCATCGCCTCGTCCATGTCGTCGGCCGGGTCGTCCGGCTCGAACAACTCCTGCGTGAACCCCATCGCCCGGCTGCCCAGCGCGTGCAGCGCGTGGTGCGCCAGATCGTAGGTGAACCCGCCCGCCCGCAGAATCCCGAGCACGCCCTCGTAGTAGGCGATCGCCGCCTCGCTGAGCGACGAGCGCGTCTGGATCACGCCCGGCGCCCACTTGTGCCGCAGCAACACCTCGCGCGCGGCGAGAATCCGCCCCCGCAACGCCGCCTGCCAGTCACCGGCCGGATCCGGCCCCTCGGCGACCTCGACCACCCCGAGGATCTCCCCGATCACCATCTCGACGACCCCGTCGAGGATCGCCTCCTTGTTGGCGACATGGTGGTACAGCGACATCGGCTCCACCCCGAGCTCCTGCGCCACCCGCCGCATCGTCAGCGCGTCGAGCCCGGCCCGGTCGGCCAGTTCGACGGCGGCGCGCAGCACCCGCCTGCGGCTCAGCGGGACACGGGGCTGCTCGTCGGTTTCTTCGTCGGTCCAAAGAGGCACCCCAGCACTTTACCCGTACACCGTAAGGCCCAGTCCAGGCGGCTCTAGACGTCGCCTGGCCGCCCGCCCGGGGAGATCAGGCCGGTCTCGTACGCGAGCACGACCGCCTGCACGCGGTCACGCAGGCCGAGCTTGGACAGGATGCGGGCCACGTGCGTCTTCACCGTGGTCGCGCTGAGCGTCAGCCGGTCGGCCAGTTCGGCGTTGCTCAGGCCGGTGGCCAGCAGGCGCAGGACCTCCAGCTCGCGCGGCGTCAGCCCGGACAGGTCGCGATGCAGGGCCGCGCGGGCGTCGTCGCGGCGGGCGAAGCGCTCCACCAGACGGCGGGTGATCGTGGGCGCGAGCAGCGCGTCACCGGAGCGGACCAGCCGGACCGAGGCCACCAGGTGCTCGGGGGTGACGTCCTTGAGCAGGAAGCCGCTGGCTCCGGCGGTGAGCGCGGCGTAGACGTACTGGTCGAGGTCGTAGGTGGTCAGGATGAGCACCCGGGTGTCGTCCGCGCCGCCGGTCACGATCCGCCGGGTGGCCTCGATGCCGTCGGTTCCCGGCATGCGGATGTCCATGAGCACGACGTCGGGCCGAGTGCGCCGGACCGCGGCGACGGCCTCGGCCCCGTCCGCCGCCTCGGCCACCACCTCGATGCCGTCGGCCGTCAGGATCATCCGGAACCCGGTGCGGACCAGCGCCTGGTCGTCGGCGATGACCGCGCGCAGCGGTGGCGGCGGGGTCACGCGGCGGTCCAGGGGATGCGGGCCCTGAGCCGGTAGCCGTCCGGCCCGCTGGTGGTCTCCAGGGTCCCGCCGTACAGGGCGAGCCGCTCGCGCAGCCCGATGAGGCCGCGGCCCTGGCCGGTGCCGGGCCCCGCGGCCGGGCCGCCGCCGGTGTCGCCGACCTCGACCTCCAGGAAGTCGCCCGCGCGGGCGACCGTGACGGTGGCCGCCGCGCCCGCCGCGTGCTTCATCGTGTTCGTCAACGCCTCCTGTACGACACGGTAGACCGCCAGGTCCACACCCGGAGGCAGAGGCTGGAGGCCGGCCTCGACCCTGGCCTCGACCTGGAGCCCGGCGGCGCGTACCCGCTCGATGAGACCGTCGAGCCGGCCGATTCCCGGCTGCGGTTCGAGCCCGCCGGGAAGCTCTTCCGACGCGGCGAGCAGGCCCATCACGTTGCGCAGTTCGGCCATGGCGGCCCGGCCGCTGGCCTCGATCGCCACCAGGGCCTGCTTCGACTGCTCGGGATGCGCGTCCATCACCTTGCGCGCGGCCCCGGCCTGGATCACCATCACGCTCACATTGTGGGTCACCACGTCGTGCAGTTCGCCCGCGATCCGGTCGCGCTCGGCCTGGACCGCCCTGCGCGCGCCCTCGTCCCGGTCCCGTCGCAGCGCGTCGAGGCGCTCGCGGTTGCGCTGCCAGAACCGCACGAACACCGCGAGCGCACCCGCGCTGAGCAGCACCACGTACGGCCCCAGCCAGCTCGGCAGGCTCGGCACGATGTCCGCGCCGGCGGCGCCCGCGAGCACGGCCGCCAGCAGGAGCCCCGCTGCCGCGGCCACCCGGTGGCGGCTGTGCGCGAGCGCGCTGTAGGCGGCGACGACGCAGGCCAGGACGGTGATCCAGGTCTCTCCCCCGTCCATGGCCAGCGTCGCCGGCACCACGGCCCAGAAGGTCGTGAGCGGGAAGCGGCGGCGGGCCGCCAGCGGCAGCGTGCCGAGCACCACCAGCAGCACCGCCAGACCGGCGTCCTCGTCGGGAACGGGCACCACCGGCTCGGGCGACGGCATCGCGCCCACCGGCCCGCCCGTCGGCGGAGTCGTGAGCGGTGGGGTCACGGCCGGCAGAACCGGCGGCGTCGGCAGCTCGGGCGTGGCCGGCGGTTCCGGGAGCTTGGGCGTCGTCGGCGGCGCCGGGAGCTCGGGCGTCGTCGGCAGGGCCGGGGGCGTGGCCGGCGGCGTCGGGGGCGGCAGGGTCGGAGGCGGCAGGGTCGGGGGCGGTAGCGGAAGTGCCCGGGTCGCGGACGGATGGGCGGACTGGGGTGCCGGGTCGTGGCGGAGGCGGAGCAGGTCCGACACCGGGTGGGGCGCGGCGCCACGGTCGGCCTCGTCCAGGCTCGCCGTCGCGAACACCGCCACGACGGTCAGGGCGATCGCGAGCAGCAGGTCGGTGACGAGCGCCGCGCGGGACGGCCGGGCGACCGGTGTCTCCGGCCGCAGCAGACCGCGCACGTGCTGCCACCAGAGCCGCCGTTCATCAGCTGTCACCTGCGTATTGTCGCGTTTGCCGGGCTGTCCGCGCATCGTCCCGAGTGACCGGGGCGGTGGTCCGGCAGGCGTACATCGCGAGGATGACGTCCCGGCGGATCATCCCCGGGAGGTAGCCGACATCGCCGTCACGGCCGACGCGCCCGCCGATCCCCCGCCCCTAGCGTCGTCCCCACTTCACACGAGAAACGGGGATATTTCATGCATAGTCGTGCCTTGGGCGGCTTGATGGTCGTCACGAGCCTGCTGTCACCTCTGGCCACGGCCACCCCGGCCACCGCCGCCACCTCGGCCTCGGCCTCTGCCTCTGCCGCCGCAACGATCTCCGCCGCGACACCGCGCCTGCCGAAACCGACCGGCTCGCTGGCGGTCGGCACCACGTCCCTCCACCTCAAGGACACCTCCCGCCCCGACCCCTGGGTGCCCTCCGTCAAGATGCGGGAGCTCATGGTCACCGTCTGGTACCCGGCCACGTCGCCGGGCGGGCGGCGGGCGCCGTACCTGACGGCGAAGGAGTCGGAGCTGCTGCTCAAGGACGGCGGGATCACCGGCGTGAAGCCCGGCATCCTCGCCACCACGCGCACCAACGCCCACACCGGCGTGAAACCGCGCGGACGCAAGCACAGCCTGCCGCTCGTGGTGCTCTCGCCCGGGTTCAAGAAGCCCCGCGCCACGCTGACCGCGCTCGCCGAGGACCTGGCCAGCCGGGGCTACGTGGTGGCCGGCATCGACCACACCTATGAGAGCATCGCCACGGCCTTCCCCGACGGACGGGTCACCACCTGCGTGCCCTGCGACGGCGAGCGCGAGCCCGCGACGTTCACGAAGGCGGCCAAGGGGCGGGCGGCCGACGTCTCGTTCGTGATCGACCGGCTGACCGCCAAGGGCGCCTGGAAGGGCGCCGCGCTGATCGACCGGTCCAAGGTCGCGATGGCCGGCCACTCCCTGGGCGGCGCGAGCAACCTCGCCGCGATGGTCAAGGACGGCAGGATCCGCGCCGGGATCGACATCGACGGCACCGTCCCGCCGGGCGTACCGGAAACCGACCTCGCGCGGCCGTTCATGTTCCTCGGCAAGCCCGCCACCTATACCCCGGGATCCGGCAGCGCCGAGACCGCCACCTGGGAAGCCGCCTGGAAGCGCCTGACCGGCTGGAAGCGCTGGCTGCTGATGACCGGCGCGCAGCACGAGTCGTTCAACGACCTCGGGCCGCTGGCCGCGCAGCTCGGGCTCGACACCGGCGCCCAGGTGCCGGGGCCCCGCTCCTGGGAGCTCACCAGGACCTACGTCGGCGCCTTCCTCGACCTGCACCTGCGCAAGAAGCCCCAGCCCCTCCTGGACCGCCCCTCACCCCGCCACCCGGAGATCAAGCACGTCTCCCCCTAAGGGCGGATGTAGGCGAGCAGGCGCTCCACCGGCCAGGTGTTGACCACGTCGTCGGTCGTCAGCCACGCGCGCTGGGCGATGCCGACGCCGAAACGCTGGTTCTTCAGATGCGGTACGGCATGCGAGTCGCTGTCGATGGAGAACTTCACCCCATGATGCCTGGCCAGCCGGACCAGGTCGGAGGGAAGGTCGCTGCGGTCGGGGTAGGCGTCGATCTCCATGACCGTGCCGGTGCGCGCGGCGGCGGCGAACACGGCGTCCCAGTCGGCCTCCACCGGCTGGCGCTTGCCGATCTTGCGCGTGGTCGGATGCCCGATGACGTCCACGTACGGGTTCTCGCAGGCGGCGATGAACCGGCGGGTCATCTCCTCGCGCGACTGCGTGAAGTGGGAGTGGACCGAGGCCACGCAGACGTCGAACCCGGCCAGGATCTCCTCCGGCCAGTCGACCGAGCCGTCGGGCGCGATGTTGAGCTCGCTGCCGTGCAGCAGCCGCATTCCCGGATAGGACTCCTGCAGCTTCCTGATCTGCTCGCGCTGCTCCAGCGCCTTCTCCAGCGTCATGCGCTGCATGGTCAGGTCGGGGGCGTGGTCGGTGATGGCGTAGTAGGAGTAGCCGAGCGCGTGCGCGGCGGCGACCATCTCCTCCAGCGAGGCGATGCCGTCGGTCAGGTTGGTGTGGGTGTGCAGGTCGCCCTTCAGGTCGGCCAGCTCGACCAGGGCCGGGAGCTCGCCCTTCAGGGCCAGCTTCACCTCGCCCCCGTCCTCGCGCATGGGCGGGGGCACGAACTGCATGCCGAGCGCGGTGTAGATGTCCTGCTCCGTGGTGGCGGCCAGGACCCGATCACCCTCGAACAGCCCGTACTCGGAGAGCTTCCAGCCCTTCTTCACCGCGATCTCGCGGATGGTGACGTTGTGCTCCTTGGAGCCGGTGAAGTATTGCATCGCGGCGCCCCACGACTCCTCCGGGACCACGCGCAGGTCCACCTGGACGCCCGCGGTGGTGCGGATGGAGGTCTTCTTGTCGCCCGCCGCGATGACCTCGGCCACGTACGGCTGCGCGCGGAAGCGCTCCATGATCTCGACCGGCGCCACCGCGAGGATGTCGATGTCGCCGATCGTGTCCTTCATCCGGCGCAGCGAGCCCGCGTAGTCGATGCGCGTGGCCAGGTCGGACAGCGACGCGATCACCTGCTCGGCCAGCGACATCGCGACGCCGACGTGCACCCGCCGCCCGGCCTGCTCCATCTGCTCGATGCCCTTGGCCAGATTGGCCAGCGTCTTCGGCCCGAGCCCCTTGACCCCGTCGAGGCGGCCCGCGGCGATCGCCTCGGCCAGCGCGGCGGGCGAGTCGATGCCGAAGTCCTCGAACAGCATGATGGCCGTCTTCGGCCCCAGCGTCGGCACGCTCGTCAGCCGGCGCACGCCGTCGGGCACCTTCGCGCGCAGGGCGTCGAGCTGCCGGAAGCTGCCGCGCTCCAGGAACTCCTCGATCTTCAGCGCGATCGCCTCACCCACGCCCGGCACCTTGCGGACGTCGACCTGCGCGATGTCCTCGGGGAAGCCGGCGATCGCCTTGACCGCCTTCTGGTAGCTGCGCACCCGGAAGGCGTCGCCCCCGGTCAGCGCGAACAGCTCTGCGTATTCCTGAAGGGCGGCCGCCGCCTGCTCATTTGCCCGTGCCATGTGCACAGCTTAGGAGGTGGGGCCGACATTTCCTCTCGCCATGTCGGCCCGGACATGTCACGCTCGATCATGCGCAGAACCACCCTCTTAGCCCTGTTATCGGTCCTCCTCCTGCCAGCCGGTACGGCTGCCGCCGCCCCCGTCCCCACGCCGTCCCCGGCGGTCAGGGACTTCGGCAACGGCCCCGAGCGCAACGAGGAAGCCGCCCTGGTCGAGGATGCGACCGCGGCGCTGAAGGCCCAGGCGGCCGCGCCGTACCATCACGACAAGACCAGGGGTTATCCCCGCAAGAACCAGCTCCCCCTCCCGCCGGAGAACCCCGCGGACGCCTCGATCAAGCTGGGCCTGATCCCGCACCACGCGATCGCGGCGAAGCTGAACGCGCTGCAGGCGCTCGGCGACCGTGTGAGCGCCGAGGTCCTCGGCCGCTCGGCGGGCGGGCGCGACCTCTACTTCGTGACGGTCACCGCGCCGGAGAGCCCCGCTGAGGTCCGCGAGCAGGAACGCCTGCGCCGCCAGATCGAATCGGGGCGAAAAGTCCCGAAAAATCGCTATAAAACGCCGATCTTCATCAACGGCAACATCCACGGCAACGAGTGGGAGGGCACCGACGCCTCCCTCCGGGTGATCGAGGAACTGGCCACCAGCCCGCAGGCGGCCACCCTGCTCAAGCGCGCCCGCCTGTACTTCAACATCACCGCCAACCCCGACGGCAGAGTCCTCGGCCAGCGCCCCAACGGCAACGGCTTCGACCTCAACCGCGACATGATCACCGCCTCCCAGCCCGAGGCCAGGGCCATGCGGCAGATCATGATCGACACGCAGCCGGTCGCCATGCTCGACCTGCACGGCTACGTCAACGGCACGCTGATCGAGCCGACCACACCGCCCCACGGCGCCAACTACGAGTACGACCTGTTCATCACCAACACCTACGCCAACGGCCTCGGCATGGAGGCGGGGGTCAACGCCCTGGGCTACACCCCGGAGAAGGACGGCGTCTTCCCCGTCCAGATCCCCTTCCGCGACTCCGAGGAGGGCTGGGACGACTGGCCCCCGATCTTCACCCCGCAGTACGCGCCCTTCCATGGCGCGGTCGCCGCGCACACGGTGGAGATCCCGCTGCGCGTCAACGGCTCCGACTACACCAACCTGCCGGTCGAGGAGCTGCGCCGCCGTTCCCGGATCAACACCGACGTGGCCGCCGCGGCCGTGCGCGCCACCTACGGCCACGTCCTGGCCAACCACGACAAGCTCATCGCCGACCAGACCGAGGTCTTCCGCCGCGGCGCGGCCGGCGAGCCGTCCAGGACGGTCCCGCTCGGCATCGTGCCCGGCTTCGGCCCCGAGGACGTCTACACCACCACCTACCCGCGCGGCTACGTGATCCCCGAGGGCACCCCGGCGGCGGCCCGGCTGGTGGACCACCTGATCGCCAACGACGTGGAGGTGGAGCGGGCGATCCTGCCCTTCCGCGCGGGCGGCCGCTTCTACCCGTCCGGCACGTACGTGGTCGACATGCGCCAGCCCAAGCGCGGCCTGGCCAACGTGATGCTGGAGCCCGGCGCGGACATCAGCCCGCGCGTCGACGCCATGTACGACATCTCGGGCTGGAGCCACGCCCTGCTCTGGGGCGCCGGCGTCACCTCCGTGCGCGACCTGCGCGTGCTCGCGGAGCCGGTCCGTTCCGCGGCTTCCACCGGCTACGTCCCGCACGGCGACGGCCCGCTCGCGCTCAGGGTCGCCGACGGCCGCGACGCGCAGGCGCTCAACGCGCTGCTCGCCCGCGGCGTCGAGGTCACCTGGGCGGGCGACACCGCCACGCTGCCCCGCTCGGCGCGCGCCGCCGCCCGCGAGGTCGCCCAGCGCTACGGCGTGCGATTCTCCCGAGCGGGTACGGCGGGCGGCCCCAAGCTCGCCCCGGTCAGGATCGCCGCGGCGGCCTCGGCAGACGAGCTGTTCACGCTGCGCGAGATGGGCTTCGCGGTGACACCGGTCTCCACGACCCTGGCCAACGCCGGATTCGACTGGAACGCCGTGGACGTCCTGTTCGTCGCCAGCGGCCTGTCCTACACCGCGCTCAACCCGGCGGCCAAGGCCGCGATCGACGCCTTCCTGGCCAAGGGTGGCGTCGTCACCCGCGGCGGCACGGGCGCGACCTTCAACGCCGCCGCCGGGCTCCTGACCGTCACCTCGGTGGCCGGGCGCGGCGACGCCAACGGCGTGGTCAGGATGGCCTCGGGCGAGCACGGGTTCGTGTACTCGCCGCGCTGGTTCACCGGGCTGGGTCCCGAGGTGAAGGCCGAGCAGACCTACGAGGCGTTCGTGTCCGGGCACTGGCGCCCGAACCAGGACGGCTCCGGCGGCCAGGACGCCGCCAAGGGCCAGGCGGCGGTCGTCAGCGGCCAGGACGAGCGCGGGGCGCGCGTGGTGCTGTTCGGCACCGAGCCGATGTTCCGCAACCACCCGAAGGGCCTGTTCGCGCAGGTCGCGCGGGCCCTGTACAGCACGTCCCAGTGAGGTGACACGTGGGCCGGGCGGCGCGCCCGGCCCGCGTGCTCACATGCGTACCTCGCGAGGAGTGTAGGCCTCGCTCAGGAACGCGATCTCCTTCTCCGTCAGCTCCACGCCGACCGCGGCCGCCGCGTCGTCGACGTGCCGGTCCTTGGTGGCGCCCACGATCGGCGCGGTCACCCCGGTGCGGCCCAGCAGCCAGGCCAGCGCCACCTGCGCCGCCGGCAGCTCGCGCTCCCTGGACACCTGGGCCACCCGGTCCAGGATCACCTGGTCGTTCTCCGGCTCGTACAGGAAGTCGATGCGCTCGTCCGAGCCCTGCCTGGCGGTCTGCTGCGCCGATCCGGCCCTGGCCAGGACGCCGCGGGCCAGCGGGCTCCAGGGGATGAGGCCCACGCCCTGGTCGGCGCAGAGCGGCAGCATCTCCCGCTCCTCCTCGCGGTAGAGCAGGTTGTAGTGGTTCTGCATGGACACGAACCTCGTCCACCCGTTCACCTCGGCCACGTGCTGGGCCTTCGCGAACTGCCAGGCCCACATGGAGGAGGCGCCGATGTAGCGGACCTTGCCGGAGCGGACGACGTCGTGCAGGGCCAGCATGGTCTCCTCGATCGGCGTCTCGTCGTCCCAGCGGTGGATCTGGTAGAGGTCCACGTAGTCGGTGCCGAGGCGGTCAAGGGAGGCGTCGATCGCGGCCATGATGTGCTTGCGCGACAGCCCGCGGTCGTTGCGGGCCTTGCCCATGGGGAAGTAGACCTTGGTGGCCAGCACGTAGTCCTCGCGGCGGGGGAAGACGCGGCGCAGCACGTTGCCGGTGATGACCTCGCTGGCGCCGGCGCTGTAGACGTCGGCGGTGTCGAAGAAGGTCACGCCGGCGTCGGCGGCGCGCCGGACGAGCGGTTCGGCCTGTTCCTCCGGCAGAGTCCATTCCATCTTGCCGGGATCGCCGTAGCTCATCATGCCGAGGCAGATACGCGAGACCTGAAGGCCGGTGTTACCAAGACGCGAATATTCCATGAAAGTCAGCTTATGGTGGTCATAGGGTGAAGGCGGATGGGCCATGGGTAAGAGCCGGAAATGGTGACACCCCGCAGGATGCTGGTCCGGATTCTTTACGGCTCCCGCTACGACCGGCTGCCGCACGGCCAGCGTGCTTACGTACGACCGGGCGAGCGGGTGATCCGCGAGGCCCAGTGGCGGCTGAGGCTGCGCCGCGCGCCCGTGACCTCGCTGCCCGACTACTCCGGGTCGGTACCGCTCGGGGAGATCGAGGAGTTCCTGGCCTGCACGCTGTGCGGCGAGGAGCGCCAGCAGCCGCTGTTCGAGCCGACCGGCGGCAAGGGCTGGCGCTACCGGGTGGTGCGCTGCCCGGCCTGCGGATTCCTCTACCGCAACCCGAACGTCCGCCCCGAGCACCTCGGCGATCTGTACGCCGGTTCCTACAGCTCCTTCCTGACCGGCAAGTACGCCGCCCAGCGCCGGCGACGCTACGAGCTGACGATGAAGGCGTTCTCCCCCGTGTTCGACGACGGCGCCGGCCGCAGGCTGCTCGACTTCGGCTGCGGCACCGGGCTCTTCCTGGGCCTGGCCGAGGAGCTCGGCTTCGACGCGGTCGGCGTCGACCTCTCGCCCGACTCCGTGGAACAGGCGAATGCCACACTCCGCACCGCCCGCGCCCACCTGGGCGACCCCGAGGACGTGCCGGAGATCGCCGCGGGCGGGTTCGACGTCATCACGCTCTGGTCGGTGCTGGCGCACCTGCCGCGCCCGCTGGAGGACTTCGCGCGCTTCCGCCGCCTGCTGGCGCCGGGCGGGGTCCTGCTGGTGCTGACCGTCAACGCCAATTCCCTGCTGCTCAAGGCGTACGGCTCCCGCTGGAGCGGCTTCACCAAGAACCACCTGATGTTCTACTCCTCGAACACGCTGCCGGTGCTGCTGCGCCGTACCGGATTCTCCGGGGTGGCCTTCGCGCCCCACTTCGGCGACTCGATCGAGGCGGGCACCACGCACCTGCCCGAGAAGCTGCGGCGGCGGCTGGTGACGCGGATCCGCGCGAGCGACGGCGGGAACATGATGCGCGCGCTCGCCTTCGCCGACCAGGAGGCGCTGGAGCGGTGGGGAGCCGAGCAGAAGGCCCGTGAGCTGTAGGAACTCGCTCGTCGACGTCCAGAACGCCAAGCGCTACCGCGCGGCCGTGAGCCGGGGCCCCGAGGGCACCCGCGCCCGCGCCAAGACCGACGCCACCACCGTGGAGACCAGCGGCAAGCTGTCGTTCCAGGCGACCTACGCGGCGCCGCGGCCGGGCGATCGAGGAGAACCGGCGCGTGGAGATCATATTCAATGCCGGTGAATGAGCCAATAATGCCAGGGCTTATTGGCAATTACTCCACTTGATCCGGCCGAGGAATGCCCTTTAGGTACCTACTGTCAACCGAGGTACGTGAAGGGAACCCTTTTATGGCTCGTAGCCGCCTCATCGGCTTAGCCGCCACCGTACTCACCCTCCCTCTCCTGATCGTCGCGGCGCCCTCCGGCGCGGCGGCGGCGCCCGACCCGGCTCCACCGGGCGACATGATCGCCGGCGCCAAGACCGGCGCCCGGATGGTGGTCGACGGCACCACCTACGAGATGCCGGCCACCTATACCCCGAAGGCGGCCGCGAAAGCGCGTTCCGCCGCCCCCACGCCGCCTGTCGGAACGGTCCGGCAGTGGTTCGCCAGCGACGACAACACCGGCTGGTACCTGAAGGACTTCACGCTGCGCGGGGTCGGCGGCAAGATCGAGGTGTGGGTCGCCAACGACCTCGCCTTCCCCGCCGGCGACTGCCGCCCGGCCAGTTCCGTCACGATCACCGACGCCAACGTGGCCCGGATGATCAGCGAGTTCGACACCAACATGTACCCGAAGGAGACGGCGGCCTTCAGCACCCCGCCGGACCGCGACGGCACCGCCTCCCAGGTGCCCAGGGACTTCACCGGCGACGGCGACAACACCGTCGCCCTGGTCGACAACGTGCGCGACTCGAACTTCTACGACTTCCCCGCGAACACCACCTACACCGCGGGATTCTTCTCCGGCGCGCTCAACGAGGCCACCGACCGCAACGTCATGACGATCGACGCCTTCGACTGGGCCCACCGCACCGGGGCCAACCCGCCCGACGAGCCCACGTCCGACCCCTGCACCAGCCGCCCGGCCCGCCCCAACTCCTACGAGGGCACGTTCGCGCACGAGTGGCAGCACCTGCAGATGTACTACACGGACTCCTTCGAAGGTAACTGGATCAACGAGGGCCTGTCGGACTACGCCATGTACCTGACCGGGTACTCCGACAGCCTCAAGACCGTGCACGAGAAGGGCTGGGACAGCCACCTGATCTGCCAGCAGGGCTGGGCCACGGTACAGACGCCCGCCAACCCCAACGTGCGCGACTGCGGCGGCCCGGAGAACTCGCTGACGCTGTGGGGCGAGGGCAACACCGGCGGCGACGTGCTGGCCGACTACGGCAACGCCTACGCCTTCATGCTCTACCTGGCCGACCGCTTCGGCGCCGACATCCTCACCCGGCTCCACAACGACGCCAAGCGCGGCCTCGAGAGCGTCACCGCGCAACTCGCCACCGAGGGACAGAACGACCTCTACCGGGTGATCCACGACTACCAGTCGATGACGCTGCTCGACGGCATCGTGGGCGAGTCCCGGCACGGCGTCGTGATCGGCGTGCCCAAGAAGCGGGTCACCGCGGCGAACCTGCGCTCCAGCGTCAACTTCGCCAACCCCGACTCCCACGCCACCCCCGGCGCGGCGCCCAACGGCGCCGACTACCTCGCCCCGCGCGACGCCGCCGGCAAGGAGCTGCGCGGGCGCGACCTGCGTTCCCTCTCCTTCGAGGGGGTACGGTCGCTGCCGCCGGCGCCGTTGCAGTGGACCGTCGTCAGCGACGACGCCGACCGGCCGGGCAACCCGGTCGTCTGGTCGGGCAACCGCAACAACCTCGACGCCACGGCCGTCGCCAAGGTGACCGTCCCGGCGACCGACCCGGTGCTGCGCTTCCTGGCCAAGTACGGGGCCGAGACCGGGTACGACTACGCGTACGTGATGGTGTCCACCGACGGCGGGGCCACCTACACCCCGATCGCCGGTGACAAGACCACGCAGGCGCCGCTCGGCCCCGGCCTGAACGGCACCACGACCGGCTTCGAGCCGCACACCTTCGACCTGGCCGCGTACGCCGGGCAGGAGATCCTCGTCAACTTCCGCTACGTCAGCGACGGCGGCGTCAACGAGGGCGGTCTCAAGCTCGATGACATCGCCGTGGGCGGCACCGCGGTGAGCGACGGCTCCAGCCTCGACCCGTTCGACTCGGTCACCGAGGTCAGGCCGATCGCGATCGACAGCTGGAACGTCCGGCTGATCGGGTACGACGGCAAGCGGTCCGTGGCCCTGTACGCGGAGGTGGACGACAAGTTCGCCTTCAGCCTCAACCGGCTGCAGCTCGCGCTGCTGGCTCCGTTCCCGAAGGTGGCCGCCATCGTGGCGGTCGACGACCCGGGCGAGCAGGTCCAGCAGTACGCGCCCTACACCCTCAAGATCAACGGCGTGACCCAGCCCGGCTAGAACACGCGAAAGCCCCCTTCCAGGAAGGGGGCTTTCGCACGGGCGGATGGACGGGCTACAGGCCCGGCTCCGGCGAGCGCGGGTAGCCCGGCGGCCGGTCGCCGGGGTACGGAGTGCCCGGGGTGGCCGGATTGCGGGGCACGTGCGGGGTTCCCGGAGTGGGCGGGAAACCCGGGTCGTGCGGATTGCCCGGAGTCTGCTGGCTGCCCGGAGTCCGCTCGCCGGCCGGAGTCTGCGGGGTGTCGGTTCCGTGCGCATATGGCACGTCGCCGCGCCACGCGCCGGTCTCGCCGCCGCGTGCCTCGATGTAGTCCTTGAAGCGGCGCACGTCGCCCTGGACGCGCATCCGCACGAGCTGCAGCCAGTCGCCGGCGGTCTCGAGGAAGCCCTCCGGGTCGTACTCCATCTGCAGCGTGACCCTGGTCGTGGTGTCGTCGAGCCGGTGAAAGGTGACGACGCCGGCCTGGTGCGGCCGGTCGACGGAGCGCCAGGCGATGCGCTCGTCCGGGTGCTGCTCGGTGATCTCGGTCTCGAACTCCCGCTTGACCCCGGCGATCTCCGCCAGCCACGCGTTGCGCGTGTCGGTGAGCTGCTTGACCGACTCCACTCCTTCCATGAACTCGGGGAACGTCTCGAACTGCGTCCACTGGTTATAGGCCACCCTGACGGGGACCATGACGTCTATTGAATACTCGATGCTGCTCATGGGTTCGCGCCTGCCCCACGGCGGCGCGCCCTAACGTCGTCAGGCCGTGACCGCGAACAGCGCGACCGTGGTGCAGCTGCCGCCGATGTTGAGGGTCAGCGCGGTGCGCGCGCCCTCCACCTGGCACTCCCCCGCCCCGCCCGACACCTGCCGGGCGGCGTCGTACAGCATGCGCACCCCGGTGGCGCCGACGGGATGGCCGAGCCCGATGAGCCCGCCCGACGGGTTGACCGGCAGCGATCCGCCGAACTCGATCGACCCTGACTCGACGGCCCGCCACGACTCGCCGGGCGGCGTGAGCCCGAGGTGGTCGAGCGCCACGTACTCGGTGATCGTGAAGCAGTCGTGGGTCTCGATCACGTCCACGTCGGCCGGGCCGCGCAGCCCGGCGCGCTCGTAGGTGTCGAGCACGGCGCGCCGCAGATGGGGGAAGAGGTACGGCTCGCGCGCGGCCAGCTTGTCCTTGAGCAGCATCGGCGCCGTCCGGTGCCCCCAGCCGGAGATGGCGGGGCCGGGCCTGCCGTACCGGTCGGAGGCCAGGATGACGGCGGCGGCGCCGTCGGTGATGCGGCCGCAGTCGTACTTGCGCAGCCGTCCCTCGACCGGCGGGTTGAGCACGTCGTCGGCGCCGAAGCAGCCGTCGGGGAAGGTCCAGGAGCGCGCCTGGGCGAGCGGGTTGCGCAGGGCGTTGCCGTGGTTGATCTCGGCGATGCGGGCGAGGTGCTCGTGGGCGAGCCCGTAGCGGACGTCGACCTCGTCGGCGATCTCGGCGAACAGCGCGGGCCACGGGAAGTCCGCCCCCTGCGCCTCGCGGCCGGCCCACGCCGCGCAGCCGAGGTGCCCCGCGGCCTCCTTGGCGCCGACGTTGCGCATGAGCTCGACGCCGACGACCAGCGCCACGTCGTAGCGGCCCGCCTCCAGGTCGGCCATCGCGGCCAGCACCGCCATCGACCCGGAGGCGCACGCGGCCTCGTGGCGTGCGGTGGGCAGCATGGACCAGGCCGGGTCGATGGCGGCGACCATGCCGCCGAGGTGGGCCTGGCCGGCGAACAGCTCTCCGGCCAGGTTGCCGACGTGCGCGACCTGCACCTCCCGCGCGGCCACGCCCGCCGACTCCAGCGCGCCGAGCGAGGCCTCGCGCATCATGTCGTACAGGCTCGCGCCGGTGCGGGCGAAGTCGGTCTGGTAGCCGCCGAGGACGCGGATCACAGTTTCAGCTCCCTCTTGAGTATCTTGCCGACCGGGCTTCTGGGCAGCGCCTCGACGATCTCCAGCCGCTCGGGCAGCTTGTAGGAGGCGATGCCCTTGCCGCGCAGGAACGCCACGACGGACTCCAGCGAGATCTCGCCCTTGGCGACGACGACCGCGCAGACCTTCTCCCCGAGGACGTCGTCGGGGTAGCCGGCGACCGCGGACTCCGCCACCGACGGGTGCCCGGCCAGCAGCCCCTCCAGCTCGGCGGGGGCGATGTTCATGCCGCCGCGGATGATGATGTCCTTGGCCCGGTCGACGTAGCGCAGGTACTGGCCGTGCTCGCCGGCGATCTCGAACAGGTCGCCGGTCCTGAGATAACCGTCCTCGTCGAACGGCTCCGCCACGGCCGTGCCCGGCAGGTAGCCGGCGAAGACGGTGGGGCCGCTGAGCCGCAGCTCGCCGGGCACTCCGGGCTCGGTGATCTCCTGGCCGCCGGGGGTGACGAGCTTGGTGCTGACCCGGTCCAGCAGGGCGGGCGCCCCGGGCGCGCCGGGGCGGGGGAAGTAGCGGGCGCGGGTCTCGGGGTCGGGCATGTGGGCGGGGTCGGACAGCAGCGCGACACCCTCGTTGGAGCCGAAGAAGTTGATGATCGCGATGCCGTGTTTCTCCTGCCAGCCGCGGACCATCGGCGGCGGCAGCGGCGCGGAGCCGGAGCCGATCCTGGTCAGCGAGGAGATGTCGGCCTTGGCCAGGATCGCCTCCTGGTGCAGCAGCAGGGTGAGCAGCGCGGGCGGGGCGAGGGTGTAGGTGACGCGTTCGGCGGCGATCTGGGCCAGGTAGGTGGGCAGGTCGAAGGGGTGGTGCTGGATCAGCACGGCGCCGGAGCGCAGCCAGGGCAGGAAGACGCCGCCGATGCCGGCCATGTTGACCATGGGGAACGGGTTGAGTATCACGTCGGCGGCGGTGAGGGCGGGCGCGGCCGTACAGACGGACTCGACGGCGAGCCAGTCGTAGTGGCAGCGCGGCACGCCCTTGGGCGTCGCCTCGGTGCCGGAGGTCCAGCAGATCGTCACCCGCTCGGCCGGGTCGGCGGCGCGCGTCGGCGGCGCGTCGGCGCTCACACCCTCCAGGTCCGCGGGCCACGTCAGCGTGGGCGTGCCGGCGGGCGCGCGCGAGTCCCGGCCGGTGACCAGCAGGGACGCGCCGGACAGCGGGAGGAGCTGGGCCAGCTCGTACGCGCGGTACTGGACCGGGAACGGCGTGACGCTCGCGCCGAGCCGGACGACGGCGAGGAAGGTCACCGCCAGCTCGACGCTGTTGGGCAGCTGGACGGCCACCACGTCGCCGGGGCCGATGCCGCGGGCGCGCAGGACGCCGGCGACCCTGTCCACTTCGGCGCCGAGCTCCGCCCAGGTCAGGCGCTTGACCGGGCCGTCGAGATGGGCGGCCTTGTCGAGCGGGTCCACGATCGCGAGCACGCCGGGGCGGGCCGCCACGTGGGTGCGGAGGAGCTGGTCAATGGTCTCGTCTGTCCACCAGCCCGCGGCGACGTAGCGGGCGATCCGGTCGGCGGAATGCGTCATCGCGACTCCCCAGGGGTGTGATGGCCGCAACACTACGAAAGCAGAAGTCAGGTCGTCAACGGTCCGGATATTGACGGCTGACTTCGTCTATCGTAGCTTCCAATCATGGCCGAAACTGTCGTGATCATGGACGAGTCGGGCGAGCGGAACCCGTACCTGCTGGGCCTGTACGCGCCGGTCCAGGAAGAGCTCACCACCGACGACCTGACGGTGATCGGGCGGATCCCCGCCGACCTCAACGGCGTCTACCTGCGCAACGGGCCCAACGCCCGCTTCCCGATGAAGGGCCGCTACCACTGGTTCGACGGGGACGGCATGGTGCACGCCGTCCATTTCGAGAACGGCCGCGCCCGCTACCGCAACCGCTGGATCCGCACCCGCGCCTTCGAGGCGGAGTCCACCGCCGGGCGGGCGCTCTGGACCGGCGTGATGGAGAACCCGAAGGGCAACCCGTTCGGGAACGCGCGCGGGCTGCCGTTCAAGGACACGGCCAACACCGATGTGATCTTCCACCGGGGGCGGGTGCTGGCCTCCTGGTATCTGTGCGGCTCGCCGTACGGTGTGGATCCGTTGTCGCTGGAGACGCTGGGGGCCGACACCTTCCTCGACACGCTCAACGGCGACTTCATGGCGCATCCCAAGGTGGACGAGCGGACCGGGGAGCTGTTCTGGTTCGACTACGGGCCGCGGCCGCCGTACCTGCGCTATGGGGTCGTGGGCGCGTCGGGGCGGGTCGAGCACTGCGTGGAGCTGGACCTGCCGGGCGCGCGGCTGCCGCACGACATGGCCATCACCCAGAACCACGCGATCCTCATGGACCTGCCGCTCTACCAGGACCCCGACGCCGCCCGGCAGGGCCGCTACAAGCTCACCTTCAACCGTGAGCTGCCCTCGCGCTTCGGGGTGATCCCGCGCCGGGGTCAGGCGCATGAGATCCGGTGGTTCGAGGCGAAACCCTGCTACATCTACCACGTCGTCAACGCGTGGGAGGAAGGCGGGGAGATCGTCATGGACGTCTGCCGGGTCTCGCGGCCCGCGCCGTCCGGGAACGGCTCCGCGCTGTCGCGGATGATCGCCTACCTCAAGCTCGACGCGCGCATGTACCGCTACCGCTTCGACCTGCGCACCGGCACCACCTCCGAGCACTACGTGGACGCCGACCACAACACCGAGTTCCCCTCGATCGACGCGCGCGCCACCGGCCTGCCGAGCCGCTACGCCTACAACGTCTCGGTCGCCGACGCCGCGACCAACCTGTTCGACGGCCTGGTCCGCTACGACAACGTCACCGGCGCCAAGGAGACCCACACCTACGGCCCCGGCGTCTACGGCAGCGAGGCCCCCTTCGCCCCGCGCGACGGCTCCACCGGCGAGGACGACGGCTACCTGGTCACCTTCGTCACCGACGAGCGCGAAGGCCGCTCCGAGGTGCGGATCCTCGCCGCCTCGCGCATCTCCGAGGGACCGATCGCCCGGGTACTGCTGCCGCGACGGGTGCCGCTCGGCTTCCACGCCACCTGGGTAAGGGCGGACCAGCTGCGATGACCGTCTACGTCTACGACTGCGTCAGGACCCCGCGCGGCAAGGCCCGCCCCGGCGGCGGACTGGCCGAGGTCACGCCGCTGGCCATGCTCGAAGGGCTGCTCGGCGCGCTCGGCGGGCGTACCGGGATCACGCGGGCCGACGACCTGATCGTCGGCTGCGCCACCCAGAACGCCGAGCAGGGCGGCAACCTCGCCCGCACCGCCGCCCTGACCACCGGTTTCGACACACCCGGTATGACGCTCAACCGGTACTGCACCTCCGGCATCGACGCCGTGCGCACCGCCGCCGCCCTCGTCGCGTCGGGCAGCGCCCGGGTCGTCGTCGCGGGCGGGGTGGAGTCCGTCTCGCGGGTGCCGATGTTCTCCGACCGCGGGCCGCTGTGGTCGCTGCCGGTCGGGTCGTTGCACATGGGCGTCGCGGCCGACGCGGTCGCCACGCTGGAGGGTTTCTCGCGCGAGGAGCTCGATCGGTACGGCCTGCGTACCCAGACCCTGGCCGCGGAGGCGTGGGCAGGCGGCCGCTACGACCGTTTTCTGGTCCCGGTGAACGACCTCGGCCACGACGAGCACGTACGGCCCGGCCTCACCCAGGCCGCCCTGTCCGCGCTCGAACCCGCCTTCGCCGCCACCCCCGGCCAGGACGCCGTCGCCCTCGCCCACCTGCCCGGACTGGGCCGGATCCGCCATCTCCACACCCGGGGCACCTCGCCCAGCCTGTGCGACGCCGCCGGGCTGGTGCTCATCGGAACCGGCCTGGACCTGGAGCCGCTGGCCAGGGTGGCCGGGAGCGCCACCGCTGTCGGCGACCCGGTCACGATGCTCACGGCCGGGCAGACGGCGGTCGAGAAGGTCCTGGCCCAGGCCGGGCTGAGCGCCGACGACGTGGAGGTCTTCGAGTTCGCCGAGGCGTTCGCGGCGTTGTGCCTGAAGTTCCAGCGCGACCTCAAGGTCGGCGACGACCGCTTCAACGTCAACGGTGGCACCATCGCCATGGGCCACGCCTTCGGCGCCACCGGGACGCTGCTGGTGGCCGCCTGCGTCGCCGAACTGCACCGGAGGGGTGCGCGGTATGGGGTGGCCGCGGTGAGCGGGGCCGCCGGGTCGGGGTCGGCCGTGTTGCTGGAGCGGGTATGACGCACAACGAGCCTTTTGAGCACAGCGCTCCCCTTGGGCCTGGCGAGTCCGCTGGGCGGTCCAGTGGCGCGCCCGGGTTGAGGCTCAGTGTCTCGCTCGGGTTGTGGCAGGACCGGCCGGCCGAGGAGGCGTTGGCGACCGCGCGGGCGGCCGACGCCCTCGGGTACCCGTCGCTGTGGGTCGGGGAGATGGCCACCTATGACGCGTTCGCGCTGGCCACGGCGATCGGGCTGGCCACCGGGCGGATCGGGCTGACGGTCGGGCCGCTGGCGGTGACCGTACGGGACCCGATGACGATCGCCGTGGGCGCCGCCTCCGTGGCCGCGCTCACCGGCAGGCCGGTGGATGTCGCCCTGGGCACCTCGAGCCCGCTCGTCGTCGAGGGCTGGCACGGACGTTCCCGCGCCCGGTCGGCCGCCGCGCTGCGGGAGTCGGTCGAGGCTCTGCGGCCGCTGCTGGACGGTGAACGGTCGGCGTACACCGGCGAGTCGGTGGCCAGCAACGGCTACCGGCTACGGCTGCCCGCGCCACGCTCACGGCTGACGGTGGCGGCGTTCGGGCCGTCTGCGGTGCGCACGGCCGCCCGCGCCGACCGGATGGTGCTCAACCTGATCACTCCCGCGTCGGCCGCCCGGCTGGCCGCCCAGGTACGCGCCCTGAACCCCGAGGTCTCGGTGGCCGCCTGGGTGAGCGCGGCCGTGGACCCCGACCGCGAGGCCGTGGACCGCATCCGCCGCGCCGTCGTCGGTTACCTGCCCGCGCCCGGCTACGGCGAGATGTTCGCCGAGGCCGGGTTCGCGGACGTGGTCGCCTACGCGCGCACCGGCCCGCACCCGCGCGAACTGCTGGCCGCGGTGCCGGACGAGCTGGTCGCCTCGGTGGCACTGCTCGGCGACGCGGACACGGTGGCCGCCCGCCTGTCGGCGTACGCGCGGGCGGGGGTGGACGAGGTGGCGCTGGTGCCGGTCGGCACCGACCGCGACCCCGCCGGCACCACCACCCTCAAAACCCTCGCCCCCCACAACCCAGACCCCTGAACCACCCACAACCTTCGCCCGTCACAACCTGCTGCGGACTCCGGGCGTCCGGCTCGTGAAGCCGTCCCGGCCTCTGGGCGTCCGGGTCGTGAAGCCGTCCTGGTCTGCGGGCGTCCGGGTCGTGAAGCGTCACCTGGCCGGGCCACCCGGCTCCGGGCCGTCGTCCGCCGCCTTTCCAGGCGCCGGACCGTCGTCGGCCGACTTGCCGGACACCGGCCCATCGTCGGTGGGCTTGCCGGCTCCCGGGCCGTCCTCGGCCGGTTCGCCGGACGACGGGCCATCGTCCGTCGGCTTGCCGGACGCCGGAGCGGCCTCCGCCGGCTTGCCGGGTGTGGGGCCGGCGGGGGCGGTGCGGCGGCGGGAGCCGGCGAACCACATGCCCGCACCCAGCGCCACCAGCACGGCGGCCACCACCCAGATCCAGCCCGGCAGCCCCTGACCCTCCTGGGTCGCGGCCGCCGCCCGCCCCGGATCGGCGGGCTGTGTGGAAGCGCTCTCCACGGGCGGTGCCGGAGCCGCGGACGTGGCCTCAGCGGGGCCGGCCGTGTCGGTGGGGGTGGGGTCGGAGGAGGGGGTGGGCGGGGCGGTGACGGTGAAGGGGATCTCCCCCTGGATCGGATGCCCGTCGGAGGAGACCACCCGCCAGCCGATCACGTAGCGCCCGGCGGCCAGCGCCTCGGGCACCTCGGTGGTGACGGTCTTGCCGTCGGCGACGGGCTTGCTCAGGGGAACGAGCTTGTCACCGCTGTCCCGCAACACCACGACCGGCATGCGAATCCTGGCGGTGAACTCCAGCTCGATCTCCTCGAGCGACTTCACCTTGGCGTTCTTGCCCGGCGAGCTCGACTTGAGCGCGTCGTGGGCAAGAGCGGCGGTTGGCAGAAAGATCAGTACAAGACCGCAGATCATCGCGGTCAGGATGGAACGCGGCAGCTTCGCCATCGTCTGAAACTCCATGGAAACGACCCGGCCCGCAGAACCTGCGAAGGCCGGGGACACCGGATGGACGCCTGTGGCGCCGGCGCACGTCAGCCGGCGCGCGACGGCCCCGGGGGTCCACGCCGGTGCACCACCGCGGCGAGCTCACGCCGCCCTCGGGGCTCGGGTTCACCTTCCGGTACGGCCGGCCGTACCGGAAAAGGCAGCCGCACCGGAGCGGCGGCCAGCAACCGCAGCAGGCGCGGCGGCGGCGCGGACCACAGGCGCAGCAGGGTCCACGCGGCGCTCTCGCCGCGATACAGCCACCACCCGGTCAGCAGCGCGACCGTGAAGTGGGCCACCACCATGCCGGGACGCGGATGCCCGTGATCGGGCACGACGACGTGCGCGGACGTCTGCGCGAACAGCAGGTGCAGCAGCGTCTGCGTCCCGGCGGTGGCGGCCAGGACGCCTTCGCGGCTCCGTTCGCGCCCGCCGAGCAGCAGGGCGAGCGACAGGGAGGCGGCGGCGCCGAGGGCGAGCGCCCACGACGCGATGGCGCCGCCTCCGGCCAGCAGGTGTCCTCCCGCGGAGACCACGACGCACGCCATGCCGAAGACGGCGGCGCGGATCAGGCGCAGGCTCGGATCCCGAGGGGACACATCCGCCATAGTGTCAGCCGCGCCTGCCCGCGAGAACCCGGCCGAGCACGATGTCGAGCAGCAGGAACGCGCACAGGGAGATGCCCAGGAGCGGCATGAAGTACCCCACACCCACCACTACCAGCGCAAAGGGGATCAGAGCCGCCCAGTGCACGCCGCGCCAGCCGCCGCGCGGGTAGCCGCCGAGTTTCGGGCGGCGCGTCCACCACATCCGGTAGCCGAGCACGATCATGGTGATGACGCCCGCGGCGAGCAGCATCAGCACGATCTGGTTGGCCAGGCCGAACAGCAGGCCCTGGTGCCCGTCGATGCCCCAGCGGGTGAGCTTGGCGGCCAGGGGGAAGTCGGCGAAGCGCAGTTCGGCGCGCACCTGGCCGGTGGCGGGGTCGACGGCCACCTGGTCCAGCCGTTGCGGCCAGGTCTTGTCGGACTCCTTGACCAGGTACGGCTCGCCGGGCTTGGCCGGCCAGACGATCTCCAGCGGCCCGGACAGCCCCCGGCTCGCCGCGGCGGCCGTGACCCGGTCGGGACCGACATCGGCGGCGCCATGCTGGTGCCCGCCGGAGGCGGAGGGGGCGTGGGCGCCGTGCTCGCCGCCGGTGGCGATGGACGGCGTGGTCCAGCCGAGCGTGGTGCGGAGCCGGTCGACGTTGTCACCGGCGTACTTCGACCAGGTCAGGCCCGTGGCCGACAGGAACACCAGGCCCACCACCGCCCACAGGCCGATCGAGCCGTGCCAGGACAGGACCCGCCGGCGGCCGGTGACGCCGCGTTCCGGCGTGGTCAGGCGGCGCAGGCGGGTGCCCTTGCGCCGCTTGCGGCCGATCCACAGGAGCAGGCCGCCGAGCGCGACCACCCAGAGCCAGCTTGCCGCCAGCTCGCTGTAGAGGCGGCCGGGCTCGCCCAGGTGCAGGTTGCGGTGGAGGTGGGAGATCCAGGCGCGCACCGGCAGCGCGCCGGAGCCGCCGTAGCTCTCCAGCGCGCCGCGTACCTGGGCGGTGGACGGGTCCACGAAGACCGCGAGCTGGGTGCTGTCCGGCAGGCCGGGCACGTCCAGCAGGACGCGGGTGGTCTGGCCGGGCTCGGCGGCGGGCCTTACCGCGGTGATCGGGGCCCGCGGGTGTGCGGCGCGGGCGGCGGCGATCTGCCGTTCCAGGGGCAGGCTCTGGCCGCCGGGCGGCGCGGTCAGCTCGTGCGCATAGACGATCTTCTCGATCTGGTACGACGCCGCGTACAGCAGGCCGGTGGTGGCCGCGACCAGGAGGAACGGGGCGATGAGGAGCCCGGCGTAGAAGTGCAGGCGCAGGACGAGGGGGCGCAGCGCCGGCCAGCTCGCCGACCGCCCGGGGGGTGGATCGGCGCTCTCGGTCCGCTCGATGACGTCGGTGGAGGAGCTCATGATGGTTTCTCCGTTCGGCCGGTGGCGCGCACAGCGAGGTACGCGCGATCCGGTCAGGGGGTTCGGACGCGGCCCTGATCGAGGAGGACACGCGCGGAGGCCGCGGCTGCGGAGCGCACGGCCTTACGCCCGGGCGCGGACGCCCGGGAGCACCCGGGCGGGGATGCCCGGGATCAGAGAACGGAGAGAACGAGCGGCGGTCCGCGCCGGGAGACGATCGTGACGAAGGGCGCACGAGGGGCGAGCGTGCCCTCGTCCTCGACCGGTGCCAGCCCGGTGGAGCCGGTCTCCGGCGTGGCGGTCAGCAGGACGAACAGCCGGGCCCACAGGCCGCCGACGGAGGCGACGGCCAGGTGCGCCAGCAGGGCCAGCGCGCACTCGCCGCGCTCAAGCCACCAGGCGGAGATCAGGGCGACGACGGCGTGCACGAGGAACATGCCCAGGCCGTTGCCGAGCCCGCCGCCGTGCCCATGCGCGGCCACCGGGGCGGCCACGGGCACGGCGCCGGCGGTGAACAGGTGGTGCATGCCGTACTGGGCGGCGAAGCTCGTGGCCAGCAGAAGTTCCCTGCCACGCTGCCGGCGGCCGAGCAGGTAGGCGCCGGCCCAGGTCAGCGCGAGCGCGAGACCGAGGGTGACGGGCCGGATCTGTGCGCCTCCGGCCAGCATGTGCAGGGTGAGCGAGGCCAGCACGCAGGCCACCGCGAACACGGTGGCGCGCAAAGCGCGCAGAACGGGCCGGCCGACATGCACCCGCACATGATGCCACAGCCCGCCGCGAACCTCAGGCGGTCCCGGCCAGCGGCAGCCGCCGCTCGGGGATCACGAAGTGCACCTCGGTACGGCTCAGCGCCACCCCGCACGACCCGCACCGCAAATAGGGTAGAAATGCCCGCCCACAGGCCCGATGAATGAACCGCAGATCGGTGTCCGCCGGCCCCTCGTACCACTTCTGCGCCCACTCGACCAGAAACGCGAAGATCCCGAAGAAGCCCAGCCCCTTGCCGGTGAGCCGATAGCGAGGCCGCGCCCCCGGCTCCTCCACGTCCAGCACGCCCAGCTCGGTGAAGCGCCGCAACCGGCTGGCCAGCACCGACGGCGCCACCCCCAGCTCGGCCTGAAAGTCCGCGAACCGCCGCACCCCCAGAAAGGCGGCGGCCAGAACCACCGTGCTCCACCGATCCCCGAGCAGCTCGAACGTCTCCGGCAAATACGACAGCGGGTCATCCTCTCCCGCACGCACGATCCTCCGATGATGCCGCGGCACAGCCACCTGCGCGAACGTCGCCGCCCCCCGCGACGTCTCGGTGTCGCGCGCGCCGACGGGCGCCGCCCCGCACCCCAGACACCCCAGCTCGATGTCGGTACGGCTCCCGCACACATCATGCGCCAGCTCCGGCAGCCCATGCCGCCTGGGCACCCACCGCCGCTCCCACGACCAGATCTCCACCAGCACCGGCCACAGCTCGATCGCCCGCTCGGTCAGCAGATACTCGGTCCGCGTCCGCCCCTGCTCCCGGTAGGGCACCGGCCTGAGCAGGTCGCCCGCCACCATCTCCTTGAGCCGGTTGGACAGCACCGACTCCGACATGCCGAGCTCGTCGCGCCAGTCGGCGAAGCGGCGCAGGCGCAGCAGGAAGGCGCGTTGCAGGATGAGCATCGTCCACTGGTCGCTGACCGCCAGCAGCGCCTGCCCGATCGCGCTGGGCCGCTCCGCTTCCATCCACCGCTCCGCTTCAGGTTGTCCGCCGGGTAAAACTACCGCTGTTACACGCCATCCCAGCATGCCAGCCCACCCCTCACCGACCCCGCGCCTGGTCCACACCCGGAAGCGCCACGACCACGCGAGCGGGAAGGCGCCTGCTCAAGGGGTGAAGACCCGCACGGCAGCATCACGGGATGTCGTGACCTGGGCACCGGAGGTATCGGGATGTGGGCCGAGGCAGCGCGGGCAGCGCAGGATGTCGCGCGATGTCGCGGACATGGAGTCCGTGGCGGAGGTGGCGGGTGTGGGGCTAGGTGGTGGGGTTGGGGTTGGGGGTGTCGTGGACGTGGCCGGTGGCGGTGAAGGTGAGGGAGCGGTCGAAGTCGGCGGCGAACCAGCGGTCGTGGGTGACGGCCAGCACGGTGCCCTCGTAGGCCGACAGCCCCCGCTGCAACGCCTCCGCGCTGGCCAGGTCGAGGTTGTCCGTGGGCTCGTCCAGCAGCAGCAACGTCGCGCCGGACAGCTCCAGCAACAGGATCTGCAGGCGCGCCTGCTGCCCGCCGGAGAGCGTCTCGAAGTGCTGGCCGCCCGCCGGAGCCAGCTCGTAGCGGGCCAGCACGGCCATCGCGTCGTTTCGCTCCAGGCCGTACGTGGCCATGATCAGCTCGGCGATCGGGCGGCCGTGCAGGTCGGGCCGCAGGTGGGTCTGCGCGAACCAGCCGGGCCGCACCCGGGCGCCCAGAGTGAAAGCCCCGGTGTGGGCGATCGGCTCCCCGGCCAGCAACCGCAGGAAGTGCGACTTGCCGGTCCCGTTGAGGCCGAGGACGGCGATCCGCTCGCCGTACCAGATCTCGGTGCTGAAGGCGCGCACGAGGCCGGGCAGGGCAAGGTCGCGCACGGTGAGCGCGCGTTTGCCGGTGCGGCCGCCGCGCAGGCGCATGCGGATGTTCTGCTCCTTCGGCGGGCGCTCAGGCGGGCCGGCCTCCTCGTAGCGGGCGAGCCGGGTCACGGCGGACTGGTAGGCCCCGGACAGCGCGTCGTTGCGAGTGGCGCGCTGGCGCAGCGTGTGGACGGCGCCGCGTAGCCTGGCGCGTTCCTCCTCCCAGCGGCGGCGGCGCTCGTCGAGGCGGGCGGCGCGGTCGCGGCGGGCCTGGGGGTAGCCGGTGTAGCCGCCGCCGTGCACCCACACGCCGCGCGCCTCGACGGTGACGATCCGGTCGGCGACCTCGGCCAGCAGCCTGCGGTCGTGCGAGACGAGCAGCACGGTCTTAGCCGAGGCGCGCAGTTCGCCCTCCAGCCACTGCTTGCCGGGCAGGTCGAGGTAATTGTCGGGTTCGTCCAGGAGCAGGACACCGTCGGGGCCGCGCAGCAGCGCGTGCAGCATCAGGCGCTTCTGCTCGCCGCCGGACAGCGTGCGCACGTCGCGCTCCCGCGCCGACAGGTACGGCAGGCCGAACGCGGCCGTCGTGCACACGTCCCAGACGACCTCCAGCTCGTACCCTCCGGCGTCGGCGTAGTCGCTGAGCGCCTGGGCGTAGGCGAGCTGGCTCGTCTCGTCGTCGCCGAGGGCGGCCTCGGTCCCGCGTACCGAAGCGACGGCGGCGCGGACCGGCGGAGGCGCGACCGACAGCAGCAGGTCCCCGACGCTCCCCGCGTCGAGGAACTGCCGCATCACCCCGATCCCGCCCACCGCGCGCACCCGCCCGGCGGTGGGCCGCAGCTCACCGGCGATCAGGCGCAGCAGCGTGGTCTTCCCGCCGCCGTTGGGCCCGGCCAGGGCGGCTTTGGCGCCCTCGCCGACCTTGAACGACACCTCGTTGAGCAGCAGGCGGCCGTCGGGCAGCACATAGGTCAGGTCGTCGACCTCGATATGGCTCACCGTTCTATTACTAGACCATCGATCCGGTCGGCGTACAGCGTATTATCGGCCGGGTGAGCGACGAGAACGTGTGGCTACGGCCCCGCAAACCCGCCCGCCAGGTGCTGACCATCGAGCGGATCGTGGCCGAGGCGCTCGCCCTGCTCGACGAGGAGGGCATCGACCGGCTGACCATGCGGCGGCTGGCCGAGCGGCTCGGCACCGGGTCCACCACGCTGTACTGGCACGTGAAGACCAAGGACGACGTGCTCGACCTGGCGCTCGACGCGGTGTTCGGCGAGGCCGAGCTGCCCTCGGGCGGCGACTGGCGGGCGCGGGCCGAGCGGCTGTGCTCGGCCTGGCGGGCGGCGATGCTGCGCCACCCGTGGTCGATCACGCTGCTCGACCGGCCCATGATGGGGCCGAACGCGCTCGGCCGTACCGACTTCCTCTACCGCACGCTGGAGGAGGCCGGGCTGCCCGACGTGCGGGCGGCCGCGCACAGCCTGTCCACGTTCGTGATCGGCTCGGTCACCCTGCAGTCCCACGACGGCGCCGCCGACCTCACCGAGCACCTGCGCCCCTATCCCACGCTGGCCGCGCACGGCCTGGCCCACGACTGGGCGGCGACCTTCGCCCGGGGCCTCGGCTACCTGCTCGACGGCATGAGCGTGATCGCTCCCGTGGGGCAGCCGGAGACCGCGCGCCGTACCTGCGGGCCGTCGGCCTGAGCGAGCAGGACGATCCGGCCGTCGTCGGGATCCTGGTCGAAGACCTCGGGCGCCCACGCCGCGCACTGCCCGGCGGCGGCGCACCGCTCCCTGTCCACGACGATCACCACGTCACCTCCAGCCGGTCCACGCCGTACACGAGCATCCCCACGCGCTTGGGCACCTCCTCCAGCGGTACGGCCAGCCGCAACCCGGGCAGGCGGCGCAGCAACGCGGGGAAGGCGATCTCCAGCTCCATCCTGGCGAGGTTCTGCCCGAGGCACTGATGCGGGCCGAAGCCGAAGGCCAGGTGGTGGGTACGCGGCCGGGTGAGGTCCAGCATGTCGGGGTTCTCGCACAGGGACGGGTCCCGGTTGGCCGCGGCCAGCGAGACCGTGAGGAAGTCGCCCTCCGGGATCGTCACCCCGTCCAGTTCGAGGTCCTGCGAGGCCCGCCGGAACATGAGGGTGTCGACGACCGACAGGTAGCGCAGCATCTCGTCCGCCGCGGTCTTGGCGACCTCGGGCTCGTCGCGCAGCAGCGCGAGCTGGTCGGGCCGCTGGAGCAGCAGCAGCGTGCCGACGCCCAGCACGCTGGCGCTGGTCTCGTGGCCGGCGATCAGCAGCAGCACGGCGACCCCGGCCACCTCCTCGTCGGTCAGGTCGGTGCCGGTGAGCAGGTCGTCCAGCAGCCCCTCTCCCGGCCTGGCCCGCTTGGCCGCGACGAGCCCGGTGAGGAAGACCCCGAAGTCCTCCAGCGCCGCCGTGGCCGTCTCGATGTCGAGGTTCGTGTCGAGCAGCCGGACGCTGGCGATCTGGAAGGTCTCGCGGTCGGCGTACGGCACGCCGAGCAGCTCGCAAATCACCAGCGTCGGCACCGGCAGCGCGAAGTGCTCGACCAGGTCCACCGGCCGCGGCTGCCTCTCCACGTGGTCGAGCTGGTCGGCGATGATCTGCTCGATCCTGGGCCGCAGCCGGTTCATGCGCTGGAGGGTGAAGCGGCCGGTGAGCATGCGGCGGATCCGGGTGTGCTGGGGCGGGTCCATCTGGACGAACATCCCCGGCGGCGGCGCGGCCTGGTACAGCGGCACGCCCTGCTGGCCGCCCTCCACCTCGGAGCTGAAGCGGGTGTCGCCGAACAGCCGGCGGACCAGGTCGTGGCTGGTGGCGTACCAGATCTCGTCGCCGGTGTTGAGCCGCACCTTGCCGAAAGCCTCGTCGGTGGCCCCGTCCGGCGGGCTGAACGGACAGGAGCGCGTCATCGGAATCTGTCTCATGCCTCAACGGTGGGCGGCGGGGCTGACGGCGCCCGCACCCGGCGCTGACATGAGCCCGACGATCTCCTCGCGGTCCATCCCGGCGCCCCGCCGGTAGGCCAGCGAGAACGCGGCGTCGCCGAGCACGCGCCTGGTCTCCGCCTCGACGCCGGCGGCTTCGGTACCCGGTAGCCCGCGCAGCGTACCGGCCGCCCCGAGCAGCGTCGCGGCCCGCCCGGCGGCGCCGGCGGCCAGCGCCAGCCCGGCCATGCCCTCGACCGCCCCGGCGGCGGCGGGCACGTCGAGCGTGCGCAGGAGGATGTCGAACGCCTCGCGGAAGAGCCCCTCGTCACCGGCGACCTGTCCCAGCCCGATGAGGACGCGGGCGCGCAGCTCCTCCTCCCCCACCCAGGGCGTGTGCCCGCAGCCGGCCAGCGCCTCGCGGTAGAGCTCCGCGGCCCGTCCGCCGTCGCCTTCGAGCCTGGCGACCTCGGCCCGCACGTACGTGGCCGCGGCCATCTCCTCCGGCCCCTTCCTCGACCTGGCCAGCACGACGGCCCGCTCCAGGTCGGCCTTGGCGCCGTCGAGGTCGCCCGCCCTGGCCTTGACCGAGCCCCTCTGGGCCAGCACGAACACGGTGTCCTGCGCGTCGCCGAAGACCGAGGTCAGCGCCATGGCCTCCTCGGTCAGGGCCAGCTCGCGCGCGTGCTCGCCCCGCCAGCCGGCGATCTCGGCCATCTGCAGGAGGGCCTGCGCCGCGCCCCAGCCGTCGCCGGCCAGCCGGAAGGCGGTGAGCGCGCTGCTCAGGTGCTCGGAGGCCTGGTTCACCTGGTTGCCGCCGCCCAGCCGTACCTGCGCCAGGAGCAGGTGGGCGAAGCCGCGCGACCACGGCTGCGAGCTCGTGGTGGCCGTCAGGAGCGAGGGCACGATCGCGCCGTAGTCGCTCTGGGCGACGGCGAGATAGGGGCGCACCATCTGGATCAGCGGGTACTCGGGCACCGGACCCAGGTGCTCGGCCAGCCGCTCGGCCCGCTCCAGCAGCGGGCGGATCTGGGCGCGCGGGCTGGCCGCCGACGCCACCTGCAGCACGGACATCACGTAGTGGGCGCCGCACTCCTCCGCTCCCGGCAGGGCGAGCGCGGCGACGGTGAGCTGGGCGGCCTCCTGCCCGAGCCCCCGCTGCCACCAGTAGAGCCACAGCCCCGCGGTGATCCGCAGCGCCGTCGCGGGCCGCCCGGCCGCGATCGCCCAGCGCAGCGCCGCGTGCAGGTTGTCGTGCTCGGCCGCGAGCTCGGCCATCGTGCCCGCCTGCCGATGATTGCGCAGGTACGGCTCCGCCCGCACGGCCATGTCGGCGAAGTACCCGGCATGGGCCAGGCGTACGGCGTCGGCGTCGTCCTCCCCCAGATGCTCGGCGCAGAAGGCGCGCACGGTCTCCAGCATCCGGTAGCGCCCGTGGTCGGCTTGGACGAGTGACTTGTCCACCAGAGCCGCGAGCAGGCCGGGCGTGGCGCCGCAGACCTGCTCCGCCGCCTTGAGCGAGGCCCCCGAGGGGAAGGCGGACAGCCGCGCGGCCAGCCGCTGCTCGTCGGCCGACAGCAGCTCCCAGCTCCACGCCACGACGGCCCGCAACGTGCGGTGGCGGGCCTGACCGCCCCGGACCCCGGAACCGAGCAGGTCGAGGCGGTCGCCGAGCCGCTCCTCCAGCCGCTCGGCCAGGTCCTCGGCCGACAGCGCGCGCAGCCGGGCGGCGGCCAGCTCGATCGCCAGCGGCAGTCCGTCGAGGGCGCGGCAGATCCGCACGACCGCGTCGGTGGCGGCGAAGCGCGGGTCGGCGGCCCGCGCGCGGTCCACGAGCAGGCTCACCGCCGGGCTGTCCAGCGCCTCGGCCAGGGCGGCGCCCTCGGCGGGCAGCGCTAGCGGGCGCAGCGGCAGGCTGGCCTCGCCGTCGAGGCCGAGCGGCTCGCGGCTGGTGGCCAGCACCCGTACGCCGGGCGCCCCGGCCAGCAGCCGGTCGGCCAGGGCGGCGGCCTCCTCGATCAGGTGCTCGCAGTTGTCCAGCACGAGCAGGAGCACCTCTCCCGCCAGGATGGCGACCGGGTCGCCGCCGGGCGTTAACGCGCCGCCCAGGGCGCCGAGTACGGCCTGCCGTACCCCTGCCGCCGGGGCGAGTTCGACGAAGCAGACGCGCTCCCCGATCGGCCCGCTCACCGCCTCCGCGGCCAGCCGGGTCTTGCCCGAGCCGCCGGGGCCGACGAGCGTCACCAGCCGGTGCTCGCGCAGCAGGACGCGCAGGTCGGCGAGCTCGCGTTCGCGGCCGACGAAGCTGCTCATCTGGCGGCGCGGCCCCGGCATGGCCATCAGCGGGCGCTGGGTGTGCTCGCCGCGCAGCACCGCGACGTGCAGGGTTCTGAGCTCCGGCGACGGGCTGGTGCCGAGCTGCTCGGCCAGCAGGCGGCGGTGGTCCTCGTAGCACTCCAGCGCCTCGACCTGCCTGCCGGTCGCGGCCAGCGTGCGGATCAGCAGCTCGCGCGGGCGCTCGCGCAGCGGGTCGGCGGCGACCAGGGTGCGCAGTTCCCCGATCAGGCGGGCGGGCTCGGCCTTCAGCGCGAGCTCGGCCTCGATCCGGTTCTCCAGCGCCTCCGCGCGCAGGCTCGCCAGCCGCTCGCGGTGGCCGTCCAGGCCCGGCAGCCCGGCCAGCGCCTCGCCGCGCCACAGCGCGAGCGCCTCGCCCAGCAACCGCACCGCCTCCTGTGTACGGCCGGCCCGCCGCCCTTCGGCGACCAGGCGGGCGAAGCGGTGGGCGTCCACGTCGTCGGGGTCCACGCTGACCCGGTAGCCGGGCCCGACCCGCTCGACCGGGACGAACTTCCGCAGGCGGGAGATCTGCGACTGCAGGGCGTTGGGCGCGGCCCCCTCGCCGCCGTAGACGACCTCGCGCAGGCGCTCCGCGGAGACCGGCCGCCCGGCTTCCAGCAGCAGCGCCGCGAGCAGCGCCCGCAGGCCGTCCCCGTTGACCTGCTCGCCGGCCACCTCGGTCGTGCCCAGGATGCGGTAGCGCATACTCCGATTCTGTCCGCCGGCGCGCTCCGGTGAGGCACTACCCGGCGGCGAACGTGATGATCTCCGGGGCGGCGTCCGTCAGGGGCCCGCGGTTCCAGCCGCCGTACTGGGCCTCGATCTCCAGCCCGCCTCCGCCAGGAAGCGCAGGGTGCTCCAGCTCACCTCGGGGCGCTCCCATCCCGGGCTGGTGTAGGTCTGGGTGAAGGTGACGTGCTCGGCCGTCACCTGCCGCACCTCCACGTCCACGCGCACCGGTGTGATCTCGGAGCCCGTCCGGCGTTCCCGGTCCCGGTCAACCACGCGCGGTCCTCCGGTAGCGGATCATCGGCCCCAGCAGGCCGGCAACCGTCTCGAACGGCGTCATCCCCAGGCGTTCCACCACGGCGATGGAGGCGGTGTTGCCCTCGTCCACCTCGGCCAGGACCTCGGGCAGGCCGGCTGGGCCCAGGGCGTGCTCGACCACCGCGCGGGCCGCCTCCGTGGCGTAGCCGTACCCCCAGAAGGGCGGCGACAGGCTGTAGGTAACCTCGACGCCGAGGTCCTCCAGCGGCCGGAGCCCCGCGGTGCCGGCGAGGACGCCGGTGGCGCGCTCGCGGATCAGCCACAGACCGCAGACGGAGTCGCGCTCGCTGTCGGCGATCGCCTCGGCCACCCGCTCGGCGGTGAGGACCTCGCCGTCGAACAGGAAGCGCCGCACGTCCGGGTCGGTCCAGTGCGCCAGCAGGTCGGCGAGGTCGGCTGCGGCGACCGGCCGGAGTTCGAGCCGGTCGGTGGTCAGAACGTGCTGCATCCGGCACAGACTACGAGGTGTACCCCGCCCAGCGCGCGACGGTTTCCGCGTATACGCCGGGTACCTCCAGCGGGAACACGTGACCGGTGTCCGGGAGGGTGTGCTGCGTCCAGTCGGGGCGGCGGGCGGTCAGGTCCTCGCGGGCGCCGTCGATGACGATGTTGTCCGTCTCGCCCCACAGGACCAGGGTGGGGGCGCTCACCCGGGAGAGGGCCGCGCGGACGGGCTCGGGGTCGACGAAGATCGCCCGCATGATCGAGGTCACCGCGGTGACGGTGTCGCCCAGCCTGGCCGGGTCCGCCGTGCGCAGTTCCTCGCCGATCAGCGCGGTCATCTCCGGCGACAGTCGGGTCAGGTCACCGCCGACCAGCTTCTCGCCGCCGGTCAGCGTGTCGCGGTCGGCGTACGTCCTGATCTTCATCTCCAGGAGGGGACGCGCGCCGGCGCGCAGGACCGTGCGGGCCAGCGGCTGCGCGGCCGACAGGCACAGGCGGCCGATCGTGCGCCACCACCGGGCCTCCTCCTCCGGCAGCCGGGCGGGCAGGGCCGGGGTGGCGAGCACCAGGCGGCCGGCCCGGTCCGGCGCGAGGCCGGCGAACATCGCCGCCACCAGCCCGCCCATCGACCAGCCGTGGACGGTCGCCTTCTCCAGGCCGAGCGTGCCGGTGAAGGCGCGCAGGAAGCGGACGTTCGGCGCCAGCCTGGCCGCGCGCGGATGCGGCAGCTCGGTGTGGCCGAACAGGGTTCCGGGCAGGTCCGGCACGTAGACGGGGCCGAAGGCGGCCAGGTGGGGAATGAGGTCCATCCACAGCGTCGCGCTGCCGCCCAGCGGATGGACCAGCAGGTGCGCGGGGCCGTCGCGCTCGGATCCGGCCCGGAGATAGTGGACGGCGGCGCCCTGGACGTCGACCGTCTCGCTGCGAATACCCGCCCAGCGGGCGCTGACCGTACCCCAGTCGGAGTGGCGCATGTTTTCCAGTATTAAGTGATGCGCTCGGTTCTGGGCGCGGCGACGAGGACATAGTCCTTCGTGCACAGCGCCATCGAGCGATCCAGCCGCGCGGCGTTGAAATAGATCTCCGGTACGGCCAGCAGCGCCGGATCCACGACCAGCTCCAGGTCCGGATGGTAGGAGAAGGGCAGCACGGTGCCGCTCACGCTCCCGGCCAGTTCCTCGGCCCGGTCCTTGTCGGCGAAGGCCGCGTACGTGCCCCCGTACAGCGCCTTGACCGCCTGGAGATCGAGCTTGGCGTCACCCGGGACGACGGCCAGCACGAAACGTTTCTCCTTCTTGCCGATCTTCACCATGACGATCAGGCATTTGGCCGCGTGGCTGACCTCGTTGCCGCGCAGCTCGCTGACCAGCTCGGTACGCCCTTCCGGGGCGTGCTCGATCAAGCGGTATCCGGCCCCGGCGGCGTCGAGGTCGGCGATCAGGCGGTCGTACAGGGAGGACGTCATCCGCGAACCCTACTCCCAGGTCCAGAGCGGCACCTCCCTGATCGGGTGCAGGTCGGCGTCGGTCTTGGCGTGGGAGTTCTGCTGGGCCACGCGGGCGCCGAAGTCGGCGTGCGATCGCACGGCGGCGCGGAAGCGCTCGTCGGCGAGGAGCCCGGCCTCCTCGAAGGCCTCCATGTAGAGCGTGACGAACCGTTCGCGCTGCTCGTCGGTGATCTCGAGGTCGCGGTGGACACGGATGATGTGGTCGAAGCCGAGTTCCTCGGTGAAGTGGCCTGGGCCGCCGAAGGACTCGGCGGTGAACCAGGTCAGGTGGTCCACGTGGTGCGGGCGACGCTCGGTGAACAGGGTCTTCAGCACCGGGTCGGCCAGGACCTTGTCGTAGAAGGAGGCTTCGACGCGATGCAGTGCCTCGTCGCCGCCGGCGTGCTCGTAAAGAGTGGCCATGGTTCGCCATTACAGATCACGGCCATCGGACTGTCCAGATGTATGCTGGCCGGGCGCGTCAGGGCGCATCCGGTCCGCGGGAAGGGCGAAGCCCACCTGGTCACGGTGTGTTGTTAGGCCTGACCTCTTTTCCGGTCTGATCATGCGGACGTCAGACGTATACGGAAGGGAGGCCATCGTGCCCATCTCTCGTCTTCCCGACCATCCGAGCGCCGAGGCGCTGCGCAAGCAGGCCAAGACGCTGTTGCGCTACGTACGCGCCGGCGTGCCGGAGGCGCTGGCCATGGTCGAGGAGTTCCATCCCCGGCGCCCGAACGCGCCCAAGCTGGCCGACGCCCAGCTCGTGACCGCCCGCCGCCACGGCTTCCCCAGCTGGGGACGGCTGATGAAGCACCTGGAGACCGTCGGACGCTACACCCGTTCGCCGCACGAGGTGCCCGCCGCCGCCGATCCGGCCACCGAGTTTCTGCGCGTGGCCTGCCTCACCTACGGCGACGACTACCCCGGCCGCCTGCGCGAGGCCGACGAGCTGCTCGCCGCCGACCCCGCCCTGGCCACGGCGAACGTCTTCACGATGGCCGCCACCGGCTCGGCGGCCGCGTTGCGCGCCGCGCTGGCCGCCGACCCCTCGCTCGCCACCGCGCAGGGCGGCCCGTTCGGGTGGGAGCCGCTGCTCTACCTGGCCTACGCGCGGCTCAAGCGGCCCGGCCGGTACGTGGAGGCCGCCCGCGTCCTGCTCGACCATGGCGCCGACCCGGACGCCGGGTTCCTGTGGGACGGGCTACCCTCGCCGTTCACGGCCCTGACCGGCGCGTTCGGCGGCGGGGAGGGCGACCAGCCGCCGCACCAGAGCGGGCTGGAGCTGGCCCGCGTGCTGCTGGCGGCCGGCGCCGACGCCAACGACGCCCAGACCGTCTACAACCTCGGCCTCGCCGGCTCCTGGTCCGACGACACCGCGCATCTGGAGCTGCTGCTGGAGTACGGGCTCGGCCGCGGCGACGGCGGGCCGTGGCGCGAGCGGCTCGGGCACGAGCTGGCCTCGCCCGCCGACCTTCTCAGTGAGGAGCTGGCGACGGCCGCGCTGCGTGGCGGTTCGCGCCGGGTCAGGCTCCTGCTGGAGTACGGCGTGCCGGTCGATCGGCCGGGTGGGCATCCGGGGTTCGGCGGGCGGACGCCGTACGAGCTGGCGCTTGTCCACGGCCACCGCGAGGTGGCCGGGCTGCTGGCGGCGGCGGGGGCGCGGCGGCCGGAGCTCGACGAGCTGGAGGCGTTCGCGGCGGCGTGCATGAGCGGCGACGCCGATGCGGTCGCCGCCCTCGGGCCCGAGGTGCTCGCGCGGGCGCTGGCCGAGACGCCCGGCCTGATGAACCGGGCGGCCGAGCACGGGCGGCCGGACGTGGTGCGGCTGCTGGCGGGGCTCGGCTTCGACGTCGGGCACCGGGAGCGGAGCACTCCCCTGCACCTGGCGGCCTGGAACGACGACGTGGACACCGTCACGGCGCTGCTGGAACTCGGGGCCGACCCGTCGGCGGAGGACGACGACCACGACTCGACGCCGCTGGGCTGGGCGGAGTACGGGGGCAAGCGGCGGGTGGCCGCATACCTGAGGATGACATACCCCGGGCTGATGTAATCCCGCGTTCGACCCGGCAGGCTTGCCCCCATGAGAATCACCATCATCGCGGTGGTCACCGTGCTGGTGCTGGCCGTCGGCGGGGTGGCCTGGGCCTACCCGTCGGTGGCCGCCACCGCCTGTCCCGGCTGCTACGGGCTGAGCTCCGCCGGTGACGACGTCTACGTGGAGGAAGGCGTGCCGGCCGCGCCGGCCCTGGCGACCGTGGCCGCCGCCCGGCGGGTGGTCGGCGACTTCTACGGCGGGCGGGTGAGCACGCCGAGAGTCCTCGTGTGCGGCACCGCGCCCTGCTACACGGGCATAGGCGGCGGCAAGGAGAAGGGCGTGGCGGTCCTGAACCGCGCGGTGATGCTGTCGCCGGGCGGCCTCGATCCGGTGATCGCCTCCCACGAGATGGCGCACGTGGAGCTGCACGCGCGGCTGTCCGGGGAGGTGCCGCAGTGGTTCGACGAGGGCTTGGCGGTGGTGATCTCCGGCGACCCGCGCTACCTCGGCTCCACCGGCGACCGCTGCCTGGTGGAGCCGTCGGGGGCGCTGCCGGTGACGCTGGAGGAGTGGCTGCGTGCGGCCTCCGCCGATCGGCAGACGTACGCGAAGGCGGCCTGCCAGGTCAGCCGCTGGCTCATGGCCCATGACGGCCGGGACGGAGTCCTGCGCCTGATCGGCAAGCTCAACGCCGGCGAGCCGTTCACCACGGCGGCCCGCTGACAACCCCATCAGAGGAAAGGCACGCGATGACCCGGTCCTTCGGCACCCAGCCCGCATTCCGGCAGTCCCCGTTCACCGCGGAGGAGATGGCCAGAAGCGAGGCCAACTTCTCCCCCTTCGTCGCCCAGCAGCTCATCTCCAACGGCCATTTCCGGGTGGCGGCCGACAACCCCGACCTGGTGGAGCTGTTCCAGAACGTGGCCCGCCGGGTGAGCGACATGCTCGGCCAGCGCGTGGTCAGCTACTCCAACGGCCGCTACCTCATCATCACCTTCGCCGACCAGCCCGCGTCCACCAACCCCGGCACCCCCGCCCCACCCCTGGACCCCCAGTCCTGACCCGCTTCCCCAGCCCCGTCCGTGGCTTCACCTGCGCAGGCCGGAATGGGTGACCGACGAGCTACAGCGAGCCCGGCCAGCCGGATCGCCCGTGACCTCGCAGACCGGGCGATCCGCGCGGATCCCGCGGTACACGCGCATCCTGGCGCCTCGACAACGCTCTCGACCCCCCGCTCGGTCCTCCGGACCGGGGGTCACGCGCCCTGGGACAGGAGGGTGGTGATGGCGGTGCGGAGGGCTGGGGCGGTCGCGTCGCCGAAGGGGCCCTCGGGGTAGTCGACGACCCAGACGTGGAGCATTTCGGGGGTGGAGGGGAGCTTCGTGGTGCCCTTGGGGCAGGTGCCGTCCGGGTTCAGGACGGCCACGCCGCCGCCGGGTAGCCCGCAGAGGTCGTCGTGGGCGTGCCAGTGCGTGAGGGAGCCGCCGATCCTCGGGCCCTGGGCGCCCGGAGGCATGATGTACATCGCGCCCAGCAGGATGCTGCCGCCGCTCGGCTTGCGGTAGTACACCAGGGCTTCGGGGCGGGTCGGGTCGAGCACCCGGTCGTCCATGATCCACGCCATCTTGGTGAGGTGAACGACGCCGCCGGTGTCGATCGACTCGGCGAACCCGTCCTTCGTGGCCGCCGCCAACGTGGGCCACCGCTTGGGCAGCTCCCGCTTGGCCGCCGCCACGGCCAGGTCCGCGGCCGCCCGCTCGCCCTCACTCGGCGGCACCACCGGCCCCTGGTCACCATGCTTGTGCCCACCCTGCTGATCCTCGCCCGCGCCCGGGTCGGTGCCGGTGTTCTGGCTCTGGCCGGTGCCGTGCTGGTGACCGTCCGCCGCCGTGGTGCCCGCCTGATTCGCGGGTACGGCGTGGCCGTGGGTGCCGAAGACGGGCAGGAAGACCGTACCGACCGCGACCACCACCAGCCCGGCCACCACCCCCGCCCCGATCCGCCTCGACCGGCTGGGAACGGCCGGGCGCGCGGTCCTGTCCAGCAGGGCGAGAGCACAGCAGACCAGGACGATCTCCAGGGCGGTGGCGAGCACGTCCGGGGCGCCCACGGGCTCCGGCCGGCCCGCACCGGGGCCGAAGGGCACGCCGAGGGTGCGGCTGACTCCCCACAGGGCCACGATGGCGGCGTTGCCCCCGATCCCGGCCAGCAGCACGGGCCGCGCCGGGCGGAGCAGTACCACCGCTGCCCAGAGCACCTGCGCCCATCCGGCCACGGCGAAGAACGCCCCGTGCCGCCAGTCCATGGCGAAGTGCTCCCCCATGGCCGCGAAATGCACGGCCCCCGCCCCGGCCGACAACACCGCGAGCACCACCAGATTCCCCGGCACCCGCAACCCAGCTCCGGGCACCGGGGACTCCATGCCCCCAGAGGCGGCCCGCGAGCCTTGCGTCCCTACGGATGCCGTCACCTCTTCGGATGACTCCGGCTGCCAGTCCCCAGCAGACGCCGCGCCGCCGGACGTCTCCGGCTGGGTGTCCGGGGCGTGCTCCACGTCCTCGGGTGGTGGTGCCGGGTCCGTGGATGGCGCCGTCTTCTCTCGCGGCTCCGGTAACGGCGGGTCCGGGGCGGGTGGGGGGTTTGAGGAGGGCTGGGCGGGGGTGCTGGGGTCTGGGGTGGGGGGCATGGCGGCCTCGCTCCGCTGGCGGCTGACAAGCGCTTGCGCCGATTATGCACGCGCAACCCCACCCCCCACAGACCCAGTTACGAGCCAGGCACACGTTTTCGGGAGAGACACACGGGGGCACGTATCCAAGGTGAGAGTGGGCGATCATGCAGGTCACACCATAGGATGGGATTGGCTAGTTAACTGGTAGGGAATAGGGGAGTTATGTACGCCACCGCGACCATCGTCAAGCCGCTCCCCCCAGAGCTCTTCAGGACGCACGGCGCGAGCGCGGAGATGCGCTGGGACGCCATGGCGGGCCAAGGTTTCCACACCCCCACCGACCGCTTCTTCGTCCGCAACCACACCGTCACCCCGTCCATCGACCCCGCCACCTGGCAACTGGCCATCCACGGCGACGGTGTGCGATGTCCGGGCGCGTACACCTATGACCAGTTGCGCGCCATGCCCGCCCGCACCCTGGACGCGGCGATCGAGTGCGCGGGCAACGGCCGCCGCTTCTACGGCACCCAGCAGGGCGAGCCCGCCCCCGGCACCCAGTGGGCGCTCGGCGCGATCGGGGTGGCGCGCTGGCGCGGTGTGCCCCTGCGGTACCTGCTGGAGCGCTCCGACATCACCGCCAGAGCCGTGGACGTGCTGCCGACCGGCCTCGACGCCCCCTTCGAACACCACGGCCACGTACGCCGCCCTCTGCCCGTCGACAAGGCCATGGACGACGTCCTGGTCGCCTACGAGATGAACGGCCACCCTCTCCCGCCCGACCACGGATTCCCGGTACGCCTGGTGGTGCCGGGATGGGTGGGAATAGCGTCCATCAAATGGCTCGGAGACATCGAAGTGGCCACGCGTGAATTGTTCACCCCGTGGAACACGGAGTTCTACCGCGACGTCACGGTGAATCCGGTGAAAAGCGCGCTGGAACTCGGCTGGAACGCGCGGGTGCCGTTCGGCCGCCCGCAACTGCTGCGCGGCCGTTCGTGGTCGGGGCGCGGCCGGGTGGTCAAGATCGAGGTGAGCTTCGACGACGGCCGGACCTGGCGCCGGGCGGAACACCGCGGCCCGCACCTGGTCAGCGCCTGGTTGCCCTGGCACATCACCTGGGTGCCGAGGCGCCTGGGCGAGCGGTCGATCCTCGTCAGGGCGACCGACGCGAGCGGCGCCACGCAGCAGCTGAAAAGGCCGCGGCACGAGTTCGGGTATCACTTCGACGCCGCGGTAAGGCACCCGATTACCGTTATCCATGGATAGACAATTGTCACCGAGTCGCTGAGCTGCGGGTCCGTGCGGAGCATCCGAATTCATCTGTAAGACTCTCGCGGAAACGTCCCGGAAACCCCGCGATGTGAAGCTGACCTCGAATCGAACACCCGGGAGAAGAGCCGATGCGCCAGCTGACCGCACTCGACGCGCAGTTCCTCAACGCCGAGTCCGCGACGACCTCCGCCCACGTGGCGGGGCTGGCCATCCTCGACCCGCTCGGCGGCGTCCTCGACCGCGAGACGCTCGCCGCGCTGCTGCGCGAGCGCATGCACCTGTCGCCCGCGCTGGGCCTGCGGCTGAGCGAGGTGCCGTTCGGCCTCGACCACCCCTACTGGGAACCCGACCCCGCGTTCGACCTGGCCAACCACCTGTTCGAGACGGAGGTGGCCGCGCCCGGAGGCGAGTACCAGCTGGCGGACGCGGTCGCCCGCATCCACGCCGGCCAGCTCGACCGCACCCGGCCGCTCTGGGAGATGCACCTGCTGCGCGGCCTGACCGGGGGCAGAGTCGCGGTCTACACGAAGGTTCACCACGCCGCCATCGACGGCGTCTCGGGCGCGGAGACGCTCGCCGCCCTGCTCGACCTCTCGCCGGAGCCACGGGTGATCGACGTCACGCCGCCGCCGGCCGAGCGGGCTCCGAGCCTGGCGGGCATGCTGTACGGCGCCGCCGTACGCACGGCCACACACCCCGCGCGCGCCCTCGGCTCGCTGGCCAGAGCGGCAGGCGAGCTGGACGCGATCCCGCTGGCGGCGGGGCTGCCCGGCGCGCGGCGGATCGCGCGGGCGGCCAGGCTCGTCGCCGGCGACCACCGCCCGCGGCCGGAACTGCCCGGCCTGACCGCGCCGCGCACACCGTTCAACGGGCCGATCAGCGCCGAGCGGCGGCTGTCGTTCGGCTCGGTGCCGCTCAAGGACGTCAAGGACGTCGCCAAGCGGCACGGCATGAGCGTGAACGACGTGGTCATGGCGCTGTGCGCGGGCGCGCTGCGGACCTGGCTGCGGGATCGGGACGCGCTGCCGGAGGAGCCGCTGATCGCGGCGGTCCCCGTGGCGGTGCGGACGGCGGGCGCCCGGCAACTGGTCGGCAACCACATCTCGGCCATGGTCACGCCGCTGGCGACGAACGTGGCCGACCGGCACGCGCGGCTGCACGCGACCCGTTCCATGATGCGCACGGCCAAGCGGCGCTTCGCCGCGGCCTCGTCGAGCTGGCTGCACGAGCTGTGCTCGCTGCTGCCGCCGCCGGTGACCCGGCTGGCCTCCCCGGCGATCTTCCGGCTGGCGGCGGTGGCCTGCCCGCCGATCAACCTGATCATCAGCAACGTGCCGGGCCCGCAGTTCCCGCTCTATCTGTGCGGGGCGAGGGTGCTGTCGTACTACCCGATCTCGGTGCTGACCGATCTGAGCGGCGGGGTGAACATCACCTGCTTCTCCTACGACGGCATGCTCGACTTCGGCGTCGTGGCCTGCCCGGAGCGGCTGGACGACGTCTGGTCGCTGCAGCGCCACCTGCGCGCCGCGCTGGACGAGCTGCTAGATGAGCGAGTGGGCGATGAGCTCGGCGACGGCGTCGGGGTCGATCTGGTGTCCGGTTAGCTGGCAGAGGTTCTCCTGGTAGAGCAGGACGGCGGCGAACGTGGCCGCCGCCACCTCCAGCCGCGCGCTCTCGCCGCGCCGGCCGGGCAGGGCGAGTTCGAGCGCGAACCTGGAGCGCCTGATCAGCTCGCCGTTGAGCCGTCCGAGACGGTCCTTGACCGAGCGGTGGGTGTCGGCCTCGCGAAACAGGATGCGCCGCATCGCCGGTGAGGCGCGCAGCGGCAGCCTGCGGGCCAGCTTGGACAGCGTGCCCGCCGGATCGCCCGGCATGGCGTCGACTTCCTTCGTCTCCTCCACCAGGGTGCGCTCGTCGATCAGCGCCACCAGCACGTCGATCTTGCGCGGGAAGTAGTGGAAGACCAGTCCTTTGGGCACCCGCGCCAGCTTGGCGATGACCGCGGTAGGGGTGGCCTCGTAGCCACCGCCCGCGAACAACTCCTCGGCCGCGTCCAGGATGCGCGTGCGCGCGTCACCGATCACCACAGCCGAACGATATCGCCACGGCTGACACGCTGGCCATGCCGTCCAGGAGAGATCACCGTACATACCCCGTCGTACAGTGATGTAGTATTTGCGACATTGGTGTCGCAAACGAGACGAGGATGTGCGATGGCTGCCAGTCGTGACGAGATCGTCGCCGTGGCGATCCACCACCTCAACCAGGCGCCGAACGCGTCGATGGCGGAGATCGCGCAGGCCGCCGGGATCAGCCGCGCCACGCTGCACCGGCACTTCAGCACCCGCGCCGAGCTGCAGTACGAGCTCAGCTCCCGGGCCATGGACGCCTGGGCGAAGACGCAGGCGGCCGTCGGCCTCGACGAGGCCCTGAGCGCCGGCCTCGACGCCGCCGGGATCAAACGGGTGCTCGACGAGCTGCTGACGGTCACCGTCGCCCACGGGGACGAGCACGGCTTCGCGCTCACCGACCACACCGCGGACCGCCACGCGGACCTGGTGCGCCGCGCGCAGGAGCTGGAGGAGAGGGAGATCGCCCTGTTCACCGCCGCGCAGCGGGCCGGCGTCCTGCGCGCGGACCTGCCGCCGCGCTGGGTAAGCAATCTCGTGTACGGCCTGCTCGTGGCCGTGAGGGAGAGCATGCGGCGGGGGGACGTCGCGCGCAGGGACCTGCCCAGGATCTTCCTTGAAACGTTCTATCGGGGGACTACATGACACTCAGCACCGCGCCCGTCGCGCACAAGCGCAGATGGGCCGGACTCGCCGTCCTGTCGGCCAGCCTCTTGCTGGTCGTCATGGACATGACCATCCTCAACGTGGCCCTGCCGGCGATCTCGGCCAGCCTGCGCCCGGACGCCATCCAGTTGCTGTGGATGGTCGACGTCTACTCGCTGGTCCTGGCCGGCCTGCTGGTCACGGTGAGCGCCCTCGGCGACCGGTGGGGGCGCAAGAGGATGCTGCTCACCGGGTTCGGCGTGTTCGGTCTCGCCTCCGTCCTGGTGATGTGGGCCGAGAGCCCCGGCGCCGTGATCGCGGTGCGCGCCCTGCTCGGCGTGGGCGGCGCCATGATCATGCCGTCCACGCTGTCGATGATCCGCGCGCTGTTCACCGACTCGCGCGAGCGCGCCACCGCGCTGGGCGTCTGGGCGGCCATGGCGGCGGTCGGCGGCGCGCTCGGCCCGATCCTCGGCGGCTTCCTGGTGGAGCACTTCAGCTGGCACGCGGCGTTCCTCGTGAACGTGCCGGTCATGGCCGTCGCCGTGCTCGCCGGCCTGTTCCTGCTGCCCGAGTCGCGCAACCCGAGCCCCGGCCGCTGGGACGCGCTCGGCACCGTGCTGTCGATCGTCGGCATGGCCGGGCTCGTCTACTCGATCAAGCACTTCGCCAAGGACGGCCTGACCGACCCGACCGCGCTGGTGTCGCTGGCCGCCGGCGCGCTCGCGCTGACCTGGTTCGTCCTGCGCAGCCTGCGCCGCCCCGACCCGCTGCTGGAGGTCCGTCTGTTCCGCAGCGGCCCGTTCACCTCCGGCGTGCTGGCCGCGCTCACCACCTCGATCGCCATGGCCGCGATGATGCTGCTCATGGCCCAGTGGATGCAGCTCGTCCAGGGCTACACGCCGCTGGAGACCGGGGTACGCCTCCTGCCGACGGCCGTCACCGCGCTGATCCTGTCACCGCTGGCGCCCGCGATGGCGGAGCGGATCGGGGCGCGTACCGTGCTGGCCGGAGGGCTGGTCGTGGCGGGGCTCGGGTTCCTGGTGCTGTTCGCGGCGCCGCTGGTCTACGGCTGGGTCGCGCTCGCGCTGCTGCTCATCGGCGCGGGCATGGGTTCGCTGGCCATCGCCTCTGCCGTGATCATGTCGGGCGCGCCGCTGGAGAAGGCGGGCAGCGCCGCGGCCATCGAGGAGACCAGCTACGAGGTGGGCGGGGTGCTCGGGGTGGCCGTCCTGGGCAGCGTCGCGGCGGCGGTCTACCGTACGGCGCTGCCGTACACCGGAGCCCAGGCCGAAGTGGTGCGCGAGTCGATCGGCGGCGCGCTCGACGTGGCCGCCACGCTCGGCGAGCGGGGCGTACGGCTGGCCGAGCAGGCCAAGGCGGCCTTCGGCGACTCGATCGCGGTGACGGGAGCGGTGGGCGCGGCGCTGATGCTGCTGGCGGCGGTGGTCGTGTGGAGGCTGACGCCACGCACGCTCGACATCGGCGCGGCCCATCACTGAAGCGCGCGCTTCAGCATCGGGTACGCCCGGCGCAGTTCCCGCTGCCAGAAGGCGTGGTTGTGCCCGCCCCGGTAGAAGTGGGTGGTGACCGGGATGTCCAGCTCGCGCAGGCGGCCGGCGAAGGCTCTGGCGGCCCGGCCGGCCAGGTCCTCGACCAGGTCGCCGGCGCCCGCGGCCACGTACAGGCGCACTCCCCTGAGCTTTTCCGCCTGGTCGTAGGGGTTGTGCGCCTGCCAGTTGGCGCGCTGGCGGCCCGGGTCGCCCCAGATGCGCTTCCAGTCGGTGCCGAGGCAGCCGAGCGTGGTTCCGGCCATCACCGCCTGGGGGACGCCGTCGCTGAGGAGGTGCACGGCGCCGCTGAAGGAGGCCGCGGCCTTGAAACCGCCCTTGGCGGCGTACAGCATGGCGCCCTGGCCGCCCATGGAGTAGCCCGCGATCACCCGGGCGGGACCGGCGCGGTAGCGGGACTCCAGGAGCGGCAGGAGCTCCTTCAGGTGGTAGGTCTGCCATTTCGGGGGGCCGCCTTCGCCTCCGTTCCACCAGTCGGAGTAGCTGCCGCAGCGGCCGCCGTCGGGCATGACGACCATGAGGCCGTCGTCGCGGGTGAGGTCGTCGACGTCGGTCTTGGCGGTCCAGGATGTGTGGTCGTCCAGGCCGCCGTGCAGGAGCCACAGCGCGGGCCAGCGCGCGCGGCCGGCCCAGCCCTTCGGGAGCAGGAGGCGGACCTTGGTGGTGGCGTCGAGGGCGGGCGAGCGGAGGGTGAGTTCGAGGCGGCGCTCGTCCAGCCGCTTCTCCTCCAGCACCTCGATCGCGGGCTCCGGTGATTTTTCCGGATTTTTCACTACTTGAGGCTGCCAGTTGGCCCTGAGGACGATCACGACCAGCACGAACAGCGCGCCCGCGAGGATCGCCCCGATCAGGCAGCCACGCATCCGGGCTCGCATCGGCCCTCCTCACGCGGCACCCGGGCCCTGACGGCGGAACCGCTGTTGGATGGCGCGGATAATAGCGAGGTGAGATCGATCGGCACCACGGCCCTGTCCGTGTTCCCTCTTTGCCTCGGCACCAACGTCTTCGGCTGGACCGCCGACCGCGAGGCGTCCTACGCCGTCCTGGACGCCTACGTCGAGGACGGCGGCAACTTCCTCGACACGGCCGACGTCTACCCCGCGTGGGCGACCGGGGAGTCCACCGCCGAGCGGATCATCGGTGACTGGATGATCGAGCGCGGCAACCGCGACTCCATCGTCCTGGCCACGAAGGTCGGCATGCTGTCCGGATGGACCGGCCTGGCGCCCAGGACCATCAGGACCGCGGTGGAGAACAGCCTGCGCCGCCTGCGTACCGACCGGATCGACCTCTACTGGGCGCACGTCGACGACGAGGGCACCCCGCTGGCCGACACGCTGGCCGCGTTCGACGCGCTGGTGCGGGAGGGCAAGGTCCGCTACATCGGCGCCTCCAACCACACCGCCCCACGCCTGGCGCAGGCGCTGAAGGTCTCCGACGACGAGGGTCTGGCCAGGTATGTGGCGCTGCAGCCGGCGTACAACCTGATGGAACGCGGCTTCGAGGGGCCGCTGCGCGACGTCGTGGAGCGCGAGGGGCTGTCCACGACGCCGTACCACGCGCTCGCCCGCGGCTTCCTGACCGGCAAGTACGCCCCCGGCGTCACCGTGGACAGCCCCAGGGCGGGCCGGGCGGCCGAGTACCTCGAGACCGAGCGCGGCCTGCGTGTCCTGGACGCCCTCGCCAAGATCGCCGCGGTCCGCGACGTGGAGCCGGCCGCCATCGCCGTCGCCTGGCTGGCCGCCCAGCCCACGATCACCGCCCCGATCGCCAGCGCCCGCACCCCGGAGCAGCTCAAGCCGCTGATGGCCGGAGCGCGCCTGGCCCTGGGCGCCGAGGAGCTCGCCACCCTGGCCGAGGCCTCAGCCGCCTGAGCCCGGACGCCGGGCGCCGGCGACCGTGAGGCGGATGGAGTACAGGTCGCCGGCCGAGTTGGTGACGAACAGGTTGTTGCGCTTGGGTCCGCCGAAGACGAGGTTCGAGGCGGACTCGGGCAGCAGCAGCCTGCCGATCAGCGTGCCGTCGGTGGCGTAGCAGCGTACGCCGTCGAGGGCGGCGGCCCACACCCGGTCGTGGCAGTCCACGCGGATGCCGTCGAACCAGTTCTCCGCGAACACCTTCCCGCCCGACAGGGCGCCGTCCCCGGCCACGTCGAAGACGCGGAGGTGGCGCTCGCGGGTGTCCACGACGTACAGGAGAGACTCGTCGGCCGAGAAGGCCAGCCCGTTGGGCCGCACGAAGCCGGCGACGGCGATCCGCAGCTCGCCCGTGGCGGGGTCGAGGCGGTAGACGTGGTCGCCGCCGATCTCGCTCTCGGCGGGGCTGCCCTCGTAGTAGCCGGTGATGCCGTAGCGCGGGTCGGTGAACCAGATCGTCCCGTCCGAGCGGACCACGACGTCGTTCGGGCTGTTCAGGCGCTTGCCCTCGAAGTTGTCGGCGAGCACGATGATCGTGCCGTCGTGCTCGGTCCTGGTCACCCGGCGGGCGCCCTGCTCGCAGGTGACCAGCCTGCCTTCGAGATCGACCGTGTTGCCGTTGGCGTTGCCCGAGCCGTGCCGGAAGACGCCGACGGCGCCGGTCGTCTCGTCCCAGCGCAATAGCCGGTCGTTGGGGATGTCGCTCCACACCAGGTAGCGCCCGGCGGCGAAGTAGGCGGGCCCTTCGGTCTTGCGGCTGCCGCGGTGCAGCACCTCGACGTACTCGTCGCCGCCGTCGAAGGCGAACCGCTCGTCGAGTACCTCGAATACCGCTTTGAATCTGTCCATCGTCACAACTCCCCCTTCTACCATCGAGCCCGTGTGGCAACTCCTGCGGGGCAACGCCCCCTTCCGATGGTTATGGGTATCGCGCTCCGTCTCCTTCGCCGGTGACTCGCTCAGCCTGGTCGCCCTCATGGTCTACGTCGCCTCCTCCACCGGCGAAGCGCTGGCGGTGTCCCTGCTGCTGCTCGCCGGGGACTTCGCCCCCGCCCTGTTCGCCCCGCTGACCGGCGCGATCAGCGACCGCTACGGCCACCGCCGCGTCATGATCACCTGCGAGTTCGCGCAGGGCGCGCTGGTCGTGCTGATCGCCCTCTGGCTACCCCCGCTCCCCGTCCTGCTGGCCTTGGTGGGCCTGCGCGCGGTGATCGGCCAGCTGTTCCAGGCCGCCTCGCGCTCCGTGGTGCCGTCGCTGGTGCCCGACCGCGACCTCGAGCGCGCGAACACCGCGGTCGGCCTCGGCACCAACGGCGGCGAAGCCCTCGGCCCGCTCGCCGCGTGGGCGCTGCTGTCGGTGATCGACATCCGCGCCGTCCTGCTGATCGACGCCGCCACCTTCCTGGTCTCCGGCCTCGTCCTCACCAAGGCCATCCGGTACGGCAAAGCCCCCGAGGAACCGCGCACCCGAGGCTCCCTGCTGTCCGACACCCGCGAAGGCCTGCGCTACATCCTGAGCCACCGCCTGATCAGAGCCGTCGGCCTGGGCTTCTTCGCCGTCGTGGCCTTCAACGGCATCGACGACGTGGCCCTGGTCTTCCTGGCCACCGACCTGGGCGACCCGGCGTCCGCCGGTTTGCTGCTGGCCGGCCCCGGAATCGGCCTGCTGGCGGGCTACATCCTGCTGGCCCGCCGTGTCCCGCTGCAGATGGGCGCGTTGCTGGTGGCCGGGTTCGCGGTGAGCAGCGCGGGCAACCTGCTGACCGGGTTCGCGTGGGCGGTGGGGGCGGCGCTGGCGATCCAGACGATCCGCGGCCTGGGGATCGCGGCCATGGACGTGGCCTCGACCACCCTGATCCAGCGCAACGTGGCACCGGACGTGATGGGCCGCACCTTCGCCACTCTGTACGGCGCCATAGGCGTGGCCGCCGCCCTCTCCTACGTGGCCGGAGGCGTCCTCCTGGACGCCACGTCAGCGGCAACGGCCTTCATCATCGCCGGCACAGGCGGCCTCCTGGCCACACTGGCCACCGCCATAGCCCTACACCCCACCCACCAACCACCCCCCACCCCCGAACCCCCAAACCCGGAAGACCAGACAGACCCAGAAAGAAAAGACAAACCCTGACCAGAGACCCCGAACCCCGAAGGGCCGAGAAGCCGGAGCCCAGGAGCCGGGGGACCGAGGAGCCGGGAATCCGCGGGGCCACGGGGCGCGGGGCCGGGAGACCGAGGGGCCGAGGGGCGGAAGCCCACGAGCCGGGCCCGGACGGCCAGAGGGGCGGGGAGGGTGAAGCCCAAAAGCCAGGTTCGGGTCCGAGGGCCGGGAGGCCGGGAGACCGAAGGGGGCAAGAGGCCGGAGGGGCCGGAGGGGCCGGAGGGGCCAGAGAGCCGAAGGAGGGCCGGCAGGCGGGGCGGGGCGAGGCCGGGGCTGGGCCGGGGCGGGGTGGTTGTGCGCGGCGGTGCCCCTCGGGGTTGTGCGCGCCGAGGCGGCGGGAAGGTGGGCGGTGGCCTTCGGCGCGTTGTCGCGGCGGCCGGCGGAAGGCACGGCGGCTGGGCAAACGTGCGTTGTGACGGCGAGGACCACGTCAGACTGCCGGGCACCTCGCACGGACGCGCCACCCCTGGCGGCGGGAGGCGTCCACTGGGCTTGCCGTAACCCTAAAGGCCACAAAGACCCTAAAAACCCTAAAGGCCGCAAAAAGGCGGGAGGCGTCCCTAATGAAGGCGCAAAGGGATCAGCGAGAGGTGAGGGAGCGGGCGGCGGCAACGAGGGTGGCGAGGTCGGGGTCGGCGAGGTGGGACTCGGTGGCGATCTTGACGTGGCGGGCCCTTTTGCCGGTCCCCTCCAGCAGCGCGGTCGGGTCCTGGGTGAGCAGGTCGGCGCCGCGGGCGAACATCAGGTTGATGTGCGCCTGATGCAGGGCGATCGCCACGATCAGCCCCTTGTACGTGCCGGGCTGGTAGGTGTAGGCGATCAGGCGGGCCGGTTCGTCGACCTCCTCCTGCGCGTCGGGCAGCAGCCGGCGCAGGAAGGTTCGGGCGGCTCCGGCCAGGGTGCGGATCTCCGGTGAACAGGTGGCGAGCAGCGCGGCGGCCTGGTCTTCCATGACAAGACTCTATCGTCCGAGCTCGGCCTCGAGGGTGGGGCGCCCGGGTCCGGGCGCCCCACGCGGTCAGTGCTCGGCGGCCTTCTCCGCGCCCACGCCGGTGAGCGAGCGGACCTCGATCTCGGCGTACTTGGCGGCGTTGTACTCCTTGCTGAGCACGGTGCCGAGCCAGCCGAAGAAGAAGCCGAGCGGGATCGAGATGATGCCGGGGTTGGACAGGTTCCAGATGTGGAAGTCGGCACCCTTGATCAGCGCGGTCTTCGAGCCGGAGACCACCGGCGAGAAGATCACGAGGATCAGGCAGGAGATCAGGCCGCCGTAGATGGCGGCGACGGCTCCGGCGGTGTTGAACCGCTTCCAGAACAGGCTGTACAGGATCGCCGGCAGGTTGCCCGACGCGGCGACCGCGAAGGCCAGCGCGACCAGGAACGCCACGTTCTGGCCCTGGGCGAGGATGCCGAGTCCGATGGCCGCGGCGCCGATGACGAAGGCGGAGACCCGGGCCACGACGACCTCTTCGCGCTCGGTGGCGTTGCCCTTCTTGAACACGTGGGCGTACAGGTCGTGGGCGAAGCTGGACGAGGAGGCCAGCGTGAGCCCGGCGACCACGGCCAGGATCGTGGCGAAGGCGACGGCGCCGATGAGCGCCAGCAGGACGGTGCCGCCGACTGTGCCGAAGAAGTTCTCGCCGATGGCCGCCGCGAGCTGGGGCGCCGCGGTGTTGCCCGCGGTGTCCGAGGCCGGGATCTTGACCAGCGCCGCGGCGCCGAAGCCGAGCACCAGCGTCAGCAGGTAGAACGTGCCGATGATGCCGATGCCCCACAGGACGGACTTGCGGGCGTCCTTGGCGGTGGGCACGGTGTAGAAGCGGATGAGGATGTGCGGCAGGCCGGCGGTGCCGAGGACGAGCGCGAGTCCGAGGCTGATCAGGTCGATCTTGCCCATGAGGCCCTGGGCCTCGGTGCCGTACTTGAGGCCGGGTTCGAGGAACGCCGCGCCCTTGCCGCTGGCCTCGGTGGCGGCGCCGAGCAGCGCCGAGAGGTTGAAGTTGTACTTGGCCAGCACCAGCACGGTGATCAGCGCCGCGCCGCCCATGAGCAGGACGGCCTTGACGATCTGGACCCAGGTGGTGCCCTTCATCCCGCCGAACACCACGTAGACGATCATCAGCGCGCCGACGGCGACGATCGTCCAGTTCTTGGCCTCGGCGCTGGTGATGCCGAGCAGCAGCCCGACCAGCGCGCCCGCGCCGACCATCTGGGCCAGCAGGTAGAAGATGCTGACGACGATGGTGGAGACGCCGGCGGCGGTGCGGACCGGGCGCGGGCTCATCCGGAAGGCCAGCACGTCGGCCATCGTGAACTTGCCCGAGTTACGCATGAGCTCGGCGACCAGCAGCAACGCCACGAGCCAGGCCACGAGGAAGCCGATGGAGTACAGGAAGCCGTCGTAGCCGGACAGCGCGATCATGCCGGCGATGCCGAGGAACGACGCGGCCGACATGTAGTCGCCGCCGATGGCGAGGCCGTTCTGGACGCCGGTGAAGGACCGCCCGCCGGCGTAGTAGTCGGCGGCGGTCTTGGTGTTGCGGCTCGCCCAGAAGGTGATGCCGAGCGTGGCGGCCACGAACGTCAGGAACAGGATCGTGGAAAGTGTGGACGAACTCACTTGGTCTGCTCCTCGACTTCGTGCCGGAGCTTGTCGGCCAGCGGGTCCAGCTTCTTCTCCGCGTGCCTGGAGTAGGCCCAGGCGATCCAGAAGGTGGAGACGAACTGCAGCAGGCCCAGGATCAATCCGACGTTGATGTTGCCGAGCACCTGAATGCCCATGAAGTCCCGCGCCCACCCGGACAGCACGACATACAGGAGGTACCAGACGAGGAACGCGACCGTCATCGGGAAGGTCCAAGCGCGGAACCGGCGCTTCAACTCCTGGAATTCACTGCTCTGCTGAACCCGTTCATAGACCGACGCGTCGTGTTCTTGTGTTGTCACCATGCCTCCCGCTTAGTGTGATGGGGATCACGCACAAGGTAAGAGCGCAAACTACCCTCCGTGGAGGTCCACAGTCCCGTCGTTCGGCGAGCCGCCGCCGCGTGGCGTTTAGTTGGGCATGGCCTGCGGTGAAAGGTCCGTTTCACGCGATAAGCGGTAACCGTCGTCGTTTCACGGGATAAGTCCGGGCATTCGAGATAAATGGCCGCTTGACTTGTATACACGCAACTACCCAGCGTAATCAAGCAAGCTCAGCGAGCGCCGCGCCCCTCACCCCTTGACGGCCCCGGCGGTCAGCCCCTCGACGATGTAGCGGCGGATCGCGGCGAACAGGATGAGGGTGGGGATGACCGAGACCACGGTGGCGGCGGCCATCGAGCCCCAGTCGATGTCGTACTGGGTGATGAAGGAGTTCATGGCGACCGGCACCGTCTTGGCGTCCTCGCTGTCGATGAAGGTGATGGCCAGGAACAGCTCGTTCCAGCACTGCACGAACGCGAAGATGAACGTCGCCGCGATCCCCGGCAGCATCACCGGGATGACCACGCGGACCAGCGCCGACAGCCGCGAGGCCCCGTCCACCTGGGCGGCCTCCTCCAGCGCGACCGGCACCCGTTCGTAGAAGCCGCGCATGATGATCGTGGAGAACGGCACCAGCATGGCGACATAGACCACCATGAGGCCGGCCAGCCGGTTGAGCAGGTCGAGGTCGGACATCAGCAGGTAGAGCGGGCCCAGGGCGATGAACAGCGGGATCATCTGGGTCACCAGGAAGGCCAGCATCAGCGCTCCCCTGCCGGGGAAGGTGAAGCGGGCCAGGGTGTAGCCGCCGAGGACGCCGATCACGGTGACCGCGGCCGCCGCGACCAGCGAGACCATCAGGCTGTTGGCGAGGTAGCGGCCGAAGTCGGCGAACTCGAACAGTTCGGCGTAGTGCTCGAAGGTGAGGTTGGCCGGCCAGTACTTCAGCGGCATCGAGAAGATCTCGGCCTTGGGCTTGAGCGAGGTGACGACGATCCAGTAGAGCGGGAAGACGGTGATGAGCAGCCAGGCGCCCAGCACCGTCCCCTTAGCGAGCCTTTTCACCATCGGCGGACCTCGTCACGTTCAGGTAGAAGATGCTGAAGGCCAGCAGCAACGCCAGGACCAGCAGCCCGACGGCGCCGGCCCGGCCGTAGTCGCCGCCCATGACCTGCTGGATGAGGAAGGTGGTGACGATGTCGGTGCTGCCGGCGGGTCCGCCGCCGGTCATGGAGTAGATCAGGTCGGGGAAGTTGAGGATCCAGATGATCCGCAGCAGCACGATCAGCGCCAGCGTGGGCCGGATGTGCGGCAGGGTGACGTGCCAGAACTGGCGCAGCCGGGAGGCGCCGTCCACGCCCGCCGCCTCGTAGAGCTCCTTGGGGACCGACTGCAGCGCGGCCATGATCATGATGGCGAAGAACGTCGTGCCGTACCAGACGTTGGCCACGATGACCGAGGTCATCGCCCAGCCGGGCGTGGACAGGAAGCCGATGCGCTGGTCGATGATCCCGGTCTTGAGCAGCAGGTCGTTGATCACGCCGAACTGCCCGTTGAACATCCACCGCCACAGCAGCCCGATCAGGAACCCGGACATGGCCCACGGGAAGAACACCCACGCCTGGTAGAGCCCGCGGCCCCTGAAGTGCCTCCTGAGCAGCAACGCCAGCCCGAAACCCAGCACGAACTGGAAGAACAGCGAGACCACGACCCACGTGCCGGTGTTGCGCAGCGAGGTCCAGAACCGCTCCTCGGCCAGCACCGCGGCGAAGTTCTCCAGGCCGACGAAGGGCGTCTGCGTCAGGTCGAACAGGTTGTAGCGCTGGAAGGCCATGACGCTGCCGCGCACCATCGGCCAGTAGGTGAACAGGACGACGAACACGATCCCGGGCAGCAGGCACAGCGTGATGAACGCCGCCCTGCGCCCGGTGAACGCCCTCTTGGTCACGAGACCTTCTTCGCCTGGTCGGTCCAGAAGGCGTCCCAGGCCTTCAGCACGTCGGCGGTGCTCTTCTTGCCGGTCAGCAGCGCCTGCACGTCACGGTCGGAGTCGACGAGGAACTGGCTCCATCCCGGGTAGTCCACGGGCCGGATCGTGATCACCTGCTTGGGGTCCTGCTGCGCCTCCAGGTAGGCCTTCCAGGCGCCCTGGGAGAACTGCGGGTCGCTCTGCGCCTGCTTGGAGATCGGGATGAGCGAGTTGCCCTTGGCGAAGCGGATGCTCTGCTGCGACTCCGACAGGAACTGCACCAGCTTGACCGCCTGGTCCCGATGCTTGGTGAAGGAGGTGACGCCCCATCCGGCGTAGCCGACGGGCTGGTAGGCGTATCCGCTCGGGCCCTTCGGGATCGGCGCCGTGGACCACGCCTTGACCCCGCTCTCCTCGACCGTCTTGATCACTTCGGGGTCCTGGATGAGCATGCCGGTGACGCCCGAGGTGAAGCCCTGCACCATCTCCGGGTAGGCCCACGAGACCGAGTCCGGCGGCGAGGCCTCCTTGAAGATCTTGACGAACAGGTCGAGCGCCTGCGCGGCCTCGGGAGTGGCGAAGATCGTGCGCTTGTCCGTCAGGTAGAAGGACTTGTCCGGGTTGAGCGCCTCGCCGTTGTAGGCGCTGATCATCATGACGGCGTAGTCGGCGCCGCCCTTGCCCCCGCGGAAGGAGTAGCCGAACCGCTCGCCGCCGGTCATCTTCTTGCCCGCCTCGTACAGCTCCTGCCAGGTCTTCGGCGGCGCGGCCATGCCCCAGTCGGTGCGGTAGAAGAGCGTGCGCTGGTAGAAGCCATAGGGGATGAGGTACGGCTTGCCGCCCACCTCGACCGCCTTCTTCTGGGTCAGTTCGGTCAGGCCGGCCCAGCCGCTCCACTCGGTCGTGGGCAGTTCGCCGAGCCAGCCGTTGTTGGAGAAGGACTTGGCCGTGTGGTCGCGGACCTCCAGCACGTCCAGGTCCTTCTTCGTCTGCAGGATCTGGGTGATCTTCTGGTCGGCGCTGTCCAGCGGCGGCGAGATGAGCTCCACCTTGACGCCCGGGTTGGCCTTCTCGAAGTCGGCGAGCAGTGACTTGAGCAGCTTGGTGCGCTCCGGGCTGGTCAGGCTCTCGACCATGCGCAGCCGTACCTCGCCGGGGCCGGAGCCGGTGGACGACCCGCAGCCCGCGAGCAGCACGGTGAGGGCGGCAAGGGCCAGGAAGGATTTCACGACGCCTCCATAGATGTGACAGCGCTGTCAGTCACGCTAGGCGACCGACCCCCTCCAGCGCTAGACCGAGGTCCTTGATCAATGTGTCCGCGGACTCAAGGCCGACCGACAGCCGCACCAGCCCGACGGGGATGCCCATGGTCGCCCGTACGCTCTCCTCGACCGACAGCGCCGGCACGTTGACCAGCGACTCGAAGCCGCCCCACGAGACGCCGATGCGGAAGTGCCGCAGCCGGTCCAGGAACTCGGCCGCCTCCTCACGCGACTCGGTGTCCAGCTCGATGCTGAACAGGCTGGAGAAGCCGGACATCTGGGCCTTCGCCCGCACATGGCCCGGGTGGGAGGGCAGGCCGGGGTGGTTGACCACCCGGACGGCCGGGTGCTCGTCCAGGAAGGCGGCGACGGCCAGGCCGCGCTCCTGGTGCGCGGCCATCCGCACCGGCAGCGTGCGCAGGCCCTTGATCACCTTGGCGGCGTCGTGGGGTGACATGGCGGCGCCGTACAGCTGATACTCGGTCAGCGCGAGCGGCCTGATCAGCCGCGACGGGCCGGCCACCACGCCGCCGACCAGGTCGCTGTGCCCGCCCACGTACTTCGACAGCGAGTGCAGCACCAGGTCGACCCCGAGCGTCAGCGGCTTCTGGAAGATGGGGGTGGACCAGGTGTTGTCCATGGCCGTGACGAGGCCGCGCTCCCTGGCCCAGCCGGTGACGGCCGCGATGTCGAAGACCTCGTAGCGCATGTAGGACGGCGACTCGAAGTAGAGTAGGCGCGTGCTCGACCTGATAGCGCTGTCACACCCCGCGAGATCGCTGACGTGCGTATGCGTGACGCCGAATTTCTCCAGATAGCGCAGAAACTGGGTCGTCGGCCCGTAGACGGCGCCCAGCACCAGCACGTGGTCGCCCGCCGACACCAGCGACGAGATCGTGGCCGAGATCGCGCCCATGCCGGAGGCGAAGCACTTGGCCCGCTCCGCCCGCTCCAGCGCGGCGAGCTTGCGCTGGGCCAGGTCGACGGTCGGGTTGGTGCCGCGCCAGTAGACGTAGCGCTCGTCCTCGTCCTTGATCGCCTCGCCCAGCTCGCCGGCCGTGCGGAAGGTGAACAGGGAGTTCTCGAACACCGGCGGGTTGACCGCGCCGAGCAGCCACGGCTCGTCCTCGCCGAGGCGTCCGCAGATCCATTCATCATCCATGGGGGCAGAGTATGACAGCGCGCAAGCCGACCATGGCCGACGTGGCCAGGTACGCGGGGGTCAGCCTGAAAACGGTCTCCCGGGTGGTCAACCGGGAGCCGCACGTCAGCGCCGAGGTCCAGCTAAAAGTGGGCGCCGCGATCAGCGCGCTCGGCTTCCGCCGCAACGAGGCGGCGGCCCGGCTGGCCAGGGGCGCCACGATGCTGACCATCGGGCTGGTCATGGAGAACATCTCCAACGAGTTCTACTCGCGCCTGGCCAAGGCGGTCGAGGCGGCCGCCGCCGAGCACGAGGCGCTGGTCGTGTTCGGCTCCTACGAGGAGCGGCCCGAGCGCGAGCGCATGCTGGTCGAGTCCATGTACGCCCGCGGCGTCGACTCCCTGATCGTCGTCCCGTCGTCGGGCGACCACGCGTGGCTGGCCAGGCACACCGGCCTGACCACGGTCTTCGTGGACCGGCTGCCGCCCGGCCAGGACAGCGACGTGGTCCTGCTCGACGACCTGAGGGGCGGCCGCCTGGCCACCGGGCACCTGCTCGCGCACGGCCATCGAAGGATCGCGCTGATCTCCGACGACGTACGGCTGAGCTCGGTGCGCGACCGGGCCACCGGCTACCGCGAGGCGCTCGGCGCGCCGGACGAGCGCCTCGTCGTGCACGGCGTCTTCGACCCGTGGCGCGTCTCGCAGGAGGTCGCCCGGCTGCTCGACCTGGCCGACCCGCCCACCGCGTTCTTCGCCACCAACAACCGGGCCGCGATCGGCATCCTGCAGGCCCTGCGCGAGCGCCCGGAACGCCCCGCCTACGTGGGTTTCGATGACTTCGCGCTGGCGGAGGTGTTCAACCCCGGCGTGAGCGTGGTCCGCTACGACATCGACCGCATCGCCCGCAGCGCGGTCGGCCTCCTGCTGGACCCGTCCGGACGGCCGCGCCGGGTGACCGTACCGGTGGAGCTGGTCGTCCGCGGATCCGGCGAGCGCGCCCCCTAGCCTTTGGGCCGCCAGTCGCCGCGGTCCAGGTCGAGGTCCTCGGGCGTGTGCAGGCGTACCATCGTCCTGGCCACGCCCGGCGGCACCCGGTGCGGGGTCAGGAACGACACCGCCACCATCACGGTGAACGCGATCGGCACCGTCCACGCCGCCGGCTGCGCCAGCAGCGCGTTGACGACCCCGTCGTACGGCCCGCCGATGATCGTGGCCAGCACCGCGCAGCAGGCCAGCCCGCCCCCGGCGAACAGCCCGGCGAGCGCGCCCGTCGTGGTCAGGCGCCGCCACCAGATGCCGAGCACGAGCAGCGGGCAGAACGAGGAGGCCGCCACCGCGAAGGCCAGCCCCACCACGTCGGCCACGGGCAGCGAGCGCGCCCACAACGCCAGCGCCAGCGGCACCGCCACGGCCATCAGCGTGGCGATCCTGAACGAGCGCACGCCGCCGCCCAGCAGATCCTGCGCGATCACCCCGGCCACCGACACGGTCAGCCCCGACGAGGTGGACAGGAACGCCGCGAACGCCCCCGCCGTCACCAGCGCGGTCAGCAGGTCCCCGAGCGTGCCGCCGACCATCGTGCCGGGCAGCGTGAGCACGACCGCGTCGGTGCGGGCCAGGTCGGGGGTGTAGAGCCGGCCCAGCCAGCCGTAGGCGGCGGGCAGCAGGTAGAAGGCGCCGAGCAAGGTCAGCACCACGAGCGTCGTACGGCGCGCCGCCCGCCCGTCCGGATTGGTGTAGAAGCGCACCAGCACGTGCGGCAGCCCCATCGTGCCCAGGAACGTCGCCAGGATCAGCGAGTACGTGGAGTAGAGCCCGTACTCCTTGCCGCTGCTCAGCGGCATCTGCCAGGTGGCCGCGTCGGCCGCGCTCAGGCCGGGCGCGCCGTCACGCTTCCAGGCCAGCAGCAGGAACACCAGCGGCACCGCCAGCGCGGTCAGCTTCAGCCAGTACTGGAAGGCCTGCACGAACGTGATCGAGCGCATCCCGCCCGACAGCACGTTGACCGCCACCACGACCGCCACCAGCAGCCCGCCGACCCAGATCGGCGCCCCGGTGATCGTGCGCAGCACCAGCCCGGCGCTCTGGAACTGCGGCATCAGGTAGAGCCAGCCGATCAGCACCACGAGCACGCTGGCCGTACGGCGCACGGCCATCGACTCCAGCCTGGCCTCGGCGAAGTCGGGCAGCGTGTACGCGCCGGAGCGCCGCAGCGGGGCCGAGACGAGCACGAGCAGCACCAGGTAGCCGCCGGTCCAGCCGACGGGCAGCCACAGCATGTCGATGCCGTAGGTGAGGATGAGGCCGGCGATGCCGAGGAAGGAGGCGGCCGACAGGTACTCGCCGCCGATGGCCGAGGCGTTCCAGAGCGGGCTGACCGTGCGGGAGGCGACGTAGAAGTCGGAGGTGGTGCGGGAGAACCGGATGCCGAACGCGCCGATGAGCACCGCGGCCACCACGACGACCACGACCGCGGTCAAACTCATTTGCGCTCGACCAGGTCGGCGAAGTGGCGTTCGTTGCGTTCGGCCTGCCGTACGTAGAGCCAGGCTCCCACCACGAAGGCGGGATAGATGAGGCAGGCGAGCACCGCCCACGGCAGTGGCACGCCGAGCAGGTGCAGGCCGCGCACGTCCGGCAGGAGCAGGAACAGCAGCGGCAGCCCGCCGATCACGCAGGCCAGCACGGTGCAGACGAACAACGCCAGGCGGAACTGGGTGCGCAGCAGGGAGCGCATGTAGACCTCGCCGACCACGGTCTGCTCGTCGATCTCGCGCGTGGCCGGGTAGCGGCGGCGGCGGGCGGCGGCGGTGCGGGGGCTGGTGACGGCGACGCGGCGGTTGCTCATCGTTTGGCTCTTCTGACGAGGAGGTCGCGCAGCTCGCGGGTGTGGCGGCGGCTGACCGGGATCTCGGTGCTGCCCACGGTCACCGTGCACCTGCCTGAGTCGATGTGCAGCTCCTCGATGTGCTTGACCGCGACCAGGTGGCTGCGGTGGACCCGGACGAACCCGGCGGCGGCCCAGCGTTCCTCCAGCGTGTTGAGGGGGATGCGGACCAGGTGGGTACCCGTCTGGGTGTGCAGGCGAGCGTAGTCGCCCTGCGCCTCCACGTACACGACATCGGCGGAGGAGACGAAGCGCGTCACCCCGCCCAGCTCGACCGGGATCGTGTCGGCGTCCTCGCCGTCCGGCGCCACGTCGGAGGACAGGGCGACTCTGCGGATCGCCTCGGCCAGGCGTTCCGGGCGTACCGGCTTGAGCAGGTAGTCCTCGGCCTTGATCTCGAACGCGTCGACCGCGTGTTCCTCGTAGGCGGTCACGAACACCACCCGGGGCGGGTTGGCGAACTGCGCCAGTAGGCGGCCCAGCACCACGCCGTCGAGCCCGCGCATCCTGATGTCGAGGAAGACCGCGTCGACCGGGCGGCCCTCGGCGATGCCGCGGTCGAGCTGCCGCAGCGCCGCGGCGCCGTCGCGGGCGGTCAGCACCTCGTCGATCCGCGGGTCGGCGCGCAGCAGGTAGGACAGGTCCTCCAGAGCCGGAAGTTCATCGTCGACCGCCAGGACGCGCAAGCCAGCCACGCAACACTCCTTCCGATCCCTTGACAGTGATAAAAGCGACAAGAGGCGTCAAGCCCGTCACGCGCAGGTCACAGGTCACTAGCGGGCCGAGACCCCCGGGTGGTACTTCGGCACGCGCACGTTGACCTTGGTCCCGGCGCCCTTGCCGGTCTCCACGACCAGGCCGTACTCATCACCGTAGACCTGGCGCAGGCGCTCGTCGACGTTGGCCAGGCCCACGCCGCCCGCGCTGACCACCTCTCCGGCCAGGATGAGCCGGAGCCGGTCGGGGTCCATGCCGAGACCGTCGTCCTCGACGCTGATGCGGCACTCGGCCCCGGCGTCCTCGGCGACGATGGTGATCCGGCCGACGCCGTTCTTGCTCTCCAGGCCGTGCCGTACCGCGTTCTCCACGAGCGGCTGCAGGCAGAGGAACGGCACCGCGACCGGCAGCACCTCCGGCGCGATCCTGAGCGTGACCTGGAGCTGGTCGCCGAAGCGGGCGCGTTCCAGGATCAGGTAGCGGTCGATGGAGCGCAGTTCCTCGGCCAGCGTGGTGAAGTCGCCGTGGCGGCGGAAGGAGTAGCGGGTGAAGTCGGCGAACTCCAGCAGCAGCTCGCGGGCGCGCTCCGGGTCGGTGCGGACGAACGAGGCGATCGTGGTCAGCGAGTTGTAGATGAAGTGGGGGGAGATCTGCGCGCGCAGCGCCCGTACCTCGGCCTCCATCAGGCGGGTGCGGGAGCGGTCGAGCTCGGCCAGTTCCAGCTGGGAGTCGACCCAGCCGGCCGTCTCCTGCGCCGCGCGCACCAGCCCGGCGGAGGCGTGCGGGCCGTAGGCGGCCAGCGAGCCGACGATGCGGTCGTCGGTGGTCAGCGGCACCACGACCGCGTGCCTGATCGGGCATTCGAGCAGCTCGCACGGGATCGACAGCACCTGGGTACGGCCGTCGCGCAGGGTCGCCGCCGCGTGGTCCAGGGCGTCGGCGGCGTGGTGGTCGCCGATGCCGTCGTACACCAGCAGCCGCTCGCCGTCCGTGATCGCCAGCGCCGGCGAGCCGAGCAGCTCGCGCAGGTGGCGCGAGGCCTTCTGTGCGCCCTCGGCGGTCAGCCCGGCCCGCAGCGGCGGCGCGGCCAGCGAGGCGGTGTGCAGCGTCTCGAACGTGGCCCGCTCGGCCGGCCCGGTCCCCAGCTCGCGCCGGCCGCGCAGGACCCGCCACAGCACCACGGCCGGGACGCCGACCAGCACCACCGCCAGGATCAGGCCGACGGCGAGTTCCATGACTTCCTGATCAGCTCGGCGTAGGACTCGGCCTCGGCGTCGTCGGCGTACTTGGTGCGCGGCCAGAAGAAGCCGCGCAGCCCGTCCTTCTTCTGGCGCGGCACGATGTGCACGTGCAGGTGGGCGACGCTCTGGCTGATCCGGTTGTTCATCGCGACGAACGTGCCCGCCGCCCGCAGGCCGTCCTCCACCGCGCGGGCGCCCGCCTGGACGCGTTCGAAGAACGGGCCGACGCCGGTGAGGTCGGCCAGCGTCTCCACGTGACGGCGCGGCACCAGCAGGACATGGCCCTTGAAGACCGGCCTCGTGTCGAGGAAGCCGACGGCCACCTCGTCGGAGAAGACCGTGAAGGCGGGCCGTTCCCCCGCGATGATCTCGCAGAACAGGTCGGTGCTCACCTGCCGACTTTAGCCGCGAACGCCGACCAGCTGCTCACGTTGGGGCCGCCCCACTCCTGGGGCGCGTGCAGGAAGTGCTCGCCGACGTGCGCGGCCAGCCGCTCGGGGGCCTCGGCGACCTTGCCGCCCCTGACGTGGTAGACGAGGCCGCCGGGGCGCTGTCCCATCGCCATCCAGGGCAGCCAGGGCGAGACGCGGCTCCAGGAGAAGAAGCTGGGCACGTTCTGGATGTCGCTCTCCACGTCCTCGGCCTTCGCGAAGAACTGGAAGAGCTCGAGGGCACGATAGGTGTCGTTTGCCGAATTTTCCGGAAATTCCGCGACTTTGAGGGGCGAGGGGTAGGCGAGACGGATGTCCACGTTGAAGATGACCTGGTCGCCGATCCTTGTCCGCGGGACCGGGTACGCGCCCAGGCGCTGGTTGACCGGGTCGTTGAAGACGTGCTGGACCTCGACCTGCCGGCCGGTGAACGGGTTGTCCCAGGTCTGGAGGATCTCGCGGGACTTCGGGTCGAGATAGGCGGCGGCCTCGCGGGTCAGGAGCTGCCAGGCGCCGTCGGCCTCGGCCACGCGCGCCACGTTGAGGCCTTCGAACCCGAACAGGTGGTGCGGGCCGTCGTCGTCCTGCCAGCCGTACACGTCGCCGGTCCACCACGAGATCGTCTCGGCGCCGTCAGTCGAGGCGCGCACCCGAAGGAAATCCATGGGGTGAAGCCTCTACGACCGCGCGTCAGGTTTCAAGACACTCTGTCGTGATCACTTGACGGTGATGGTGAAGATCGCGGTTCCGGACTCCCTGACGCTGTCCGGGGCCGTCGGCGTCTTCTCCGCCCCGCAGCGCCAGCAGTTGTACAGCTTGACCTCCGTCGTGCCCGGCCGCTTGGCGTTGAAGACGAAGTAGCCGGTGCCGCCGCTGCCCGGGGCGTCGCCGTCGCTCTCATGCTCCTCGCTGATGAACGAGGCCACCGTCGCGTCCGGCACCTCGACCAGCGACCAGTTGTCGCCGACCGACGGGTTGTCGGCGACGACCAGCGAGAAACGATCGCCCTGGCTCACCTCGACCGGGGTCGTCCGGCCCTTGGCGCCCTTCACGACGGTGCCGTAGTCGCTGACCGCCGAACCCGCGCCGCATCCCGCCGCCGCGACGGCCAGCAGGACCGCCGCGGCCCATGTCCTCTTCACCTGCCGCAGCGTATCGTTCCCTCCCCGGGGGTACGGCGGCGCGTTCAGCGCCTGCGCTTGAGCAGGCGGCGCACGACGAGGGCGACGATGGTGCCCACGGCGGCCATCACCAGGATGGGGCGCTTCTTCGCCTCCGTGGCGGCGGCGTCGGCCACCTCCCCGGCCTTGTCCGTCGCGGCCGCGGCCGTGTCCTTGGCGGCCACCGCCATCTCGCCCGCCTTGTCCTTCGCCGTGGCTGCCAGCTCGCCCGCCTTGTCCTTGGCCGTCGCGGCCGTGTCCTTGGCCGTCGCGGCGACCTCGCCCGCCTTCTCCTTGGCCGTGTCGGCCATGTCGCCTGCTTTATCCTTAGCCGTCGCCATCGCGTCGCCTGCCTTGTCTCTCGTTCCGGTCGTCTCATCGGGCTCCGCACCGGCCGGGGTACCCACCGTGGCCCGGTGCGCGCCCACGTCTCCCGCGCTGCGGTCCCGGTCCATCCCGGGATCTGCCTCGGTCATCTCCGGGCCCCTCCTTCACCACGTCGGCACGGATGGAAGGCGCCCGCGGCGTGTGCCGCCGCCTCCTCCGACGAGAAAGGCGCCTACCCAGCCGGGAGGCGCTCTATCACGGCTGTTCCCCGCGCAGGTCCTCGCGCATGGCGTCGCGGGCGGCGAGAAGCGGGTCCTTCTCCTCGGCGTGCTCACGGATCGCGGCGAGCTCTTCCTCCGCGCGCACGTCCGTGACGTCCCCGTGCGTGTTGTCGGCCGCGACGAACACGCCGCGCGCCTTGCGCGCCGCTTCGGCGGCCTCGGCGTTCTCCGCCGCACCCGCCCGGGTCTGCGGCACGTTGATCGAGGTCGGGTCCACGGGCGTGCCCACGACGGCCTCGTGCGCGCCGACGTAACCTGCGGTCACTCCCTCGACGTATTCCTCGTGCTCCTCCATCGGCCCTGCCTTCCCGTGCTCTCACCCGTGGTTCTAACCGCACGGGTCGAGATCAACGGCAAAGCCCCGGCCACGATGTGGTCAGCGCCGGGCGAGCCTCAGCAGGAACCCGACCACCGCCACGGCGTCGGACGACTTGGGCACCTCACACCAGCCACCCGGCTTGTCCGGCGCGGCGAACGGCGAGGGCAGTTCGCACGGCGGCGCCGGCGGTTTGGGGCGTTCGCACCAGGATCCGGTCATACCGTCAGCGTACGTCGGGCCCCGCCGCCGCCGCGAGCCTCCATCCGGTAAGCGTCACCCCAACGGCGGCGTGCTGTCGGTGTCCGGCGGTAGCCTGCCGGGGTGCTGGTGGTGCATGGAGTGTGGGCGGGTGGCGGGCTCGCCTTCTGGGCGGAGGACACCGAGGCGGTCGGAGCCGTGTCGCGTGGTGCCTGGCCGCGGCCTCATCCGTTCGCCGCCGGGCATGAGGAGCTGGCCGCCCATCTCGGGCTGTCCGGCGGCGGGCACCGGGTGATGGAGATGGTGCTGCCGGGCTCGGCCGCCGCCCCGGTGCCGTCGCCGGAGACCGGGCTTCTGGGCGACGGGGTGCGAGCGCGGGCGCGCGTCTGGCGGGTGCCGGTCGTGGTGCCGGAGGCCGGACGCTGCCTCGACCTGCTCAGCTCCGGCGGGGCGACGGTGCGGTTCTGGGGCGTCGTGGCGGAGCTCGCCCGCGATCTCGTACGGCGCGGCCGTGTCCTGCCCCAGCTCCTGCCGTCCGCCGAGCACGCGGGATCCGCGGATGGGGCGGACGCGGTTGAGGCGGACGCGGTTGAGGCGGACGCGGACGAGGGGCTGGCCATGTGGGCCGTCCCGCAGGACACGGCGCTGGCTCGGTGGCGGGTGGTGCTGACCGGGCAGGACGCCGCGCGGTTCCGGGAGCTGGCCCTGGCGATGCCGCCCGCCTGCCGTACCGGAGACGTGGAGCGGGCCTCGGCCGGGGTGCTGCGCGCGGCGCTCGACCACTTCGCCGACGCCCACGTCAGGGCCCAGGTCCACGAGCCGCTGGTGGCGCGGCCCCGCACGCTCAGGGACCGCTGGCTGGCCGCGCTCACCGGGCCCGGCGCCTCCTGCCCGGACGTGCCGGAGCTGCGGGAGGCGCTGACCGGGTGGTATGACGCGGTGGCGGCGGCCGACAGTTCGGCGCGCGTCAGCTTCCGCCTGGTCGAGCCCTCGGCGGACGCCGATGCCGGGGACGCGGGGTCCGGGAGCGCGGGGTCCGGGAGTGCGGGGTCCGGGAGTGCGGGGTCCGGGAGTGACGACGGGTGGCGGGTGGAGCTGGCGTTGCAGGCCGTGGACGATCCGAGCCTGTACGTCCCCGCCGACCGGATCTGGCGGGGTGAGCCGCTGCCAGGGTTGCCTTCGCGGCCCGAGCGGGAGCTCCTGACCGGGCTGGGCCGGGCGGTACGCCTCTATCCCGATCTCGACCCCGCTCTCCGGGTGGCCGAGCCGCGGGAGCTGGTCCTCGACACCGCGGGCGCGTTCACCTTCCTGCGGCAGGCGGCGCCGCTGCTGCAGGCGGCCGGGTTCGGGGTGCAGCTGCCCCGCTGGGCCGGGCGGGCCAAGCTGGGGCTCAAGCTGACCACCCGCACCAAGAGCCAGCAGGCGGCCACCGGCCAGGGGTTCGGGTTGCGGGAGCTGGTCGACTTCCGTATCGATCTGGCCGTCGGTGACGAGAGCGTCAGTGAGGAGGAGCTGGCGGAGCTGGCCCGGCTCAAGGTGCCGCTGGTGCGTGTGCGCGGGCAGTGGGTGGAGCTGGACGAGCGCCAGCTCAAGGCGGCCCTGCGGGCGGTCGAGGGGCGCAGGGACGGCGAGCTGAGCGCGGCCGAGATCCTGCGGAACGTCGTTCAGGGCGAGGACGACGAGCTGCCCCTGCTGGAGATCGACGCCGACGGTGTCCTCGGCGATCTGCTGTCGGGGCAGGCCGAGCGGCGGCTGACCCCGCTGGCCACCCCGGCCGGGATCGACGCCACCCTGCGGCCCTACCAGGAGCGCGGGCTGGCCTGGCTGAGCTTCCTGTCGGAGCTGGGGCTGGGCGGCGTCCTGGCCGACGACATGGGCCTGGGCAAGACGATCACCACGCTGGCACTGCTGGCCCACGAGAGGGCTCAGGCCGTACCGGCGTCGCCGACGTTGCTCGTGTGCCCGATGTCGCTGGTCGGGAACTGGCAGCGGGAGGCGGCCAGGTTCGCGCCCGGCCTGAAGGTCTACGTGCACCACGGCAGCGGACGTGACGCCGCCCAGGCCGAGGGCGCCGATCTGGTGATCACCACGTACGGCACCGCCCAGCGCGACCTGGAGACCCTGAAAGGCTTCACCTGGCAACGCGTCGTCTGCGACGAAGCCCAGGCGATCAAGAACAGCGGCACCCTGCAGGCCCGCGCCGTACGGGCGATCCCCACCCGCACCCGCCTCGCCCTGACCGGCACCCCGGTGGAGAACCACCTGGCCGAGCTCTGGTCGATCATGGAGTTCTGCAATCCTGGGATGCTGGGCTCGCGTTCCAGGTTCAGGTCCCGCTACCAGGAGCCGATCGAGGCCCGCCAGGACGAGCAGGCCACGCTCGCGCTCAAACGCGCCACCGGGCCGTTCGTGCTGCGCCGACTCAAGACCGACCGGTCCATCATCACCGACCTGCCGGAGAAGCTGGAGGTCAAGGAGTGGTGCTCGCTCACCCCCGAGCAGGCCTCCCTGTACCAGGCGGTGGTCGACGACATGATGGGCAAGATCGACGGCAGCGAGGGCATCGAGCGGCGCGGGCTGGTGCTGGCCGCGATGGCCAAGCTCAAGCAGGTCTGCAACCACCCGGCGCACCTGTTGAAGGACGGTTCGCGGCTGCCGGGCCGTTCGGGCAAGCTGGCCCGGCTGGAGGAGCTGACCGAGGAGATCGTGGCGGAGGGCGAGAAGGCGCTGGTCTTCACGCAGTACGCGGAGTTCGGCACGATGCTGCAGCCGTACCTGGCCGCCCGGCTGGACCGCCCGGTGCTCTGGCTGCACGGCGGCCTGGCGAAGAAGGCGCGTGACCGGCTCGTCGACCGGTTCCAGAACGACCCGGAGCCGATGGTGTTCCTGCTCTCGCTGAAGGCCGCGGGCGTCGGCCTCAACCTGACCGCGGCCAGCCACGTCATCCACGTGGACCGCTGGTGGAACCCGGCCGTCGAGAACCAGGCCACCGACCGGGCGTTCCGCATCGGGCAGCGCAAGAACGTCCAGGTGCGCAAGCTGATCTGCGCGGGCACCCTCGAAGAGCGCGTGGACGAGATGATCGAGCGCAAGAAGGCGCTGGCGGAGCGGGTGGTCGGCACCGGCGAGGACTGGCTGACCGACCTGTCCTCCCAGGAGCTGCGCGAGGTCTTCCGCCTGGGCGCCGAGGCGGTGAGCTGAGCATGCCGGTCGGCAGGGACGGATGGTACGACGGCGGCCGGCCGATCACGGTCGAGGGCGGGCTCAAGGCGCGCACCCAGCGCGGCACGATCGGCGCCTCGTGGTGGTCGCGCAGGTTCGTCGACATCCTGGAGCGGGTGTGCGACAAGGGGCGGCTGGCGCGCGGGCGCACCTACGCGCGCAAGGGCCAGGTGCTCTCGCTGGAGCTGGCCGCGGGCCTGGTGAGCGCCAGGGTGCAGGGCTCGCGCCCGGACCCGTACGAGGTGGCGGTCAGGGTCGAGGTGTACGCGGAGGCGCTGTGGGCCGACCTGGAGGCGGCGATCGCCGGGCAGGCGGTGCACCGCGCCAAACTGCTGGCCGGGGAGATGCCGGCGGAGATCGAGGAGGTCTTCGCCGCGATGGGCGTCGACCTGTTCCCGCACGATCTGGACATGGAGTGCTCGTGCCCGGACTGGGGGTTTCCGTGCAAGCACCTGTCGGCGGTGCTCTACCTGCTGGCCGAGTCGTTCGACGACGACCCGTTCCTGGTGCTGGCCTGGCGGGGCCGTACCAAAGAGCAGTTGCTGGGGTCGCTGGCCGATGACGGCGGGGCGGGCGGCGACCCGCTGGCGGTGGCGGACGTGCCGTTCGCCGACCGGCTGGCCGACTTCTACGCGGCGGGCGCGAGCCTGGGGCGGCCGGAGCGGCGGGCAGCGGGCGCGCCCGATCTGCTGCTGCGGTTGTTCCCGCCGCCGGAGGGGCTGGCGCACCAGCTCGGACCGGCCTACATCGGCATGGCCGCAGATCTTGAGGCACCCGCCGGCGAGACCTAATATGAGGGCCCTCTCGCCCCGAACCGGAGAGGACTCCTCGTGAGCTCACCCGCGTTAACGGCAAAGGTCTCCGGCGGTTGGACGGCACGGCTCTCCCTGGCCCAGCTCGGGCTGATGATGGGCTGGTTCACGCTCATCCAGATCGTGCTTCCCCAGCACATGGTGGAGGTGGACAACGCCCACAAGGAGGCGTCGCTGGCGGTGGTGTTCGCCGTGGGGGCGGCGGTGTCGATGGTGTCGAACGTGGCGTTCGGCGCGCTGTCGGACCGCACCCGCGGCCGCTTCGGCAGGCGCCGCCCGTGGATCATGTTCGGCGCGCTGACCGGCGCCGCGGCCCTGGTGCTGCTCGGCACCCAGCGGACGGTGCTGGGCATGACGATCGGCTGGAGCCTGGTGCAGCTCACGTTCAACGCGGCGTACGCCTCGACGGTCGCGGTGGTGCCGGACCGGGTGCCGGAGTGGCAGCGCGGCCGGGTGCTGGCGGTGGCGGGCGCGGCGCAGGCGGCGGGACCGCTCCTGGGCGGGCTGGTGGTGGCGCTGGTCGTCACCGGCGTGCTGCCGTCCTATCTGGCGATGGCGTTGCTGCTGCTGGCGACCGTGCTGCCGTTCGCGCTCGGGACCGGCGAGGGGCCGGTGCCGGACGCGGCCAAGGCGCGCTTCGACTGGCGCACGCTCTGGGTGAGCCCGCGCCGCCACCCCGACTTCGCGTGGGCGTGGGTGACGCGTTTCCTGCTGAACCTGTCGATCTCGATGGGCACCGGCTACCTGCTCTACTACCTGCGTGACGCGATCGGCTACGAGCGGCTGTTCCCCGGGCACGGCGTGGACGAGGGCGTGCTCATCCTGCTGGCGGTCTCCACGGTGGCCGGCATCGCGCCCACGCTGCTGTCCGGCTGGCTGTCGGACAAGATAGGCAAGCGCCGCCCGATCGTCAGCGTGGCGGCGCTGCTGACCGCCTCGGCGGGGGTGCTGCTGGCGTTCACCACGTCCTGGCCGACGGTGATCGTGGCGGCGGTGATACTCGGGGCGGGCAGCGGCGCGTTCCTGGCCGTGGACCAGGCGCTGCTGACGCAGGTGCTGCCCACCGACCTCGACCGGGGCAAGGACCTCGGCGTGCTCAACCTGGCCTCGGCCGGGCCGCAGGTGCTCGCGCCGGTGCTGGCCGCGCCGCTGGTCACGCAGCTGGGCGGCTATCCGGCGCTCTACACGGTCACGGCCGCGGTGGGCATTGCCGGCGCCCTCCTGGTGTGGAAGATCCGCGGGGTGCCGTAGCGTCGGCCCATGCTGATCGAGACGGCCGAGCGGGTGGCGCGGGAGTTCGAGCTGGGCGAGGTGACGGCGGAGCCGGTCTACGCGGCACGCGGCGAACTGGGCCTGATCTGGCGGGTGGACACCGACCGGGGTTCGTGGGCGGTCAAGGAGTCGCTCATCGACGTGGCCGAGCACGACGCCGCCGCCGACGTGGCCTTCCAGCGCGCCGCCGCCGCGGCCGGCGTGGTGCTCCCGGCCCCGGTCGTGGACCGCGGCGGGCGGGTGATCCTGCGGGCGCGGCCGTACGACCTGAGGGTCTACGAGTGGGCCGAGCTCGCCGCCGGCGAGATCACCGCCGCCCAGCTGGGCGCGGCGACCGCGAGCGTCCATCGCGTACGGCACGCCGCCCGCGGCCCGGTGCCCGGCTGGTTCGCCGCCCCGCTCGGCGCGGAGGGGTGGGCGGGGATCGCCGCGATCTCGCGCCGCCAGGAGTGGGAGGACGCGCTGCGCACCTGGCTGGACGACCTCGTCGCGGTGGAGGCGATCGTCGCCGAGCCGGATCCGGCGCGGGTGACGACCTGCCACCGCGACCTCAACGAGGAGAACCTGCGCATGTCCGCCCAGGGCGTGCTCACCGTCCTGGACTGGGAGAACTGCGGCCCGGCCGTGCCCGCCTGGGAGCTGGCCGCGATCGTGGCCCGCGACCCCGGGGTCTACCCCGCCTACGTGGCGGCGGGCGGTCCGGCGCGGGTGACCCGGCCGGAGGACTTCTCGATGCGCGTGGCCGTACAGGGGCATCTGCTGGAGTTCTACGCGCGGCGGGCGAGCGATCCGGCGGAGGACGAGGAGAACCGGGCGCGCTCGCGCGCCCGCCTGCGCGAGATGCTGACGCGGCCGCTCACGCTGGAGCGGATCTCAGCGATCCTCGAAGGTCTCCGGGACCATCACGCGCACCCCGTTGGGCACCACGCGCAGCCTGATGGGGGTGCGTAGGCGCACCTCTCCGTCGACGTCGGCGGCCATCGGCGGGTCGGTCTCCAGCAGCATCTCGCGGCCGGTCACGAACGGCCCGCCCGCCATGCTGCGCCAGCGGCCGGACGCCGCCCGCACGAGCGTCTCGCCGAGCAGCCGCAGCTTCTTGCCGGAGCCGAGCTGGTAGGCGACGAGCTGGCCGTTGTCGATGCTGATGTCCTTGGCCACCTGCCAGCCGCCGTGGAAGCGGCCGTTGGCGATGTTGAGCTGGTGGGTGAGGAGCTCGTGGCGCTGGCCGTCGACGGTGATGAAGGCGCGGAACGGCCGGTGGCCCGGCAGGATCGTCAGCGCCGTCAGCGGGTAGGCGGGGCGCCCGATGATGCGCTTGAGCCACGGCTTGACCTTGCCGGCCACCTCGACGGAGACGCCGAAGCTGGCCAGGTTCGCGAACGGGCGGTCGTCGGCCATGCCGAGGTCGATGTCGGCGACCTTGCCGGTGGCGAAGACGTTGATCGCGCCGGCCAGGTCGAGCGGCAGGCCGAGGCTGCGGGCGAAGTTGTTGGTGGTGCCGAGCGGGAGCACGCCGAGCGCGACGTCGCGGTGAGCGATGTGGCGCACGGCCGACGACAGGGTGCCGTCACCGCCCCCGACGATCAGCAGGTCGGGCTGGGTGGCCAGCGCCCTGTCGAGATGCTCGCGCAACCGCTTGGGCTTGAGCACCGAGAACTCGGCGAGTGGTTCGAAGCCCAGACCGTGGATGAGGTCGAGCGCCTCGAAATAGTGGCGGCGACCGCGGCGCGAGCGAGTGTTGATCACCACGGCCACCCGGCGCTCCCGCCGGATGGCCGCGGTGTGCTCCGCCTTGGTCCTAAGGTCCGTCATGGTCCCTCATCGTAGGGCCGCCGGAGCGGCCCCTACGATCACTTCTTGGGCGCGACGACCTGGACGATGGCTCCGAGGTTGCCGGGCAGGGGGCTGACCAGCTTGAACTGGACGCCCAGCGCCTTGCCCTCGTCACCCGGGTTGCCGGTGCCGAGCTTGTGGCCGTGGCCCATGTCGGTCCCGTACAGGTCGGGGGCGGGGGTGCCGTCGAAGTTGACGACGCGCGTGCTGTACTGCTGGTCGCCCTTGGCGGGGACGACCGCCGACGCGTCGAAGTCGCGGTAGAACAGCGAGCCGTTCTGCAGCTCGAAGCCCGGGTACCAGGTCTTCGCGTCGGTGAAGTTCGGCACGCCCTTCAGCGCGGCGATGTCCGAGCAGTACTCGCTGAACGGCTCGTCCGGCGCCTCCAGGCACTCCTTGAACGGGTAGGTCTTGTTGAAGGAGAACGCGGCGTTGGAGGTCTGGGAGCGGCCTTCCAGGTTCTTGTTGCGGCTCGGGTCCTTGGCCGCCGCGGTCCCGGTACGGCGCAGCGGCTCGTAATGGGAGTCCACGACCAGCAGGCTGCCCTTGGCTCCGATGCTGGGCAGCTGCTCCAGGCTCGGGATGATCACGTTGTTGGTGTAGGTCGAGTCGCGGAGCCAGACCAGCAGGCCGGGCGCGTTGTACTTGACCTTCTGCACGTTCCACGCGCCGTCGCGCGAGTAGGTGGTGTCGTAGGCGTACTGCAGGCCCTTGTCGAAGCCGTCGAAGTTACGCCACTCGGCGAGGTAGAAGCGGGAGATCTCGCGCGAGCCGTTGTTCACGGTCCAGCCCTGGCCGCTGGTGTTGGTGAACGTGCCGCCGGTGGCCTTCCAGCCGTTCTCGCCGCCCTCGACGTCGTCGCTCCACACGGCGGTGCCGCCGTTGGTGAGCTGGAAGTCGTCGGCGTGCCAGCCGCGCGGGGTGGAGGCGGCGTCGGTGTTGTAGGCCAGGCGCAGCTTGACGGTCTGGCCGGCGAACGGGGTCAGGTTGACGTAGTCGTGCCGCCAGCCGTCGGTGTTGCCGGTGAGGCCGTACTTCTTGTTGCCGAACGTCTTGAGGTTCTTGTTCGGGTCCGGGTAGTCGTCCGGGGTGGTGACTTCCTGGCCGGCCTCGTTGAAGACCTTCTGCTGGGTCCAGGTGTTGCCGCCGTCGGTGGAGACCTCGACGAAGCCGTAGTCCCAGTCGGCCTCGATCTCGTAGTTGTTCCACATCCAGAAGCGCAGGTCGCTTCCGGCGGGCACCTGCACGTCGCGGGTGACCTTGACGTTGGCCCACTCCTGGTCCATGCCGGACCACCAGGCGTTGGCGCCGCTGTGGGCGTCGATCATCTTCAGCGGCTGGCTGGCCAGGTTGACGCGGATGCCGTCGGCGGTGAACTTGGGCGTGCGCGAGGACTGGCCGACGGTGACCAGCTTGCCGGCGTCACCGGGGTTGAGCGTCTTGGGGTTGGCCCAGCCGAGGACCCACTTGTCCCACAGGCCCATGTGCGTCGGCATCGACTGGAAGATCGGGCCGGAGTGCGAGCCGCTGGACATCAGGTCCCAGAAGTCGACGGAGGAGCTGCCCGCGCCGCTGGTGTCGTACAGGTCGGGCAGGCCGAGGTCGTGGCCGTACTCGTGGGCGAAGACGCCGACGCCGGAGTCCTCGGGCTGCACGATGTAGTTCGAGATCTTCTTGTCGGTGCCGGGGACCTGGTAGCCGCCGGCGACCGCGCTGGAGTGCGCCCAGATCGCGTAGGTGCCCTCCTTGCCGCCGTCGGAGGACTTGTCCTTGCCGGCGTGGACGAGCACCAGGTGGTCGATCACGCCGTCGGGCTCGGCGAAGTTGCCGTCACCGTCGGCGTCGGAGGTGTCCTCCTGGTCGTACTCGGCCCAGTTGAAGCCGGGCTGCGTCTGCGCCAGGACGTTGACCGCGTCGATGGCGAGCTGGCCGGCGCCCAGCGGGTTGTCCGGGTGGCCGGACATGTCCTGGGGTGCGCCACCGCAGGCGGCCGCGCCGTACCACGCCTCGGAGTGCGGGGCCTTGATCCAGCCGACGGCGGAGCCGGTGACGGAGTAGGCGCCCTTGGACATCTCCTCGTACATCTTCTTCATGGTGTGGCCGGAGATGTCGATGCCGGGGCGGCCGTCGCGCGGGTCCTTGAGGTCCTTGCGCACGCGCTCGGTGATGCCCTTGTCGGTGTAGAGCATCTTGTTGAAGTGCGCGGGGCTGAAGTCGGGAACCCAGAAGGAGTTGTTGTCCTTCTGGGGCAGGCTCGCCGGGTCGGGGATGTTGTTGTGGAGCGGGCCGTTCATCTTGGTGCCCGGCGGCTCCACGACGCAGTCGTCGGGCGCGCTGTCGGGCGTGCGCAGGCGGTTGTAGCCGGAGAAGTCGTCGTTGGCGTTCTCGTTGAACTCCACGAGCAGGGTCAGCAGCTTGGCCGTCTTGGTCTGCTTCGACTTCTTGAAGATCCAGTCGGCGGGGTTGCGGCCGGTTCTGATGGCCTCGTTCTCCCGGGCGGCCAGGACGCGGCCGGCGACCGGGTTGCCGCTGGTGAACTTCTGGTCGAACTTCTGCGCCGGGGAGAGGCTGCGGGCGGCGGGCGAGCCCGGCGCCGGCGGATCCGCGAGGGTCTTCTCCACCCGGGGCGGTGCGTAGTTGATGTAGGCGTCTGCCGCGCTGGGGACATACCTCGCGATAGAGGCGTCCGCGGGTGCGACGGCGAGTCCCGTGGCGATGAGGGTGAGCGCGGGGACTGTGGCTAAGTAGCGTCTGCTTGGCACAAAGCGGACGCTAAGCCCAAGGTCAAGTGATCGTAAAGCCCTTTCGGGAAATGTGATGTATGAGTGGGGAATTTCAGAACAGCAGAAGCACGGCCAGAGTGCCGCCCGCAATAGCGCCGCCATAACAGAGCAGCGCGATGAACAGGTCGAATCTGGCCACGCTCAGAAGTTCCTCACTGGTGTGCCGGATCCGGTGCGCCGCGTGAAACAGGCACAGGACGATGACGGCCACCAGGGCCAGCCGTACCGGAACCGGGTCAAGAAGCGCGGTCAGATGCGGCGTGGACGGCCAGTCGAGCACGCCGAGCGGCATGAGCACCCCGAACAGCAGCACCAGCACGGGCAGCAGGAGCGCGGCCACCACTCCCCCGCCGCTGAACAACAGCCACAGATACGGCTCGGCCGTGCGCCGCCGGCTCATGGCGTCCTCAGCACGACGTAGGCGATGACCGCCGAGATCAGCAGCCAGGCGGAGTGGTTGCCGCCCTGGATCATCCAGGCGGGCAGGCGGTAGCCGTCCAGCCGGACGACGGTCGCCTTGGGGGCCAGGTTCAGGAACGTCACCGCGTGGAAGGTCGTGGCGGCCAGCGCGAGCACGTTGAGCACGATCACCCACGGCTGCCCGGCGAAGGCGGCCGGGTCGCCGCCGTTCAGCACGGCGTCGATGACGATCATCAGGAAGACGATCGCCCACGCCACGAACACGCTGGTCAGCTCGCGCGCCACGAACACCGTGTAGTTCCGGTTGCGCAGGAACCACGCGTGGTCGCGCGGCGGCCGGTACGCCGTCGTCATCGCCTGCTCCAAGGGAGGATGGACCGCATCGCGGCCGTGACCTTGTAGCGCTGGATCGCCTCGGCCGGATCGACGTGCTTGGGGCAGACCCGGGTGCATTCGCCGACGAACGTGCACCCCCACACCGCCTCGTCCAGGTTGAGCATGTCGAAGCGGTCGCCCATGTCGCGCGAGTCGAGCTCGTAGCGCTGGGCCAGCGCGATCGCGGCCGGGCCGAGGAAGTCGGGGTCGAGCACGTAGACCGGGCAGGCCGAGTAGCAGAGCATGCAGTTGATGCACATCGAGTACTGCTTGTACGCCTCCAGCTGCGCCGGGGTCTGCGCGTGCTCGGTCGTCAGCGGCAGCTCCTCGCCCTCCCTGATCAGCCACGGCTTCACGTGCCGCAGCTTGTCGAGGAAGTCGTCGACCTCCACCACCAGGTCGCGGATGATCGGGAAGCCCTTGAGCGGCTCGATCCTGATCGGCCCGTCGCCGAACTCGGTGAAGAACGTGCCGCAGGTCAGCCGGGGCTCGCCGTTGACGTTCATGCCGCACGAGCCGCAGATGCCCATCCGGCACGACCAGCGGAACGACAGCGTCCCGTCAAGCTGGTCCTTGATGTAGTTGAGCCCGTCGAGCACCGCCCAGTCGTCCATGAGCGGCACGTCGAAGCTCTCCAGCACGGGCACGCTGTCCTGGCCCGGCCGGTATCGGGTGACTTCGAGGGTGATGGTGCGCGTGGTGGCCTGGCGTGCCTCGTGGTGTTTCGCCTCAGTCACGGCCATAAACCCTTTCGCCGGGAGGCCAGCGGGTGATCGTCACGGGCAGCAGCCCGACGGACGGCGCGCCGTCAGGCGCGCGGTAGACGAGCGAGTGCGCCAGGAACTCCGTGTCGTCGCGCGCCTCGTAGTCGGTGCGCTGGTGCGCGCCGCGCGACTCGCGCCGGTTGAGCGCGCAGGCGGCGATCGTCTGGGCCACGTCCAGCATCGTGTGCAGTTCCTGCAGGTTGATCAGCTCGGTGTTGAAGGTGGCGCTGGTGTCGTCCATCCGCGCGCCGTCCGCCCGCTCGCGCAGCTCGGCCAGCGTGTCCACGGCCTTGGCCAGCTCGGCGCCGGTGCGGTAGATCCCGGCCGCGCCCTCCAGCGTGTGCTGCATCCGCTCGCGCAGGTCCGCGATGCGGTCGCCGCCGTGGTGGCCCTCCCGCGCGCGCTCCAGCCGCCGTCGCTCGTCCTCCCCCTGCGCGCGTACGGCGGGCGGCTCCGCCTGCCGGTGCGCACGGGCGAAGGCGGCGGCGGCCGTACCGGCTCTGCGGCCGAAGACGAGGATCTCGGGCAGCGAGTTGGAGCCGAGCCGGTTGGCGCCGTTGATGCTGACGCAGGCGGTCTCGCCCGCCGCGTACAGGCCGGCGATGGGGGTGGCGCCGTCCAGGTCGGTGTGGACGCCGCCCATCACGTAGTGCACGACCGGGCGGACCGGGATGAGGTCGGTGGCCGGGTCGAGGTTCTGGTAGCTGCGGCACAGCTCGCGCACGAACGGGATCCTGGCGTCGATCTTGCCTTCGCCCAGGTGGCGCAGGTCCAGGTAGACGACGGGGCCGTAGGGCGTCTCGACGGTGCGGCCGCGCCGCTGCTCGTGCACGAACGCCTGCGAGAGGCGGTCGCGCGGGCCCAGCTCCATGCTGCGCAGCTTGGGCTTCTCCGTCGGCTTGCCCAGGTCGTAGTCCTGGAGGTAGCGGTAGCCGTCCTTGTTGATCAGCCAGCCGCCCTCGGCGCGGGCCGCCTCGGTGATGAGGATGCCGGTGAACGGCAGGCCCGTCGGGTGGTACTGGATGAACTCCATGTCCTTCAGCGGCGCCCCGGCCCGGTAGGCCAGGGCCATGCCGTCGCCGGTCTTGATGGCGGCGTTGGTGGTGAAGGGGAAGACCCGGCCGCAGCCGCCGGTGGCCAGGATGACGGTGCGGGCGGCGATGGTCTCGATGCGCCCGGTCCTGATCTCGACGGCCACGACGCCGTGGACGCGGCCGTCGTCGACGATCAGCTTGGTGACGAACCACTCGTCGTAGCGCCAGATCTCGCCGTATTTCATGGTGGTCTGGAACAGGGTGTGGAGCAGGTGGAAGCCGGTCTTGTCGGCGGCGTACCAGGTGCGCTCGCGCTTCATCCCGCCGAACGGCCGCACCGCCACCCGCCCGTCGCCCTCCCGGCTCCACGGGCAGCCCCAGTGCTCCAGCTGGATCAGCTCCCGGGGCGCCTCGGCCACGAAGGCCTCGACGGCGTCCTGGTCGCAGAGCCAGTCGCCGCCGGAGACGGTGTCGTAGCAGTGCTCGTCCAGGGAGTCCCCCGCCGCGATCACTGCGGCGGCGCCGCCCTCGGCCGAGACCGTGTGGCTGCGCATCGGGTAGACCTTCGACACGACCGCCACGCTCAGCTCCGGGTCGGCCTCGGCGACCGCGATGGCCGCGCGGAGCCCGGCGCCGCCCCCTCCGACGATGAGCACATCGATCATGGGCGTCACTTCCCGTGGTCGGGTTCGATGGGGTCCTTCACCCGCTTGCCGTCGTGCCGGATGGCGGACAGATGGATGCTGCCGTCGTGGTACTCGTGGCGGATCCTGCGGCAGCCGCACTCGAAGAACTGATCCCTGATGACCAGGCCGTAGCCGTCGTCGTCGACGAGGCGCTCACCGCCGGATCGTTTCCCGCAGGGGGCCTGTTCGGGGGTGAAGGGGATTTTGGTGCCTGTCATCGCCGATCTCCCTAGAAAGGCGAAATGTCATCTCCACACAAGCACCACGAGGACCTCCTGAATAGGTCAGATGTCTCTCCCGGTTTGCGGCTGCTCCACGGGCGGGGGCTGGGCCGGCGCCGGCTCGCGGGGATAGTGCAGGTCGAAGGCGGGACGCTCGGAGCGGATCGGCGGGATGCTGACGAAGTTGTGGCGCGGCGGCGGGCAGGACGTCGCCCACTCCAGCGAGTTGCAGTAGCCCCACGGGTCGTCCAGGGTGACCTTCGCCCCGTGCCTGGCGGTCTTCCAGACGTTGTAGAGGAACGGCAGCGTCGAGGCGCCGAGCAGGAAGGCGCCCACCGAGGAGATCTCGTTGAGCGTGGTGAAGCCGTCGGCGGCGCCGAAGTCGGCGTAGCGGCGCGGCATCCCGAGCGTCCCCAGCCAGTGCTGGATCAGGAACGTCGTGTGGAAGCCGACGAAGAGCGTCCAGAAGTGCACCTTGCCGAGCCGGTCGTCGAGCATCCGGCCGGTCATCTTCGGCCACCAGAAGTAGAAGCCGGAGAACATCGCGAACACCACGGTGCCGAAGACCACGTAGTGGAAGTGGGCCACGACGAAGTAGGTGTCGGAGATGTGGAAGTCCAGCGGCGGCGCAGCCAGGATGACGCCGGTCAGCCCGCCCAGCAGGAACGTCACCAGGAACCCGACGGCGAACAGCATCGGCGTCTCGAAGCTGAGATGGCCCCGCCACATCGTGCCGATCCAGTTGAAGAACTTCACGCCCGTCGGCACCGCGATGAGGAAGGTCATGAAGGCGAAGAACGGCAGCAGCACCTGCCCGGTCGGGAACATGTGGTGCGCCCACACGGTCATCGACAGCCCGGCGATCGCGATCGTCGCCCCGACCAGCCCCATGTAGCCGAAGATCGGCTTGCGGCTGAAGACCGGGATGACCTCGGTGATGATGCCGAAGAACGGCAGCGCGATGATGTAGACCTCGGGATGGCCGAAGAACCAGAACAGGTGCTGCCAGAGCATCGCCCCGCCGTTCTCCGGCGCGAACACCTGGGTGCCGAGCTTGCGGTCCGACTCCAGCACCAGCAGCGCCGCCGCCAGCACCGGGAAGGCCATCAGCACGAGCATGCTGGTCAGCAGCGTGTTCCAGGTGAACAGCGGCATCCGGAACATGGTCATGCCCGGCGCCCGCATGCCGATGATCGTGGTGATGAAGTTGACCGCGCCGAGGATCGTCCCGAGCCCCGAGAGCGCGAGACCCATGATCCACAGGTCGCCGCCGAGCCCCGGCGAGTACGTGGCGGTCGACAGCGGCGTGTAGGCGAACCAGCCGAAGTCGGCCGCGCCACCCGGCGAGACGAACCCGGCCAGCACCATGATCCCGCCGAACAGGAACAGCCAGTACGCCACCGCGTTCAGCCGCGGGAACGCCACGTCGGGAGCCCCGATCTGCAACGGCATCACCACGTTGGCGAACCCGGCGAACAGCGGCGTCGCGAACAGCAGCAGCATGACCGTGCCGTGGATGGTGAACAGCTGGTTGTACTGCTGCTGGCTGACCAGTTGCATGCCCGGCTGGGCCAGCTCGGCCCGCATCACCATGGCCATGAGCCCGGCCACGAGGAAGAACACGAACGAGGTGATCAGGTACAGGTACCCGATGACCTTGTGGTCGGTGGTCGACATCCAGGAGACGATCACGGTGCCCGTACGGCGGCGCCGTACGCGCTCGATAGAGGTCTCGCGGACGGTCGTCACGGCAGCTCCCTCCGACGCGGTGCCCCCGATGACCCCATTCCACGCCAACCGCAGCATCGGCGCAATTACCCTGGCGAAGATCAGGCTTACGGAAGGGCAGAGGATGAAGAGGGTCGCGCTGGTGTGCGCCGGGGTCGTGGTGGCGGGGTTGTTCACGGGGCAGGCGGCGCAGGCGAAGCCGTCCATCCCGAGAAATTTCCTCCTTTATGAGAAGCAGGCGCGCGCCGACGCGGGCGGCGAGCACTGGATCCTCGTCGAGGGCGCCAAGCACGAGGACGTCTGGAACGCGCAGTGCCGCCCCGCGACCCTCAAGGGCTGGTCGGCGCGGCGTGACCTCACCTACGACACCGAGATCGGCGGCGGCGAGAAGACCAACGCGATCCGCGGCGAGCAGGTGTTCGTCTTCACCAAGGCGAGCGGGGCGCGGGCGATGATGGCCGGGATGCGCAAGCTGATGAAGGGCTGCGCGCAGATCAGGGCGAGCGCGCCGCGGATCGGCGAGGAGGCCGTGGGCGGGGTGCTGAAGATCAAGGGCAAGGTCCCGCAGACACAGCAGTTCGTGGCGGTACGGCGGGGCGCGGCCGTGGCCCTCTACTGGGACCTGGCCAACGCCGCCAAGCCGCTGCGCACGATGGCACGGCACGAGCGGGACGCCAGGCGGATGGCGGCCAAGTTGTGCGCGATCGGCGGCTGCTGACCCCTGCGTCTTCTATCCTTCGTAGCGACTCGATCGGAGGAGATCACGTGAACGCACAGCGCGACTACGACGCCCTGGTCAGCCGGGGCCTCAAGCTTGACCTCACCAGGGGGAAGCCGTCGCCGCGCCAGCTCGATCTCGCCGACGCGATGCTGACGCTGCCCACGTCCTATGTCGCCAGGGACGGCATGGACGGGCGCAACTACGGCAACCTGCAGGGGCTGGCCGAGTTGCGGGAGTTGTTCGGGCCGTTGCTGCAGGTCCCGGCGGAGCAGCTGGTGGTGGGCGGCAACTCCAGCCTCACGATGATGCACGACACGGTGGTGCACGCGCTGCTGAGCCCGGTGCCGGGCGCGCCGGTGCGGTGGGTGGAGGCCGGCGAGATCACCTTCCTCTGCCCCGTTCCCGGATATGACCGGCATTTCACGATCTGTGAGCGACTCGGGATCAAGATGGTCGCGGTGCCCATGAACGCCGACGGGCCGGACATGGACGTCGTCGAGCGGCTCGTGGCCGAGGACGCGAGCGTCAAGGGCATGTGGTGCGTGCCGAAGTACAGCAACCCCTCGGGGATCGTGTACGGCGACGAGACGGTGCGGAGGCTGGCGTCGATGCGCACCGCCGCCCCCGATTTCCGGATTTTTTGGGACAACGCCTATGCGGTGCACCATCTGACCGAGGACCACGCCGAGATCGCCGACCTGCCGGCCCTGAGCGCCGCGCACGGCAACGCCGACCGGGTGTTCGTCTACGGCTCGACGTCGAAGGTGACGATGGCGGGGAGCGGGGTGTCGTTCTTCGGCTCGTCGCCGGCGAACGTCGCGTGGTTCCTGGCCAACACGGCCAAGCAGTCGATCGGGCCCGACAAGATCAACCAGCTGCGGCACGTGGAGTTTCTGCGCGACGGCGCCGGGGTGGCGGCGCACATGCGCAAGCACGCCGAGCTGATCGGGCCGAAGTTCGCGATCGTGGACCAGATCCTGTCGAAGGAACTGGACGACCTCGCCTCCTGGACCAGCGCGAAGGGCGGGTACTTCATCACTCTCGAGGTGCCCCATGCCGGACGGGTGGTCGAGCTGGCCAAGAACGCGGGCATCGCCCTGACGCCCGCAGGCGCCACCCATCCCTATGGCCACGACCCGTCCGACCGCTTCATCCGGATCGCCCCTACCTTCCCCAGCCTGGACGAAGTCGAACAAGCCATGCAGGGCCTCGTCACCTGCATCCGCCTGGCCGCGCAGTGATCGCGCGATTCTGATCGCGCGATTCTGATTGCTTTCGGCCGCTGTTTGCTGCGCTCTTATCCGTTACGGCGCAGCCCAGTGGGCGCCTCCCGCCGTCGTGGGCTCGCATCCGTGCGGGGTCGGCCGGCAGTCTGACGTGGTGCTCGCCGTTACGGCGGTTCGCCGGCCGGGTTCCGTGCCCCGCACGGGCCGCCGTACCGGCGCGCCGAACACCACCGCCGGACTTCCCGCCGTCTCGGCGCGGAAGAGCGACAAGCACGGGCATGCCCGCACCGACCTAACGCTCCGCACACACCCCGCCCCCGGCCCTCGCCACGCCCCTCGTGCCGGCCCTCCTCCCGCCTCCAGCCCGGTCCCTTCTCCCCTGTCCTGGCCCTGGTCCCGGGGCGGGTGGGGTGGGGTGGGTCAGCGGCGGAAGCCGAAGATGTACTCGCGGGTTTCGCTGGGGTGGAAGGACACGCCCACTCCGGGTTCGAAGGCGGCGTTGTCGCGGGTGCAGTAGTACAGGCCGTGCCAGACCTCTATCGCGCGTTCCCTGGCCGGGGTTTCGGCGTCGTCGCGTTTGCGGGCGCCGTACGAGCCGACCACGAAGAACGTGCCGAAGATCCAGAAGAGGCCGGTCAGGCAGAACGGCGCCAGCAGTACCTCGCCCCAGGACGCGTTTCCGCCCATCGCGATGACCAGCGCGACCACCAGGTGCACCAGTGCGGCGCCCAGCAGCATCAGGTAGCCCTGGTTGCGGGCCCATGGCGTGTAGTGGCGGCTGGGGAAGGAGAGCCAGACCGCGAGCTGGGTTCGGCTCATCGCGCGCTTGGAGACGCCCAGGGCGGGTGCGGTGGGCAGGTCATGGACCTGTTTGTCACCGGGCAGACGTACGCGGCCGATTTTGTACGTCGTGCCGGCGGCGACGACCCCCGGCACCGAGGCCACCTGATCAGCCTGGGAACACACCGGGCACGTCACATCCACCTGGTGCAGTCTGGCCGGAAGCCGTGGCCAGCGCAAACCGTAAGGTTCTCCTGTGAGCGTGATTGATACCTTGATCGACCGCCTTCCGGACGGACGCGTACTTACCGACCCTGATGTGATCGACTCCTACGCCCGTGACAAGACGTTCTGTGAGCCGGGCAAGGCTCTCGGCGTGGTTCTCGCCGGGTCGCGTGAGGACGTGGTGACCACGCTTCGGTGGGCCAGTGAGCACCGGGTGCCCGTGGTGCCGCGCGGTGCGGGGACGGGGCTGGCCGGGGCGGCGACGGCGGGCGACGGTTCGATCGTGCTCTCCCTGGCCAGGATGACGGCCATCCGCGAACTGTCGCCGGCCGACGAGATCGCCGTGGTCGAGCCGGGGGTGATCACCGCCGATCTGGACCGGGCGGCGCGTGCGCACGGCCTCATGTACGCGCCCGATCCCTCCTCCTACGAGATCTCCACCATCGGCGGCAACCTGGCCACGAACGCCGGCGGGCTGCGCTGCGTCAAGTACGGCGTGACCCGCGACTCCGCGCTCGGCCTGGAAGTCGTGCTGGCCGACGGCCGGGTGCTGAACACCGGCCGCCGCACGATGAAGGGCGTCACCGGCTACGACCTGACCGGCCTGTTCGTCGGCTCCGAGGGAACGCTCGGGGTGATCACCGCGGCGACCGTACGCCTGCGCAGGGCTCCGGAGGCGCCGCCGGCGACGTTCGCGGCCGAGTTCGGCTCGCTGCGCGAGGCGGGCGCCGCGGTGTCGGCCATCATGGCGGCCGGTTGCCAGCCGTCCCTGCTGGAACTGCTCGACCGCGCCACGCTGGAGGCCATCGACGACATGCGCAGCATCGGGCTGGAGGCGGGGACGATGGCGATGCTGATCGGCCAGTCCGACGCCACTGACTCGGCGGCGGCCGTCGCGCGCATGCAGGAGGTCTGCGAGGCGCACGGCGCGGCCTTCGTGGCGGTCTCGTCGTCTCCGGCCGAGGCCGAGGAGCTGATCGGCGTGCGCCGCATGGCCTACCACGCCAAGGAGCGCCTGGGCGCCTGCCTCGTGGAGGACGTGTGCGTGCCGCGCTCGGTCCTGCCCGACATGATCGGCGCGATCGAGGCGGCAGCCGTACGGCATGGCGTGAAGATCTGCACCGTCGCCCACGCGGGGGACGGCAACCTGCACCCGGTCTTCATCTTCGACCGCGGCGCCGCGGAGCCCCCGCCCGAGGTGTGGGCGGCGGCCGACGAGGTGTTCACCCGCGCGCTCGCGCTCGGCGGCACGCTGACCGGTGAGCACGGGGTGGGGCTGCTGAAGAAGCGGTGGCTGGCGTTGGAGACGGGCGAGGTCGTGGAGGAGATCCATCACGGCATCAAGGCGGTTTTCGACCCGCTGGGCATCCTCAACCCCGGCAAGGCCATCTGACCCCTTTTCCGGTACGGCAACGCCTGGTCGGCCCCCGGATTCGCGCGCCGGAGCGATCGGGTAAACACCTTCTTGACTGGCGGGTGGGTTGCGTTAGCACCGGGTTAAAACGTGAAAGATCTCTCAGGTCGGCAGACGCACCAAGTAGCACACTGGTAGCGTTTTGCCCCATCTATTGATGACTTATGGGGGTCCGACGTGAATCAGTACCAGCCGTTGGCGGCGGACGACCCGCGACGGCTGGGTGCGTACGACATCGTCGCCCGGCTCGGCGAGGGTGGCCAAGGCATTGTTTACCTGGGCAAATCTGACTCCGGTGAGCAGGTCGCGGTCAAGCTGCTGCATCATGCGCTGGCCGCCGATCCGACCGCTCGTGACCGGTTCCTCCGGGAGGTCGCGGTCGCGCAGCGGGTGGCCCGGTTCTGTACCGCTCCGGTGCTTCATGCCGATCTGGAGGGCAGCCGGCCGTACATCGTGAGTGAGTTCGTGGCCGGGCCGTCGTTGCGTCAGCTCGTCGACCAGGAGGGGCCGCGCCGCGGTGCCGCGCTCGAACGGCTCGCCATCAGTACGGCCACCGCGCTCGCGGCCATCCACCGCGCCGGGATCCTGCACCGGGACTTCAAGCCCGCGAACGTCCTCATGGGGCCCGAGGGTCCTGTCGTGATCGACTTCGGTATCGCGCGTGCTCTGGACTCCCCCGGCGCCACGGCTACGGGGATGGCGATGGGGACGCCGTCGTACCTGGCTCCCGAGCAGTTGAGCGGCGCTCCGGTGTCCGAGGCGGCGGACGTGTTCGCGTGGGGCGTCACGATGGTGTTCGCCGCGTCCGGGCGGCCCGCGTTCGGGTCGGACTCGATCCCCGTGGTCATGAACCGGATCCTCCACCAGGAGCCCGAGATCGTCGGCCTGGACGGGACGATGGCCGAACTGGTGGCCGCGTGTCTCTCCAAGGACCCCGCCGTCCGGCCGACCGCGGACCAGATCATCGTCCGCCTCACCGGCCAGCCGGTCCCCCGCGCCGCGGTCGAGCCCGTCACCGGACCCACGGCCCAGGTCCGTCCGATCCCGGACAACCCCGTACCTGTCACCGGGGCTCAGGCCGTCCCCGGCCCGCAGCCGGCTTCCGGTCCGCATGGCCCCTCTCAGCCCGTGGCCGGTATGCCCGCTCCCGGTCCGAACGGCCCCTCCCAGCAGCCCGTGGCCGGTATGCCCACTTCCGCCCCGAGCGCTCCTTCCGGCCCTCAGGCCGTGCCTGGCGCGGTCGCCGGTGCGCAGGCGGCGTCCGGCGCGGCACCTGGGCCGAACGCACCAGGAGCGCGTCCCTCCGGACCCCACGCTCCCTCCGGGCCTCAGGGTCCATCCGGGCCGCAAGGTCCTGGACAGGCGCATCCTCAAGGCCGGCCGGGGATGTTCGGGCCGCAGCAGGGTCACCCCACCGCACCAGGACAGCGTGGGGGGCCCGGACCCGGTGTACCCACCCAAGGCGGGCCAGGCGGGCCCATGGCGGCCGCGGTCGCCGGGCAGCAGGGAGGCAACGGCGGCAAGGCCGACCCCGCCACCCGCAGCCGCCGGACGCTGACCTACGCGCTGTCCGGCGTGGCCGCGGTGGCGCTGCTCGTCGTCGGCGGTGTCGTCATCGCCGCGCAGAACGGCCAGACGCCGGTCACACTGGTCAACGCCCTCGGTTCCGACGAGTCGCCGACCCCGGCGGGCGACGGTTCCGGCGATGCCGGGCAGCAGCCGCCGGTGGTGACGGATCTGCCCGCCGTACCCTCGAATGAGCCCACGCAGGGCGAGCCCACCGAATTGCTCCCGAGCGAGGACCCGACGTTCGAGGAGCCGTCGCTGGAGACGCTGCCGGAACCGGTGCAGTCCAGGAACCAGCAACCCAACCCGACGAACCCGCCCAAGCACGAGACGCGCCCGTCGGACAAGCCCTCCTCGAAGAAGCCCACCACCACGCCCAGCAAGTCCGAGAACCAGGTGGACCCCGGCGGCGAGACCACCGACCCGCCGTCCGACCAGCCCAAGCCGACGACGAAGCCCACCACGAAGCCGCCGACCAAACCGACGGCCAAACCGACATCCAAGCCCAAGCCGACCCCGAAGCCGACGATCAAGCCGACCCCCAAGCCGACTCCGAAGCCCAGCACCAAGCCGAACCCGTACACGGTCGGCCAGGTCTGCGGCTCCGGCTTCAAGACGGTCAACTCCCACGCGCTGGGCGACAAGGCGACCATCTACCTGATGTACAACTCGGCACAGGGCAAGAACTGCGTCGTCACGATGTCGCGCCTGATGTACCCGGCCAAGATGCCGATGAACGCGATCCTCCAGGTCAAGGGCGGCGGCTCCGGCTCGAACCCGGGCTCGTTCACCGCCTACGCCGGCCCGGTCCGCCTGGCCGCACTCAAGAAGTGCGTCATCTGGGGCGGTTCCTGGGGCAACCTGTCCTGGAAGTCCGGCTGGAGCCACTGCGGTTAGACCCCCTCCCGGCGGCGCCGCTCCCCTCTTCGGGGGCGGCGCCGCCGTCATTTCCGCCCATGGGGTACGGCGCGCATCCGGTTGGGTCTTCCGTTGGCCGGGACGGCGGTCGTAGGGTAGTTGACGTGATCGTCAAGTCTGAGGTGCTGACCGCCCGCGGCCGCAGGACCAGGGCCGCTCTGGTCGATGCCGGCCGGGAGGCGTTCGCGGCCCAGCCGCTCGACGCCGTCCGCATCGACGACGTGTGCGCCCGCGCCGGCGTCTCCCACGGCACCTTCTACACGTACTTCGACTCCAAGGAAGCCCTGTTCAGGGAGGTCGCCGGGGTGGTGGTGGGCGAGATGTTCACCGCCAGCGTCGTCGGCCCGGCGGCCTCCGGCGCGCCGTATGAGCGGATAGAGGCGGCCAACCGCCTCTACCTGCGCGCCTGGGCGGCCAACTCCCGCCTGGTCAGGATGCTCGAACAGGCCGCCACCACCGACGAGAGCTTCGCCGGCCTGCTGCTGGAGCTGCGCGAGGTGTTCGTCCGGCGGGGCGCCGAGGGCCTGCGCCGCCTCCAGGACCAGGGCCTGGCCGACCCCACGCTCGACCCCAGGCTGACCGCGATCATGCTGGGCGGCATGGTGGAGCACTTCGCCCACGTATGGCTGGACCTGGGCGAGCACGCCGACGAGGCGGCCGCCGTGGACCTGCTGACCAAGCTCTGGGCCCGCGCCATCGGCTTGACGCCGACGTCAACTTCACCGCCGCTCCACCCCGGCGTGTCCACCGAGCCACTTCCGCCTCCCGGCGCAGACCTTCTGGAGCCGCCCCGATGATCACGAGCAGGCTGGACACGGGCGGCGCGGAGTACCGGGAGCGGCGCGCGGCGATGCTCGCCAAGCTGGCCGACCTGGACGCCGAGCACGCCAAGGCCGTCGCGGGCGGGGGTGAGAAGTACGTCGACCGGCACCGCAAACGCGGCAAGCTCCTCGCCAGGGAACGCATCGAGCTCCTCGTCGACCCCGACTCGCCGTTCCTGGAGCTGTCACCGCTGGCCGCCTGGGGCAGCGACTTCCCGGTGGGGGCGAGCGTGGTGACCGGGATCGGGGTGATCGAGGGCGTCGAGTGCGTGATCACGGCCAGCGATCCGACGGTCCGGGGCGGGGCGTCGAACCCGTGGACGCTGAAGAAGACGTTGCGCGCGTCGGAGATCGCTCTCCGCAACCGCCTGCCGTACGTGAATCTGGTGGAGTCGGGCGGAGCGGACCTCCCGACACAGAAGGAGATCTTCATCCCGGGCGGGCAGATCTTCAGGGAGCTGACGCGGCTGAGCGCGGCGGGCATCCCGACGATCGCGCTGGTGTTCGGCAACTCCACGGCGGGCGGCGCCTATGTGCCCGGGATGAGCGACCACGTGGTGATGGTGAAGGAGCGCGCGAAGGTCTTCCTCGGTGGTCCGCCGCTGGTCAAGATGGCGACCGGCGAGGAGTCCGACGACGAGTCGCTGGGCGGGGCGGAGATGCACGCGCGCACGAGCGGCCTGGCCGACCATCTCGCGGTGGACGAGCATGACGCCCTCCGCATAGGCCGAAATATCGTGAAATCGCTGCGCTGGCGCAAACTCGGCACCACCCCCGGAACCACCCATGACCCGAAATATCCGGCCGACGAGCTTCTCGGCATCGTCCCCGAGGACCTCAAGATCCCGTTCGACCCCCGCGAGGTCATCGCCAGGATCGTGGACGGCAGCGCCTTCGAGGAGTTCAAGCCCCTCTACGGCCCCTCCCTCGTCACCGGCTGGGCCACCCTCCACGGATACCCGATCGGCATCCTCGCCAACGCCCGCGGCGTCCTGTTCAGCGAGGAGTCGCAGAAGGCGACGCAGTTCATCCAGCTCGCCGACCAGTCGCGCACCCCGCTCCTCTTCCTCCAGAACACCACCGGCTACATGGTCGGCAAGGAGTACGAGCAGGGCGGCATCATCAAACACGGCGCCATGATGATCAACGCGGTGTCGAACTCCAGCGTGCCGCATCTGACCGTCACCATGGGCGCCTCCTACGGCGCCGGAAACTACGGCATGTGCGGCCGCGCCTACGACCCGCGCTTCCTGTTCACCTGGCCGAGCGCCAAGTCGGCGGTCATGGGACCGGCCCAGCTCGCCGGGGTGTTGTCCATCGTGGGGCGGGCCTCGGCGACGGCGCGCGGCCTGCCGTACGACGAGGAACAGGACGCGGCCATGCGCGCCATGGTCGAGGCGCAGATCGAGGCGGAGTCACTGCCGTTCTTCCTGTCGGGCCGCCTCTACGACGACGGCGTCATCGACCCCCGCGACACCAGGACCGTGCTGGGACTGTGCCTGTCGGCGATCAACAACGCGCCGGAGCCGGAACCGCAGAGATATGGGGTGTTCCGTCCATGACCGTGATCACGCGCCTGCTCGTCGCCAACCGCGGTGAGATCGCCCGCCGCGTCTTCCGCACCTGCCGCGAGCTCGGCATCGAGACCGTCGCCGTCTTCTCCGACGCCGACGCGGACGCGCCGCACGTGGCAGAAGCCGATCACGCGGTACGGCTGAGCGGCGTCACCCCCAGCGCCACCTATCTCGATATTTCCCGAATCATCGAGGCAGCCCGGATGTCCGGAGCCGACGCCATCCACCCCGGCTACGGCTTCCTGTCGGAGAACGCCGCCTTCGCCCAGGCGGTCCTGGACGCGGGCCTGACCTGGGTGGGCCCCTCCCCCGGGTCGATCGCCGCCATGGGCTCCAAGGTCGAGGCCAAACGCCTGATGACCGAGGCAGGCGTCCCCGTCCTGCCGTCCCTACCCCTCACCGCCCCGACACCCCCCGGCACCCCAGAAGAACAGACCACCGAGACGACCACCCCCAACGCGACGCCCCTCGGCCCACCCGTCGGGCACACCGTCGACACAACGGAGGCGACGCCCGGCCCGACGGATGGCCCGACCAACACCGACACGGCCAAGGCGGACCGGGCCGCCCCGGACAACGGGGCCCTTGGCGCGGACATGCGGACGGATGTGCACGTGGGCGTGGCGGACGCGGTCACGGCCGCCACGGCGGAGGGCCTTGGCGCGAACGCGGCGACCCTGCGGCCTGGGGGCCATGGGGTGGAGGGGGCGGCCCCGGGCGCAGGGGGCGTTGGGTCCGAGGCGGGCATGGGCGCGGGGGGCGTCGGCGTGGAGGGCGTGGGTGGGGTGGCTTATCCGCTGTTGGTCAAGGCTTCTGCCGGGGGTGGTGGGCGGGGGATGCGGGTGGTGCGGTCGGCCGGTGAGCTTGAGCGGGAGGTGGCCTCGGCGCGGCGGGAGGCGGAGGCGGCCTTCGGTGACGGCACGGTGTTCGTGGAGCCGTTGCTGGAGGGTGCCCGGCACATCGAGGTACAGATCCTGGCCGACACCCACGGCACCGTCTGGGCCCTGGGCGAGCGTGAGTGCAGCGTCCAGCGGCGGCACCAGAAGGTGCTGGAGGAGTGCCCGTCCCCCGCGATCTCCGGCGAGATGAGGGACAGGCTCCAGCGGGCCGCCGTCAGCGCCGCCCGCGCCATCGGCTACACCGGCGCCGGCACCGTGGAGTTCCTGGTCAAGGACGACACCGTGGCATTCCTGGAGATGAACACCCGCCTTCAGGTGGAGCACCCGGTCACCGAACTGGTCTACGGCGTCGACCTGGTCAGGCTCCAGCTTGAGGTCGCGGAGGGCGCCGCCCTGCCGGAGGCGCCCCCGGAACCGGCGGGCCACGCGATCGAGGTCCGCCTGTACGCGGAGGACGCCCATTACGTCCCGCAGTCCGGCACCCTGCACAGGTTCGAGATCGACGGCCCGGTCCGGGTGGATTCGGGGGTCGAGTCGGGCTCCGTGGTCTCCACCCACTACGACGCCATGCTGGCCAAGGTGATCGCCCACGGAGCCACCCGGAACGTGGCGATCAGGAAACTCACCGGCGCCCTGAAACAGGCCAAACTCCACGGCCTCACCACAAACCGCGACCTCCTCCTCAATATCCTGAAAAATCCGGACTACGTCGCGGGCGCCACCCACACCGGCTTCCTCGACCAGCACGATCTCACCGCCACCCCGGAACCCACCGAGCTGGAAGCCCTGGCCGCCGCCCTCGCCCTCGCCGCCGCCAACCGGGCCGGGGCCAAGGTCCTGGCCACGCTGCCCGCCGGCTGGCGCAATGTCCGTTCGCAGGAGGAACGCGCGAGGTTCGCCGAGATCGAGGTGGTCTATCGGCCCTTGCCGGAGGGGGTCACGGTCGTGGCGGCGACGCCGTACCGTGTGGTGCTGGAGCGGGACGGGATCAGGCACGCCCACGACGTCGCCCGCTACGACGACGCCGTCTACGTCGGCTCCGCCCGCCTGACGCCGCTGCCCCGGCTGCCCGAGCCGGTCGAGCACGTGGCCCCGGGATCACTGCTCGCGCCCATGCCCGGTAGCGTGCTGCGCGTGGAGGTCGAGCCCGGCGACCGCGTGACCAAGGGTCAGGTGGTGCTGGTGCTTGAGGCCATGAAGATGGAGCATCAGATCGCCGCGCCCGCCGACGGCGTCGTCGCCGGCCTGCGCGTGGAAAAGGGGCAGCAGGTGGAGGCGGGCAGCGTGCTGGCGATCATCCAGGAGGGGGACGAGTGAGCAGTCTGGTCCACAAGGAGCTCGACGGCGGCATCGCCACGATCACGCTGGACTCTCCGCCGAACCGCAACGCCCTGTCGGTGCGCCTGCTCGGCGACCTTGAGGCCAGGCTCAACTGGGCGCTGGCCGAGCCGGAGGTACGCCTGATCGTGCTGACCGGCACCGGCCCGGTCTTCTGCTCGGGCGCCGACCTGAAGGAGCAGCGCATCGAACCGGCCGCGGGGGCGGGGGACGCGCCGGTGACGGCGTCGTTCCCGGAGATCCTGGGGCTGATCTGGGAGAGTCCCAAACCGGTCATCTGCCGCCTCAACGGCACCGCGCGGGCGGGCGGGCTCGGGCTGGTCGCCGCGTGCGACTTCGCGATCGCGCCGGACACCGCCTCGTTCGCCTTCACGGAGGTACGGCTCGGCGTCGTACCCGCGATGATCTCGGTGCCGGTGCTGCGCAGGCTGGACCCCCGGGCCGCCGCCGAGTACTTCCTGACCGGCGAGGTCTTCGACGCCGCCCGTGCCGCGGAGATCGGGCTGCTGACGCGGGCCGTACCCGGGGACAGGCTGGACGCCGAGGTGGCGCGCTACGCCGAGATGCTCCTCAAGGGCGGCCCCGAGGCGCTCGCGATCACCAAGCGGATGGTCCGCGACATCCCGCAGGTGTCGTTCGAGGAGGGCCTGCGGCAGATGACCGCGTTGTCCGCGCAGCGCTTCACCTCGGAGGAGGGCCAGGAGGGCATCGCCGCCTTCGTGGACAAGCGCCCGCCGAAGTGGGTGCCATGACCCTGCGCGTGGCCAACTGCAGCGGCTTCTACGGCGACCGCCTGTCCGCGGCCCGCGAGATGGTCGAGGGCGGCCCGATCGACGTGCTGACCGGCGACTGGCTGGCCGAGCTGACCATGCTCATCCTGGCCGGCAACCGCCTGAAGGGCCGCCCCGGTTACGCCCCCACCTTCCTCAAGCAGGTGGAGGAGGTGCTGGGCACCTGCCTGGAGCGAGGCATCAAGATCGTCTCGAACGCGGGCGGGCTCGACCCTGAGGGCTGCGCGGCCGCCGTCACCGACCTGGCCGCCCGCCTGGGGCTGAGCGCCTCCGTGGCGGCCGTCAGCGGCGACGACCTGACCGGCCGCGACCTCGACCTCACGAACGCCGACACCGGCGAGAAGCTCGACGCCACCCCGCTGACCGCCAACGCCTACCTCGGCGGGCGCCCCATCGCCGCCGCCCTCACGGCCGGCGCCGACGTGGTGGTGACCGGCCGCGTCACCGACGCCGCCCTGGTCACGGGCCCCGGCATCTGGCGGTACGGCTGGCGCCCCACCGACTACGACGCGCTCGCCGGTTCGGTGGCCGCCGGGCACGTCATCGAGTGCGGCTGCCAGGCCACCGGCGGCAACTACGCGTTCTTCACCGAGATCCCCGGCCTGACGCACTGCGGCTTCCCGATCGCCGAACTGGAGTCCGACGGCTCCTCGGTGATCACCAAGCACCCGGGCACCGGCGGCGCCGTCACGGTCGGCACCGTGACCGCCCAGCTCCTGTACGAGATCGGCGGCCCCCGCTACCTCGGCCCCGACGTCACCGCCCACTTCGACACCGTCACGCTGGAGCAGGAGGCGCCCGACCGGGTCCGCGTCAGCGGCGTACGCGGCTCGCCGCCGCCGGACACGCTGAAGGTGGCCGTCAACTACCTGGGCGGCTACCGCAACACGATGACGCTGATGCTCACCGGCCTGGACCTGGAGGAGAAGGCGCGGGTGGCGCAGGAGGCGATCTGGGCCCGGGTGCCACGCGAGGCGTTCGACGACGTGGACGTGAGCGTCGATCCGCCGCTGCTGCGGATCACCGTCATGTCGGCCGACGCAAAGGTGGCCGGGCGCGCGTTCTCCTCGGCGGTGGTGGAGACCGGGCTGGCCAGCTATCCGGGTTTCTACGGGCTCACGCCGCCGGGGAACGCCTCACCCTATGGGGTGTACTGGCCCGTTCTCGTGCCCGCCGGCTCGGTGCGGGCGCGGGTGACGGTGGACGGGACACCGGTGGAGGTGCCCGCCGGAGCCGAGCACACGGGCGGTTTCGACGGGACGGCGGCCGAGGCGCCCGCCTACACCGGCGGGCCCACCGCGCGGGCGCCGCTGGGCCGGGTGGCCGGGGCCCGGTCGGGCGACAAGGGCGGGAACGCGAACCTGGGCGTGTGGGTGCGATCGCCCGCCCAGTACGGCTGGCTGGCCGCCTACCTGACCGCCGACCGGCTCCGGGAGTTGCTGCCCCGGCTGGCCGGATACCGCCTCGACCGGTACGAGCTGCCCAACCTCAACGCGGTCAACTTCGTCGTCCACGGGCTGCTGGGGCGAGGAGTGGCGGCAAGCCCGCGGCTCGACCCGCAGGCCAAGGCGCTGGGCGAGGAACTCCGGGCCCAGATGGCCGACATCCCGGCGGACTACCTGACCTGACCGCCAGCCCTGGCGTGCCTGCCTTCCGCCCACGTCCACCGCCACCACGCACGCCATGACCCGGCATCATGGCCCATGCCCGGTCAGGGCATCATGTCCGGATGCACGTTCGGCGACTCACCCACGACGACCTGCCCGCCTGCTCCCGCCTGGCCGTCTCCCGCCAGTGGGGCGCGGAGGAGCACAAGTGGCGCTTCCTGTTCGACGTCGGCGAGGTCTACGGCATCGACGCCCCGGGCGGGGGCCTGGCCTCCACCGCGCTCCTGGTCCCCTACGGGCCGGACGCCGCCGCGGTCAGCATGGTCCTGACCGCGGCGGGACACGAGCGCCAGGGCCTGGCCGGCCGTGTCGTCCGCCACCTCCTCGACGTCGCGGGCGAGCGCACGGTCTGGCTCTACTCCACCGCCAACGGCCGCCCCGTCTACGAGCGCCTCGGATTCCGCGCCGTGGGCCGCGTCGAGTCCCACCGCGGCCCGTTCACGGGCGCGCCGTCCGGCGCGAGCCGCCCCGCCACCGAGCGCGACCTGGACGACATTCTCGCGCTGGACGCGAAGGTCTTCGGCGCCGACCGCTCGGACCTGCTGCGCCGCATGCCCGCCTTCCACGAGCGGGTCAGGGTGCTGGAGGCGGGCGGCAGGATCGAGGGGTACGGCGGCGCCTGGCGCAACGACACCCAGATCGTCATCGGCCCCCTCGTCGCCCAGGACGCCGAGCAGGCCACGGCGCTCATCGGCGACCTGGCCGCCGGCTGGGACCTGCCGGTCAGGCTCGACCTCGACATGAGCCGTCCCGGCCTGGTCGCGTGGGCGGTGGAGCGCGGGCTCGGCTCGCCGTTCCCGAACACGGTGATGGTGCGGGGCGGCGAGCTGCCGGGCGACCACGCGCGCCGGTTCCTGCCGCTGATGGTCTCGCTGGGTTGACCTTCGGCGAAGGGCGGCCGTAGATTCACGACTAGAATTTGATTCTGATCCGGGTCCGAAGGGTGCCATGACCTCCACGCACATCGACGTCAGCACGATCGACTTCGACGCGCTCGGGGCCTGGATGGACGGGCAGGGCCTGCCCGGCGGGCCCATCGGGGACGTCGCGCCGGTGCTCGGCGGCACGCAGAACGTGATGGTGCGCTTCTCGCGGGGCGGCCGGCCGTACATCCTGAGAAGGCCCCCGCTGCGGCCGCGGCGCAAGAGCAACGAGGTGCTGCGGCGTGAGGCGAGGGTGCTCGCGGTGCTGCGCGACACCGCGGTGCCCGCGCCGCGGCTGATCGCCGCGCAGACCGCGGACGAGCCGGTCTACTACCTGATGGAGCCGGTCGACGGCTTCAACCCCTCGACCGGGCTGCCGGAGCCGCACGCCTCCGACGCGGCGATCCGGCACCGGATGGGGCTGGAGGCCGCGGTCGCGCTGGCCGAGCTCGGGCGGGTGGATCCCGGGCGGCTGCCGGGGTTCGGACGGCCGGAGGGCTTCCTGGAACGGCAGGTGCCGCGCTGGACGGCCGAGCTGGAGTCCTACGGCAGGCTCGACGGCTACCCGGGCCCCGAGATCCCGCTGCTGCGCGAGACCGCCACGTGGCTGGAGCGCCACCGGCCGGCGTCGTTCACGCCGGGGGTGATGCACGGCGACTACCACTTCGCGAACCTGATGTTCGCCCACGACGGCCCGCGCGTGGCGGCCATCGTGGACTGGGAGATGTGCACGGTCGGCGACCCGCTGCTCGACCTCGGCTGGCTGCTGGCCACCTGGCCGTCGAACGCCGGGCACGTGCCGGGACTGCCGTCCGAGGACGAGATCGTCGCCTGCTACGCCGCGCTGACCGACCGGGACATGTCGGCGATCGACTGGTACGCGGTCATGGCCTGCTTCAAGCTCGGCATCGTGCTCGAAGGCAGCCACGCCCGCGCCTGCGCCGGGAAGGCGCCCAAGGACATCGGGGACCTCCTCCACCAGACCACCCTGGACCTGTTTGCGAGGGCACAGACATGGATTTCGCGGTAGAGCCGGAGTTCCAGGCCAAGCTCGACTGGATGGACACGTTCATCCGCGAGGAGGTGGAGCCGCTCGACCTGGTCTTCCCCGGCCAGGCGTACGGCACGCCGGACGAGCGGCTGCGCAAGATCGTGGACCCGCTCAAGGAGCAGGTCAGGGCACAGGGCCTGTGGGCCTGCCACCTCGGCGCCGAACTCGGCGGCCAGGGCTTCGGCCAGCTCAGGCTGGCCCTGATGAACGAGCTGATCGGCCGCTCCACCTGGGCCCCGGTCATCTTCGGCTGCCAGGCGCCCGACACCGGCAACGCCGAGATCATCGCCATGTACGGCACCGCCGCCCAGAAGGAGCGCTACCTGCGTCCCCTGCTGGACGGCGAGGTGTTCTCCGCGTACTCGATGACCGAGCCGCAGGGCGGATCGGACCCGAGGCTGTTCACGATGAGCGCGGCCAGGGACGGCGAGGAGTGGGTCCTGGACGGTGAGAAGTACTTCACCTCCAACGCCCACAACGCCGCCTTCTTCATCGTGATGGCGGTGACCGACCCCGAGGCGCACCCCTACAAGCGGATGTCGATGTTCCTGGTGCCGTCGGACACGCCGGGCGTGGAGATCGTGCGCAACATCGGCACGATGGGCGACCGCTCCGGCCACCACGCGCACCTGCGTTACACCGGCGTACGGGTGGGCGCCGACGCGCTGCTCGGCGAGGAGGGCGGGGCGTTCGCGGTGGCGCAGGCCCGGCTGGGCGGCGGCCGGGTGCACCACGCGATGCGCACGGTCGCGGCGGTCAAGAAGGCCTTCGACATGATGTGCGAGCGGGCGCTGTCGCGGGCCACCCACGACGGGGTGCTGGCCGGCAAGCAGCTCGTGCAGGCGGCGATCGCCGACTCCTACCTGCAGATCCAGCAGTTCCGGCTGCTCGTGCTGCACACGGCGTGGCTGATCGACCAGTCGTCGACGCGGGAGGCGCGCACGCAGATCGCGGCCTGCAAGGTGGCGGCGGCCCGGGTCTTCCACGACGTGGTCTACCGGGCGATGCACCTGCACGGCGCGCTCGGCGTGTCCAACGACACGCCGCTGGCGCGGCTGTGGCAGGCGGCGCCGCTGATGGGCATCATGGACGGGCCGACGGAGGTGCACCAGGCCTCGATCGCGCGCCGCGTGCTGAAGGACTACGAGCCCGCGCCGGGTTTGTGGCCCACGGAGTACTTGCCGGACAAGATTGCTGCCGCTCGGGCGAAATACGCCGATATCTAGCTGATCAGGCAGTACGGTGGGACGTCATGAGACTCGTCCTCGCAGCGTCCCTGGCCGTCGTCCTGTCCGGATGCGGCGCCACGGCAGGCGGCACGGCAGGCGGCGCCGCCGCCCGGGAGCAGCTCAAGCCCGCGACCGAGTCTCCCGCCACCAAACCCCAGGGCACCTCCCAGAACACGCCCGGGAACGCCCCAGCCCCCGGCACGCCCATCCCGGCGGACGCCGCCAAGCTGGCCGCCGACCTGAAGGCCACGACCACCGCCCTCTACTCGGGCATCGACGCCTGGACCAAGAGCAAGGCCGCCCAGCCGCCGCAGGAGGTCGTCCTGTACGCCCTCCACCACCAGCGCGTCTACCGCAAGCTGGCCAGGAACGCCACGCTGGCCCGCGCCGTCATCGCCAAGCTGCCCAGGCCGGTGGCCGCCGAGGCCCGCGACAACGCCAAGGCGGTCGGCAAGCTGCTGTCGATGGCCCGCCCGATCACCGCGGCCCGCCGCGCGAAGATGCGCCTCGCGCAGGCGGAACCGGCCGGAACGCTGCGCGGTCACATGGTCAAGGCGGAGAAGCGCTTCGGCGTCGAGTGGGAGGTGCTGGCGGCGATCATGCTGGTGGAGACGAAGTTCGGCCGCGTGCGCTCGGCCAGCTCCACGGGCGCGCAGGGGCCGATGCAGTTCATGCCGGGCACCTGGAAGATGTACGGCATGGGCGGCGACGTCCACAAGTCCAAGGACTCGATCATGGCCGCGGCCAACTACCTGAAGGCCACCGGCGCCCCCAGGAACTACCGCCGCGCCGTCTTCGCCTACAACCACGACGTGCGCTACGTGGACGCGGTGCTGGCCCACGCCGCCCAGATCAAGCGTGACCCGCGCAGCTTCTACGCCTACTACAACTGGCAGGTCTTCGTCCTGTCGGCGAAGGGCGACGTCCGCCTGACCGGCCCCCGGTGACCGACTCATACCAATTTGAACTAAAACGATCACATAAATCCCTGGAGCTCCTACAATTGCTCGCAATTGCAGGATTGATCGGGGAAGGATCGTCATGCGTATGCGGTTTCTCGGCTCCACTTCGGAGGCCGGGGCCTGTCCCACCCTCTACGAGACCGACCGCGGCACCATCGTGGTGCAGGGCCTCCAGCTCACCGACCCCGAGGCGCTCGCCGATCTGCGCGACGTCCTCGACGGCGAGACGGCGGTCGAAGTACCACGCGAACTGCTCGTAGACATCGCCCGCCGAGTCCTCTGACCCATTACGGACGCTCGCCCGCCCCCGAGCGCCCCTCCTGCCCGCGTCACCCCTCGGCGCGGGCATTCCGCTTTCCGGCTGCCGGAAAGCCACGCGCCGCGACCGATTGATCACAATTGCGAAACCGGGCCTGGCATGATCCATGCCCACAGGTCTAGCCTCTAGCGGCGTGACGTCCTTTCAGCAGGCGCGCATCGACCTCGGCGCCCAGCTTCGCCATCTGCGCGAGGCGGTGCACCTGTCCGGCAAGGATCTGGCCGAGCGGCTTGGCTGGCAACCGTCCAAGGTCTCCCGGCTGGAGAACGCCCGCCAGACCGCGACGGAGGACGACGTGGTGGTGTGGGCGACAGCCGTACAGGCTGCTCCGGAGGTGACGGACCAGTTGATCGGCCAGGCGATCTCGCTGCTGGAGCGGCACGACGACTGGAAGCAGCGCCACCGCAGCGGGCTGGCCGCCATCCAGGAGGACATCCGCGACCTGGAGGCGCGCACCCGCCTGTTCCGCGTGTTCGAGCCGGGCATCGTGGTGGGCCTGCTGCAGACCACCGAGTACGCCCGGCACGTCTTCCGCAAGGTCAAACGCCTCTACAGCGCCCCCGACCAGATCGACGCGGCGGTACGCGTGCGGATGCAACGCCAGGAGATCCTCTACGACCCGACGCGCACCTTCCGCTTCGTGGTGCCCGAGGCCGTCCTCCACACCAGGCTCGCCCCGATCGACGTGATGCGCGGCCAGCTCGACCGCCTGCTGGCCGTCAGCACGCTGCCGAACGTCGAGTTCGGCGTGATCCCCTACACCGCCGAGCTGCCGTCCTCGCCGATCAACGGCTTCTGGATCTACAACGAGGCCATGGTCGGGGTCGCCACGATGACGAAAGACCTGGTCCTCCGCGATCCCGATGACATCGCCTTCTACGTGAGCGCGTTCGACGAGTACTGCAAGGTCGCCCATTTCGACGAATCCGGCAGGGCCCTCATCATCCGGATTCTTCACGAATACGGGAAACAATCCTCACTTTAATCCCTGCAATTGCTTGCCCCGCGAGCGAAGATCGTGCAATTCTGTGGCGCGAGACGATGCGGAGGTGACGCCTGATGCTGGACACCACGCTCTGCCTGGAGCGCTTCGCCTGGTACGCGGGTCGCCACGCCGACCTCTCGGTCCAAAGCGTGGCCCTGGCCTGCGACCCCGCGTACGTGTCGGTCCGCAACCGCTTCTCCACCACGCTCACCGAGACCGTCACGTGCTCCGACGAGGGCGCCTTCGTCACCTCCTGGGGCTACCGCCTGGGCAGCACCGACGACGTGGAAGCCGCCGCCGCCCGCCTGGCCTTCCTCCTCGCCGCGCTCCCCGCGTAAATCCCCGCACAGCCGTCCCCGCACGGCCTTCCCGCGCAGCCTCCTCCCCGCGCAATTTTCCCCGCGAGGACTTTCTCCTCCACAGGCTTTCTCGCAACAAAAGCACCTCCCCTCCGCGCGCCCAAAGCCCGCCCGCGACACACGAGCCTTTTCCCGCCGCGCCTTTCTCCCGCCACGAACCCGCCGTTCGCCCGCGCCACAGGGGCTCGCCCTCTCGCGCGCCGTGTAGGCCGCATCTCGCCGCACAAGCCTTCTCGCCGCGTGCGGGCGCTTGGGGTTGCCCTCTCGTGCCCGGCCTTTCGGGGTTACGGCAAGCCGCCCCCACCCCACCCGCCGCACATGGCCGGGCTCTGTCCAGGGTGACGGCCGGCGGGCGCGCGGGGCCGGCCGCCGTGACGACTCCGAAGTCGGCCCGCTGAGCGGGAAACCCCGTGACAACCGGATCTGACGGACGTAACGTTGGCGCGTCAAGTTCAGCACACTAAGTGGTCGCGTCAACACCAAGAGTGCTGTCCAGCGGACCCAGCGAGGGTGAGGTGCCCATTGGCTAGCGAAGGCATTCTCCGGTTCATCACCGTCCGGCCGGCCAAGGCGCGAGTCCAGCCCCCGCCGAATGTGCTGGTCCCGGCGGCCGGGCTCTTCCAGCAGCTCGCCGCGGCGGTGGCGAGCGGCGCGGACCGGGCCGGGCTGCGGGAGATCGTCCGCGGGTACAGCGCCGCCGCCGACCACCCCGAGCCGTTCGACACCGCCGCCCTGCGCGAATGGTTCTACGCCAACCAGGACCGCCCCCTCGAAGACGCCGACCTGGACGCGCTGGTCCGCCACGCCTACGGGAGGGCGCTGCCGGAACTGGTGGCCGGGGAACGGTTCGCCGCCACGCGGGCCCGGGTCACCGACCAGGTGCTGACCACCGCGCTGCTCGGCGACCCGGCGGGCGACGGCCAGCGCCACCTGCTCGACGCCAAACTCCTTGCCCTCGCCGCCACCTTCTCCGCCACCCCGGACCAAACCACCCCGGACCCAACCACCCCGGATCAGGCCGTCCCCGGCCGGGCCATCCCGGGCCTGGCCGCCTCGGGGCATGCGATCCCGGAGCAGGCGATCCCCCGCCAGACCGCCCACGGGGACGTAGGTCAGGAGGACACGGCCCACGGGGATGGGGCCCACGGCGGTGTGGATCACGGCCAGGCGGATCACGGGTATCCGGGGCAGGGCCAGGACGCACCGGGCGAGGAGGGTTCGGGTGAGGGTGGGGACGCGGCCGGCGGTGGAGGCGTGGAGGGCCGGAGCGTGGAAGGGGGGCGGAGGACCCTGGGGGATGTGGTGGGTGGGGTTGTGGTGATGTTGCCCGGGTTTCTGGGGCGGGTTCGGCAGGAACCCCTTCCGGTGCCGCCGTCCCCGCCCTCCAACGATGCGGGCCGGGAGGCGCGTGACTGGCTGGGGCGGCTGGAGGAGGCGCGGCGGGAGCTGGTGCGGATGGTCACCGACGGGCGGCACGTCGAGTATCCCGACGTGCTGGCCCCCGTCGTGCCGGACGGCGATGTCGAGCGGCAGCTGGCCGGGCTGCGGGCCGCCAACGCCGGACGCCCCCGGCTGTCGGCCTCCGGGGTGGCGCGGCTGAGCGGCACGACCACCGGCGTCCTGGAACAGCTGGGGCAGCTCGACGACGAGGTGCTGCCGTTGCGGGCGGTTCCGGTCATCGAGGAGGAGATGCGGCGGGCCGGCGCTCACGTGGGGACGCGGGCCGTACCGGATGGGGTGCTCGCCTTCGACGGCGGCGAGATCGACCTCGGACGCTACCACCGCGCCCTCAGCGACTCCCCGGCCGTCACCGACCCGCCGCCGGTCCCCCAGCACTCGCAGGCGGGCGTCGCCGACCTGCTGGTGGTCCGGCAGAAGATCAAGGCCTACGAGCTGGGCGAGTACGCCCACATCGAGAACGTCATGGCCGGCGAGTCCCGCGAGCGCTCCACCCGCCGCCTCACCCAGGTCGAGGAGATCATCGAGCGGGAGACCGAGACGGAGACCGAAAAGGAGAAGGACCTCCAGTCCACGACCCGCAACGAGCTGCAGAACGAGGCGGAGAAGCACGTCAAGAGCCAGCTCGACATCGAGGCGGGCCTGCAGGTCAGCGGCAGTTACGGCCCCGCGGTCTCCTTCACCTCCAGCCTCAAGGCGGGCTTCTCCACGACCACCGAGGAGTCGCAGCGCAAGGCGTCCTCGTTCTCTCAGGAGGTCACCCAGCGCACGGTGGAGAAGGTCCGCGAGAAGGTACGCACGCTGGTGCGCAAGCGCACGCTGGAGGAGTTCGAGGAGAACAACCGGCACGGCTTCAGCAACAACCTGGCCCGCCACATCCGCGGCATCTACCGCTGGCTGAACAAGGTCTACGACGCCCAGGTCTTCAACTACGGCCAGCGCATGATGTTCGACTTCGTGGTGCCGGAGCCGGCGGCGTTCTACCTCTACGGCCTGGTGGAGAACCCGCCGCAGGACAGCGAGCTGGTCAAACCGGCCCCGCCGACCGTCGCGGGCAACCCGCTGACCCCCGCGCAGATCGACGCGGGAACCTACGGCCCGCTGCTGGCCCGCTACCGGGTGACCGACGCGCCCCCGCAGCCGCCGGAGCTGCGTACGGCGAGCTTCTTCGCCAAGTACGACGGCGGCAACTACACCTCCACCGGCGCCGCGGGCAAGGTCGAGATCCCCGACGGCTACCGCGCCTACCGGGCGACCGTGCAGGCCACCCACATCTGGGCAGCGGACATCCAGCTGCACCCGTTCCAGATCGTCTTCGACGGCAAGATGTACGACTTCCACGACACCTGGGGATCGCAGGGCGGGCCGACGAGCTGGCTGGAGAAGGACGCGTCGGTCTCGATCTCCGTGGCGGCCAACGCGTGGGCGGTGGCGATCGACGTCGACTGCAAGCTCTCCCCCGAGGCGTACGCGAGCTGGCAGCACGCCGCCTTCGACGCCATCATCGCCGCCTACCAGCAGCAGCTCGCCGAGTACAACGAGCGCAAGGCGCAGCGCGAGCTCGAACGCAGCAGCAGCCGGCAGTTCGGCCGCAACCCGCTGGCCAACCGGCGGGTGGAGCGCGACGAGCTGAAGAAGTGGGTCATCATGATGCTGGCCAAGCAGCCCGAGCTGAACCTCGACTCGTTCAAGAGCCCGACCGGCGCGCCCGTCCTCGACCTCGACAAGGCCAACGCCAACGGCCGTTACATCCGGTTCCTGGAGAACGCCTTCGAGTGGCAGAACATGCTCTACGTCTTCTACCCGCACCTGTGGGGGCGGCGGGCGCGCTGGGTGCCGGCGCTGAACGTCACCGACCCCGACCCGGACTTCGCCGCGTTCCTGCGGGCCGGGGCGGCGCGCGTGCAGGTGCCGGTGCGGCCGGGGTTCGAGCGCGCGGTGGCCTACTTCGTGCACACCGGCAACGTGTGGGACGGCAACGACGTGCCCACGGTCGAGGACGAGCTGTACGTGCCGATCATCGACGAGATCACCACCAACCTCGGCAGGATCGACGGCGGCGTCCCCTACCCGGCCGGGTCCAGGCCGTGGGAGGTGGTGGTGCCGACGGACCTGGTGCTGGTCCAGGATCTGTCCGAGGTGCCGCCGCTGCGGGACGCGCTGCGCCCCGGCGCCCACGTCACCCTCGACGCCGGCGAAGGCTGAGGTGTGCGCCTACCGCCTGCACGCCGACTACGACCGCACCGGGCGGCTGAGCGGGGACGCGGCGGAGTGGGCAGGCAGGAAACGCGAGCCCGGCGCCGTGGTGCGCGCCAACCTGGACGCCGACGCCAGAAGGCTGCCCGCGTCGGTCGCCCGGTCGGGCCCATCCACCCCCGACCGGGAACGGCAGGCCAAGACGGCCGGGGACGACGAGCCGATCAGGATGCAGGTGCAGGAGGTGAGCCACGAGCCCGGCCCGCTGTTCGTGGTCCTGCAGGGGGCCGATCCGCAGCGGATCGCGGTCGTGGACTCGACCGGGGTGCGGATCCGGCCCGTTCCGCGGCGGAACCTGGCCCGCTATCCGCTGCCGGCGGGGCCGTACCCGAAGAGGCTGGCCTTGGAGGCGGTGGACCTGGCGGCCAGTCCCGCGACCAACAGGATGCTGGTCCCCGGAGCGGGGCCACCGACCGGCGCCAGGATCGTGGTGCGGCTGGAGCGCGACGGCGCGGGCGGCACCATGGTCGAGGACGAGGCGGTGGTGACGCTGGCGCCGTTCGTGCTGATCGGCAACGCGGGGCGGCTGGAGCGGCTCTACATGTGCGCGGTGCGGGAGGACGACCCGGCCGGGTCGCTGGACGACAACGGGCCCGCCGTCGCCGACGTGCGCGCCGCGCTCGCCCCGCTGGGCGTGCCGCTGGTGCTCATCCCGCAGGAGGTGCACGGCGGGGACAGCTGGATCCAGGACCAGTACCAGCTCGGCTACACGCGGACCCCCGACGGGGTGCAGCGGGTGCTCCTGCACACGCCGCGCACCCGCTCGGACGCCTCCAGGACCGGGGCCCCGAACCTGGGCGGCGTGCTGGCCGGACACTTCCTGAGCAAGGACATCGGGGTCTGCCAGGCGTTCTGGGACCGCGAGCTGACCGTCCCGGGAGCGGGCGGCGCGCCCGCGCGGATGGGCTTCGCCGAGAGCGACCGGCTGCTGACCGTGCTGACGAAGGTCCTGGTACTGCGCCGGCACATGGTGGAGATGGTCTCCAGGATCGGCACCGCCGAGGACCTGGCCCGCATGCGCGAGGCGATCGGCCCGGCGCGGGCCGACGTGTGGAAGTCCCGCTCGGAGCTGGACCTGCTGCTGAGCCTGTTGCGCGGTACGGCACGCGCGGCGCTGACCCGCCCGGACACCCCGTGGAAGAAGGACCTGATCGACCCGCTGCTCGACGACGCGCGCCGGCAGGTGGCCGCCGTGACGGCCGAGATGCCGATCGCGGGCGACCGGGCCCGGCTACGGCTGCCCGCCAGCGGGCCGCGCCCGGCCAGGGAGTTCGTCCTGAGCGCCGGCGAACTGGTCGAGCTCGACCGGCAGCTCGGCAACTGGCACTCCGGGCACAACTACGGCGGCAACATCGAGGTCGGCCCGCCCTCCAAGAACGGCCCCGCCGGGGTGGTCGTCGTCGGCAACACCACCCAGCGGGCCGGCGACGGCTCCACGCTCACCGACATGGACCCGGACCTGCTGGCCTTCCTGCGCGGGCAGGCGCACGGCCACCAGAGCGTGGTGGAGGTGGACACGAGCTGGCTGGACGTGGGCCACGTGGACGAGATGCTGGCGTTCGTGCCGGACCCGCGCGACCCGCGCGGCCTGGGCACGGTGCTGCGCGCCGCCCCGGCCATGGCACTGCTGATCATCACCGAGGCCAAGCGGGAGTTCCTGAGCGGGCTGAACGCCCGCGACCTCGCCGAGTACACGAACTGGCGGTACATCAGCTCCCGGAGCCGCCACACGATCCAGGGCACCAAGCCGATCACCCACCTGCTGCGGGGCCTGCGCTGGCTGCAGCATCACGAACCGGGCCAGACCCTGCCCACCGAACCTCCGGAGATCTACCAGCACCTCGCCCGGCAGAACGCCTCGGGCCCGACCGCGCACGACATCCCGTTGCCCGTCTCGCCCTGGAGCACCCAGCCCGCGCCGGTCTATCCGGCGGGCATCTCGGTCTACGAGATGTACTACTTCAGCGACAACCTCAACGAGGACCTGGAGGCGGAGCCGGCACCCGCCAGGAGCGGGCCGGACGGGACGGAGATCCCCGCGGCGGGCCGGCTCACCGAGGCGGTGGAGCGGATCACCACGGAGTACGACGGCAGGATGCCGATCGTCGGCCTCCCGGTCTTCTTCGACCGGCGCTCGCCCGCGAGCGGCCGCAGCACCGCCTTCACCCCGAACCTGGCCAACCTGCAGGTGGCCGGTGACCGCCTGCTCATCCCCCGCCCGCACGGGCCGCGCATGTCGCCGGAATCGGCGGCCCGTGTGCTGCGCGCGGTGGCCGCGCGCTTCCCCGAGGCGGTGCGCGCCGCGCGTCTCACGCCGCAGTGGCTACGCGCCCGCGGCCTGAACCGGACCACGTTCTGGGCCCGCCACCGGTCGGTGGGCAAGCCGACCGCCACCGACCTCGCCAATCTGGCGTTCGCCTTCGCCGACGGTTTCCCCCGCGGCATGCCGGATGCCCAGATCCGCCGGCACATCCAGCGGGCCAACGCGAACGCCTTCGACGCCGCCGGGCGGCTCAACGGCGGCGGCTGGCGGCAGCTGGTGATCCCGGAGAACAAGGTGGACCTGTTCGAGGCCTGGACCGAGGCGGTCGCCGACAAGCTCGGCTACCGCGTGCAGTGGGTGGAGGCGTGGTACTACCACGTCCGCCTGGGCTCGATCCACTGCGGTACGAACGTGCTGCGCGCCGTCCCCGCCGACCGGCCGTGGTGGCGTTAGGCGGGCCGCCAGGCGGCCGCGGTGTGCCCGTCGCGGCCCCGGGTGGTGACCGCGGCCAGGAGGCTGTTGAGCACCGACTCCTCCACCGCGTCGAGGGTGGCCTCGAACAGCGGGCTGAGGTGCCGGTCGGCGACGTGCTCGCCGGAGGCGGCGGTGGAGAAGGCGAGGCCGTAGTCGCCGCTGCCGTTGGAGTAGGAGGCGCCGACCCGGCCGAGGGCGTAGACGCCGCGCTTGGCGACCCGGGTCAGCTGGCGGCCGTCCAGGCGGGCGTCGGTGGCCACGACGATCATGCAGGAACCGTCGTCGGGCGGCGTCTCCAGGCCGAGCAGCTCCAGCTCGGAGACGGTCTCCGCCTCGTGGGTACGCGCCCCGGTGCGCAGGGTTCCGCCGAAGTTGGCCTGGACCAGCGCACCGACGGTCACCCGGCCGGCCCCGGTCAGGTCGAGGATGCGCGAGGCGGTGCCGATGCCGGCCTTGAAACCCAGGGCGACGGTGCCGGTGCCCGCGCCCACGCAGCCCTCCTCGACCGGCCCCGGGCGGGCGCCGTCGAGCGCGGCGAAGACGTGCTCGGCGGTGATCGGGCGCGCGGGCATGTCGGACAGCCAGCCGTCGTTGCACTCGCCCACGACGGGGTTGACCGACGGCAGGCCGGGGTCGCGGGCCAGCATCCAGCTGATCAGCGCGTCGGCCACGCGGAAGGTGGACATGGTCGCGGTCAGCAGGATCGGCGTCTCGATCACGCCGAGCTCGGCGACCTGGGTGGTGCCGACGAGCTTGCCGTAGCCGTTGCCCGCGTAGACGCCGGCGCTGAGCGGCAGCCGGTCGGGGACGACCGCGGTCACGCCGGTGTGGATCGCGGGCTCGCGCCGCAGCGTGATGTGGCCGACGCGCACGCCGGGCACGTCGGTGATCGCGTTGTGCTCCCCCGTCCGGTACGGCCCGCCGGCCAGACCCCGCTCACGCGCGCGCATGGCCGTCATGCGGAGAACGCCTCGGGAGACAGCCCGACCTCGCGGGCGGCGGCGGTACGGGCGTGTGCGAGCAGGCGTTCCTGGGTGAGCACGTCGGGGTGGAGCGTGTAGCGGATGGCCAGCCCGTCGAGCATGGCGTCGAGGCGTTCGGCCGCTCCGGCCGGGTCGTCACAGGTGAACTCGCCGCCGTCCACCCCGTCGGTGATCACCCGCTCGATCGCGCGCAGCCACGTCGCCTCCAGCTCCAGGACGATCGCGTTGACCGCGGGCTCGCGCAGGGCGGTGTTCCAGGCGTCCAGCCACAGCAGCCAGCTCTGGTCGGCGCGCGACTGCGGGATGTAGTAGTCAAGGACCCGGTCGAAGCGCTTCACGGCGGTGCCGGGCCCGCGCACGATCTCCTCCAGCCGGGCGCTCTCCACGTCGAGCGTGGCCCTGAGCATCGCGGTGATGAGCTCGTCCTTGGTGGCGAAGTGGTAGTGGATGAGGCCGCCGGAGACGTTGACCGCCTTGGCGATGTCGGCGATCCGGGTGTTGGCCAGCCCTTTTTCGAGGACGACGCGCCGGGTGGCGGCCAGCAGCTCGGCCCGGCGCTGGTCGGCCTGTTCGGCTCGGGAGGAAGCACTTCGCACCACGAAATCCTATCGCCGGGCCGTACGCCGGTATCCGTCAGCATCCCGCCTTGTACAGGACCTTCCGCACGTCGGGGGTGTCGGCGTTCTCGCGGGTCACGATGGTGGCGTCGGTCGGGATGGACGCGGTCACCTGCTGCCCCTTGACCGCGGCGACCGCCTGCTCCACGCCCTTCGCGCCGATCTCGCCGGGCAACTGGGCGATGAGCGCCTGCACGACGCCGTCCCTGAGCTGCTTGACCTGGGCCGGGCCCGCGTCGAAGCCGACCATCTTGACCTGGCCGAGCTTGCCCGCCTGCTGCAGTGCCGTGCCCGCGCCGGTCGCGGAGTTGAGGTTGGTGGCGAAGACGCCGGCCAGGTCGGGGTCCTTCGCCAGCGCGGCGTTGACGATCTTGGAGGCTTCGCCGACGTCGTTGTGCGAGTACTGCACGCCCAGCGAGCTCACGCCGGGATGGGCGGCCTTGATCTCCTCCTCGAAGCCCTTGATCCGGGCGTCCACCGTGCTCACGCCGGGGTCGGTGGAGATGACCAGCACCTTGCCCTTGCCGCCGATCTGCTCCGACAGCGCCTTGGCCGCCGCCGCGCCGCCCTTGACGTTGTCGGTGCTGATCCTGGACAGGCCGATCGAGGCGTCCTCGACCACTGTGTCCACCAGAATGATCTTGATGTTGCGCTGTTTGGCCTGGGTGAGCGGGGCGATCAACGCCTTGACGTCGGTGGGGGCGATGAGCAGGGCGTCGGGCTGGGCGGCCACGACCGAGTTCACGATCGGCGTCTGCAGGGTCGGGTCGAACTTCTGCGGCCCCTGCACCTCCAGCTCGACCCCGAGCTCCTTGGCCTTGGCCCGCGCGCCGCAGGCCATCGTCTCGTAGAACTCCTCCCCCGCCAGCCCTTGCACGAGTGTGACCCGGACGGCGCCACCGGCGCTGGGCTGGCCGCAGGCGGCGAGGGCGAGCAGGAGGGCGGCGGCGAGGGCCTTGCGCATGGGGAGTCTCCTCACTGGTCGCGGCGGGCGCGTTGGCGCTGGTCGACGTAGACGGCGGCGATCAGGACGGAGCCGACCACCACCTGCTGCCAGAAGGGCCGCACGCCGAGGATCTGGAAGCCGTTCTGCAGCACCGCCGGGATGAACACGCCGATGACGGTGCCGGCCACGGTGCCGACGCCGCCGAACAGCGACGTGCCGCCGATCACGACGGCGGCGATGGCCTGCAGGTTGTCGGTGGAATGAGCGGACACGCCGGTGATGCCGTACTTCGCCAGTGACAGGTAGCCGGCCAGCCCGGCCAGCAGTCCGGCGAGGCCGTACACGGTGACCAGGTGCCTGGCGACGCGCACGCCGGCGCGGCGGGCGGCCTCGGCGTTGGAGCCGATCGCGTAGGTGTGGCGGCCGAAGCGGGTGCGGGCGAGGGCGAAGCCGAGCACGGCGGTGACGGCGCCGCAGATCCACACGAGGTGCGGCACGCCGAGCCAGCGTGCCAGGCCGAGGCCGAGGTTCAGCTCGCCGGGCGCGCGCAGGTCGACGCCGCCGGTCAGCAGCAGCGCGGCGCCGAGCGACATGCCGAGCGTGCCGAGGGTGACGATCAGCGCGGGGATCCGCCCGTGCGCGACGAGCAGGCCGTTGAGCAGACCCCACCCCAGCCCCGACAGTACGGCCGCCGCCGCCCCCACCAGCAGCGAGCCGGTGGCCTCGGCCGTCAGAGCGGCGGCCACGGCCGAGAAGACCAGCACGCCGCCGACCGACAGGTCGATCCCGGCGGTGATGATCACGTAGGTCATGCCGGTGGCCAGGAGCAGGAGGATGGCGGCGTCGCTGACCAGGTTCAGGAGGTTGAAGGGGGTGGCGAAGCTGCCGGGCCGCAGGAGGGCGAAGGCGGCGAGCAGGCCCGCGAGCACGAGCCCGATCCAGAACACCTGCGCCGACAGCAGCCGTCCGCTCATCCGAGTGCTCCCGTCATCGCGCCGACCAGTTCTTCCATGGAGACCTGCGCGGTGGCGAAGCGGGCCACCCTGCGGCCGAGCCTGAGCACCTCGACCCGGTCGGAGACGGCCTTGACGTCCTGCATGTTGTGGCTGATCAGCAGCACGCTCACGCCGGAGTCGCGCACGCCGCGGATGAGGTCGAGCACGCGGCGGGTCTGGACGACGCCGAGCGCGGCGGTCGGCTCGTCCATGAACACCACGCGGCGCGCCCAGGTGACCGCCCTGGCCACGGCGACGCCCTGCCGCTGGCCGCCGGAGAGCGTGGAGACCGGCGCGTCCTGCGACTTCAGCTCGACCCCGAGGCGCTCGCAGGCCTGCCGGGCGCGCTCGCGCATGGCGGCGTCGTCGAGCAGCCCGAGGCGGCCGAGCAGGCCGGGCCTGAGCAGCTCGCGGCCGAGAAAGAAGTTGGCCGCGGGGGTGAGGTCGGCGCAGAGGGCGAGGTCCTGGTAGACGGTCTCGATCCCGGCGGCCCTGGCGTCCTCGGCGGAGGAGAAGGCCACGGGCCCGCCGTCGAGCAGGATCTCGCCGTCGTCGGGCGGTTCGACCCCGGACAGGATCTTGGCGAGGGTCGACTTGCCCGCGCCGTTGTCCCCGATCAGCGCGACGACCTCGCCGGGCGGCAGCGCGAGGTCGGCTCCGCGCAGCGCCTCGACGTGGCCGTAGCTCTTGACGATGCCGCGGGCTTCGAGCAGCGGTCCGGCCATAGATCTATCAAGAGCGGGGTTGACATCGTTGTCAACCCCCGATCAAGAACAGTCGTGGAGGCCGTCCTGGCCCTGCACGGCCGTGCAGTTCTCCTGGACCCACGCGGTGGCCTGGCCACTTCCTCTACCGCCTCCGGTCATCACGTAGCGCAGGCGGCCGGAGGAGGTCAGCTCCTCCAGGCGCGCGGTGGTCATGGCCGGGTCGGCGCCGGTGAAGCCGCCCATGGCGATGACCGGCTCGCCGGTGGACAGGATCAGCGAGGCGGCCTGCTGCGCGCTGCCCACCGCGACCAGCCAGTCGGCGTTCCCCCGGTTGGCCTCCAGGAAGGTGACCAGCTCAGCACTGACCTCCCGCCCACCAGGACCCCCGGAAAAGCCCGGGTTCCCGGAAGAGCCCGGAGTGCCGGAGAAGCCTGGGGTGCCGCCGGGCGACCGGTCTCCTTGGGGCGGGCCCTCTCCGGCGGGCTGGCGGCCGCCCGGCTGGCCCATTGGGCCGCCGCCGAAGCCGCGGCGGCCGCTGTCGGGTCCCGCGGTCGGGTTGGTGCCGTTCACCGGGGACCGCAGCGGCGTGACCGCGTACGCCGCCGGTCCGGCCAGGCCCGCGACCAGGGCCAGGACCAGCCCGGCGACGGTGATCGCGGCGCCGCGCCGTACCCGGGCCAGGATCAGCGTGAGCCCGGCCAGAGCGGTGGTCCCGAGCACGGCCCAGGCCAGCCACGGCGCCCACTCCGGCGTACGGCGCAGCACCGCGAACGCCCACCCCCCGGTCACCACCACGGCCACCGGCAGCACCCAGCCCAGCACCCGCGCCTCCCGGTAGGCCCGCCACATGAGCACCCCTCCCATCCCGCTCAGCGCCGCCACCGCCGGAGCCATGGCGGTGCTGTAGTAGGGGTGGAAGGTGCCGCTGGAGAAGCTGAAGACCACGACGTGCACGGCCAGCCAGCCGCCCCACACCAGCCACGGCCCCCAGGCCCACGCCTGCCCCGACCTCCGGGCCCGCAGCCCGGCCAGGGTCGCCAGGAGCAGGGCGATCGCGCAGAACGGCAGCAGCCACGAGATCTGCCCGGCCATCACGTCGTTGAACAGCCGCCCGGCCCCGGACTCCCCTCCGAACGAGGGTCCGCCGGCCCGCCCGCCGCCCTGGCCGAAGATCCGGCCGAGGCCGTTGTAGCCGATGACCAGGTCCCGGACCGAGTTGTCGGTGGATCCGCCGACGTAGGGGCGCGAGCCGGTGGGCCACAGGTCGACGATCGCCATCCACCAGCCGCTCGACACCACGAGCACCGCACCGGCGGCCAGCAGGTGGCCGAGCCGCCTGACCACGGTGGCGCGGGCGCAGAACAGGTAGGCGAGGGCGAAGGCGGGCAGCACCAGGTACGCCTGGAGCATCTTGGTGTTGAACCCGAGGCCCACGAAGACCGCGCAGAGCAGCAGCCAGCGGGGACGCCCGGTGCGCAGCGCCTCCAGGCAGAACCAGGCGGCCACGGTGAGCAGCAGGACCAGGAGCGTGTCCGGGTTGTTGTCGCGGTTGATGGCCACGGTGATCGGGGTCAGCGTCATCGCGAGGGCCGCGATGAGCCCGGCCGCCTCCGCCCGCCGTTCACCGAAATATGCGGACATGTTGCGGCGTACCGCCGAGTAGACCACCGCGACCGCCGCCACGCCCGCCAGCGCCTGCGGCAGCAGCATGCTCCACGTCGAGAACCCGAAGATCCGCGCCGACAGCGCCATCACCCACAGCGCCAGCGGCGGCTTGTCCACGGTGATGAACGACCCGGCGTCCAGCGCGCCGAAGAAGAACGCCTTCCAGCTCTGGGTGGCCGACAGGACGGCGGCCGAGTAGTAGGTGTTGGCCATCCCGCTCAGCGCCCACGTGTACAGGACCAGGGCGACGGCGAGCACCCCGGCCAGCGCCCAGCGCGCCCGCGTCATCGGCTCACCCTGCGCGGGTTGAACACCCACACGCGCAGCAGCAGGAAGCGCACCAGGGTGGCCAGCGCGTTCGCCAGCACGACCGCGGCCAGCTCGACGCCGTGCGAGACCCCGCCGGGCAGCAGCGCGAGCCCGCCGGTGGTGAGCGCCAGCCCCACGAGGAAGGCGATCAGGCCCTCGAACTGGTGCCGTACGACGCCGGCCGGGCCGCTGATCCCGAACGTGAAGCGCCGGTTGGCCGCGGTGTTGGCCACGGCGGTGACCAGCAGAGCGATCGCATTGGCCGGCATGGGCGCGAGCGCCCCGCGCAGCAGCGTGTACAGCCCGAGGTAGGCCAGCGTGCTCACGACGCCCACGATCGCGAAGCGGGGCAGCTGCCTGGCCAGCCCGCGCGGCACCTCCCGCGACGGGATCGGCGCGCGCAGCGCGTGGGCGCGGGCCAGCCTGGCCATGCCGCGCAGGTCGTCCAGCGCGGTGCGCACGACGTCGACCCGGCTGTCCGGGTCGTCGACCCAGTCGACCGGCACCTCGTGGATGCGCAGCCCGTGCCGCTGGGCCAGCAGGAGCAGCTCGGTGTCGAAGAACCACTGCTCGTCCTCGACCGCGGGCAGCAGCGCCTGCGCCACCTCGGTACGCACCGCCTTGAAGCCGCACTGGGCGTCGGTGAAGCGGGCGCCGAGCAGGGCGTGCAGGAGCAGGTTGTAGCAGCGGGAGATGACCTCACGCTTGGGCCCGCGCTCCACGCGCGCCGCCGGTGCCAGCCGGGTGCCGATGGCCAGGTCGCTGTGACCCGACAGCAGCGGCGCGACCAGCGGCAGGAAGGCGTCCAGGTCCGTGGACAGGTCCACGTCCATGTAGCTGACGACGTCCGCCTCGCTCCGCGACCACACCTGGCGCAGCGCCCGGCCGCGCCCCTTCTCCTCCACGTGTACGGCCCGCACGTGCGGCAGCTCGGCCGCCAGCTCCCCGGCCAGCGGCCAGGTGCCGTCCGTGCTGGCGTTGTCGGCGATCGTGATGCGGAAGCCGTACGGGAAGGTGGCCAGCAGATAGTCGTGCAGCCGGGTCACGCTCGCGCGCAGGGCGCGCTGCTCGTTGTGGACCGGGACGACCACCTCGACCAGCCGCGTCTTGATGGATGTTGGCATGCTCCCAGGTCACCGGCCCGGTCTTTAGCCGGACTTAGCCGATGATGAGAGTGGGGTGAGACTTCCCGGCAGCCGCACGGTGGCGATCACTCCGCCGCCCTGCGCGTTGTCCAGCCGGACGCTCCCGCCCGCCTCGGCCACCGCCTGCGCCACGATCGCCAGCCCCAGCCCCGAGCCGGGCAGCGCGCGGGCCGACGGGGAGCGCCAGAACCGCTCGAAGACGTGCGGCAGCTCCTCGCGCGGGATGCCGGGCCCGTGGTCGCGCACGGTCAGCACGCCTCCGCGCAGCATCACCTCGATGCCGTTCTCGCTGAACTTGCGGGCGTTGTCGATGAGGTTGAGCACCGCCCGTTCCAGCGAGGCGGCGTTGCCGACGGTGTACCACTGGCCGAGGTCGGTGCTCAGCTCCGCGCCGCGCAGCCTGGCCCGCTCGGCGGCGGCCTTCACCACCTCGTGCAGGGCCAGCTCCACGTGCGGTTCGTGGTCGGTGTCGCCCCTGGCCAGCATGAGCAGGTCGCCCACCAGCGCCGACAGCTCGGCGAACTGGGCCTTCACGTTGACCAGCAGCCGCTCCTTGGCGGCCGGGTCGAGCTGCCTGCCGGTCTGCTCGCTGCGCAGCAGCAGGTCGATGTTGGTGCGCAGCGTGGTCAGCGGGGTGCGCAGCTCGTGGCCGGCGTCGGCGACGAGCTGGCGCTGGCGGTCGCGGGAACCGGCCAGGGCGGCGGTCATCGCGTTGAAGGAGGCGCTCAGGCGGGCGATCTCGTCGTCGCCCTTGACCGGAATGGAGGTGTCGAGGTCCTCGGTGGTGGCGATGTGCTCGACGGCCCTGGTCAGCTCGCCTACCGGGCGCAGGGCCGTACGGGAGACGAACAGGCCCGCCGAGGCGGCGCCGAGCACGCCGAGGCCGGCCACGCCCGCGAGCAGGGCGGCCAGGGTGTTGAGGGAGTTCTGCAGGCGGTCGAGGCGGCGGGCGCTCATGACCGCCACGCCGGGCGCGACCCACTTGGTGGCGACGCGGACCTGCGCGCCGTCGCTGGTGGTGCTCGTGTGCAGGCACTGGCCGCCGGAGCGTGCCACGCGCAGGTCGTCCTCGGTCACGTGGATCGGCGTGCCGAACGAGCAGGTCGGGCTCCCGTCGGCGTAGATGATCTGCTCGGAGTACGGCGGCACGTAGGCGTCCGAACGCGGCGGCTCGGTCGAGCACCTGACCAGGAGCTTGCTCACGTCGGGCCGCTTGCCCGGCGGGCCCTCCAGCTCGTGGTCGAGCTGGTTGAGCAGTTCCATGCGCACGATGGAGAAGCACAGGACCGCCGAGAGCGCGACCGCCAGCGCCACCGCAGCCGTGACCAGCAACGTCATCCGGGCGCGCAGGCTGCTCCATCTCACGGCGCGTTCCGCAGCACGTAACCGACGCCGCGCACGGTGTGGATCAGCCGGGGCTCGCCGCCCGCCTCGGTCTTGCGCCGCAGGTACATCACGTAGACGTCGAGGGAGTTGGAGGTCGGCTCGAAGTCGAAGCCCCACACCTCGCCGAGGATCTGGTCGCGGGTCAGCACCTGGCGCGGGTGGCTGAGCAGCAGTTCGAGCAGCTGGTACTCGGTCCTGGTCAGGTCGAGCCTGCGGGCGCCGCGGGTGACCTCGCGGGTGGCCGGGTCCATGCGCAGGTCGGCGTAGGCGAGCAGGCCGTCCTGCGGCACGGCGCCGAGCGCGCTGCGCCGCAGCAGCGCCCGTACCCTGGCCAGCAGCTCGTCCAGCTCGAACGGCTTGACCAGGTAGTCGTCCGCGCCCGCGTCCAGGCCGGAGACGCGGTCGCCGACGGCGTCACGGGCGGTCAGCATCAGCACCGGCACGTGGTTGCCGCCCTGCCGCAGCCGCCGGCACGCGGTCAGCCCGTCGAGCCTGGGCATCATGACGTCCAGCAGCACCGCGTCGTACGCCTCGCGGGCCAGCTGCTCCAGCGCGGCCTGCCCGTCCACGGCCGTGGCCACCTGGTAGCCCTCGAACTCCAGGCTCGACTGCAGCGCCTCGCGCAGCGCCGGCTCGTCGTCCACCACCAGGAGTCGCATGGGCTCACTCATGAGCCAACGCTATGCCGCCATCATGAGAACTCGCTGAAGGACATGTCGGTCAGGTCAGCAGCGACATCGCGGCGTTGTGGCCGGGGATGCCGCTGACCCCGCCGCCGCGCCGCGCCCCGGCCCCGCACAGCAGCAGCCTCGGGTGCCCGGTCTCGACGCCCCAGCCGCCCCCGTCGGCGTAGGGCCAGCTCAGGTCGCGGTGGAAGATGTGCCCGCCGGGCAGCCCGGCCTCGTTCTCCAGATCGACGGGCGTCTTGGCCTCCAGGCAGGGCTCGCCCGCCGGGGTGGTGGCCAGGCAGTCCTCGATGGGCTCGGCCAGCACGGAGTTGATCGAGCGGAGCGTGGCGTCCAGGGCCGCGCGCCGCGACTTCTCCGGGTCGTCGCGGAAGAGGCGGGCGGGCATGTGCAGCCCGAACAACGTCATCGTCTCCCCGTCCTGGCCGAGGATGGACCGGTCGGTCAGCGAGTGGCAGTAGACCTCCGCGGGCGGCAGCGCCGGGATCTCGCCCCGCGCCGCCTGGGCGAAGGCCCGCGCGAGCTGCTCCTGGCTCTCGTTGATGTGGAAGGTGCCGCTGAAGGCCGCGTACGGTTCCACGCCGGTGTCCTTGAGCCGTGGCAGCCGCCGCAGCACCATGTTGACCTTGAGCTGGGCTCCCTCGGGCGTCTCCGGCTCGTGTCCCAGCAGCCGATCCAGTACGGCCGGCGGCACGTTGGCCAGCACCCGCTCCGCGGACACCACGTGCTCGGCCTCCCCCAGCCGGAAGCTCACCTCCCCGGCCTCCGGGTCGATCCCGATCACCTCGGCCCCGGTCCTGATCTGCGCCCCGGCCTCGCGGGCCGACGTGGCCAGCGCGCCGGACACCGCGCCCATGCCGCCGACGGGGACGTTCCACTCCCCGGTCCCGTCCCCGATCACGTGGTAGAGGAAGCACCGGTTGGCCAGCAGGTCGGCGGCGGGGTCGGCGAACGTGCCGATGAGCGCGTCGGTCAGCACCACGCCGCGCACGGTGTCGTCGCGGAAACGCGCCTCCACCGCCCGCCCGATCGGCTCGGCGAACATCTCCCCCCAGGCCCGCGCCCCGACCAGCCGCTCGACCTCGCGCGCCGCGGGCAGCGGCCCGAGCAGCGTGGGCGCCAGCACCCGCGCCACCTCGGCGGTCATCTCGTAGAACTCCCGCCAGGCCCGGTAGTCCCGCGCGCCGCCGGTGACGGCGCGGAAGGACTCCTCGGTACGGCCGGCGTCCTCGTTGTCCACGAGCAGCCCCGTCCGCCCGACCGGGGTGTAGGAGGCGTAACGCCGCCGCCGGAGCTCGACCCGCAGGCCCAGATCCGTGACGATCTTCGTCGGCAGGAGGCTGACCAGGTAGGAGTAGCGCGACAGCCGCGCCTCGACCCCGGGAAAGGCCTGGGCCGAGATGGCCAGTCCGCCGACGTGGGCGAGCCGTTCGAGGACGAGCACCCGGCGACCGGCGCGGGCGAGATAGGCGGCGGCGACGAGCCCGTTGTGCCCGGCGCCCACGATGACGGCGTCATAACGCATGAAAGGTCCTTAAGCAGGAGACAGGGATGGGACGGCACGAAAGACGCCCCGCTACAGCCCCGTCTGCCAGTGCGGCTCCGGCCGCAGCAGTTCCTCCCTGGACACCATGCCCGGGACCTTACCCGTCACGGATCGGTCAATACCACCTCCACATATCTGCGATCCGGCGTGACCGCGACCACCTGAACCTTCAGCACGGTGTCCACCGCGTACTCCGTGGGCAGGCTCGCCCCCACCCCGGCGGTGCCCTCGAACCAGACCGGGTTCTGCTCGCCGTGCCAGGCCAGCACGGGGCGGCGGCCGATGGAGTGCACGACCACCGCCGGCTGGATCGCCGCGTCCTGGCCGAAGCGGGCGCGGTACTCGACGGTGATCTCGCCCTGGCTGGTCGGGACCACCGCGAGCACGGGGTCGTGCAGGTTCGCCTGGCCGAAGGCGGCCAGGCGGATGCGCGGGGAGGTGGACAGGTCCGGGCGGAGCACGCTGCCGGAGGCGGCGAACTCCGGCACGTACCGGTAGAGGGCGGCCGGCGACAGGTTGCGGTCGCTGCGGAAGAAGCCGGGCGAGATCACGGTGACGCCGACGAACGCGGGCGGCGTCGGGACCGCGCGGTCCTGCACGCCGGTGAAGCCCATGACCGAGTAGTCGTCGTGGTAGACGTAGTCGCCGCAGGGGCCGAAGGCGTGCTCGAAGCCGATCACGTGGCCGATCTCGTGGTCGTAGAAGGACAGGAACCCGCCCTGGTCGAGGACGGCGGCGCCGCCGATGGCGCCGGAGTTGCACGGCGGCGGATGCATGAACACGACCACGCGGTCCACGCCGTCGAAGCTGACGCCGTCGCGCTCGGCCTGCGCGCGGGTCTGGTTGACCATGCCGCCGCGGTCGTCGCGGTTGCCGACCTGCGAGATGCCGGTCAGCACCCGCCACGGCTCCACGCTGAAGCGCAGTTCGCGCAGCCGCAGGGTCGAGGCCGACCAGAAGTCGAGCATGCTCCAGCCGTTCGGCGCGTCGAGGACCTCGCGCAGCGCCGCGTCCGGCCAGACGGGGTGGACGTTGGCGTCGGGGGCGTTCGTCGCCCACGTGTAGCGCAGCACCTTCACGTTGAGTGGCCGCGTGTGCGTGCCGGTACGGCGCAGCAGTTCGCGCACCGACACCTGGCCCGGCAGTCCCGCCTCGCGCCCCAGGGCGCGCACGCTGATCGGCAGCGACCGGACCGCCTTGCTCAGTCGGACGGAGAGCATGGCATTCCTCCAGCGGAGTCAGCGGGGTCAGCGGAGCAGGACGAGGATCGGGATCAGCCCGATGCCCCGGTCGAGCGCGGACATGGCCTTGCCGATCACGGCGCCGAAGGACCGGCCGGGGTCGAGCGCCTTCATCGCGTGGCCGGGCGTGTCGGAGGTGGTGAGCAGGTCGCCGACGCCGACGGGGGCGTAGGAGGCGTCGACCCGGCAGTAGACCTTGCCGACGAGCGCGAGCGGGTAGCGTCCCGCGCGCTGGTCGCGGTGGTCGAGGATGACGCCTGGACGGTAGTCACCCGCCCCCGAGACCACTCCGGCGACCTTGGAGTCGTAGGCGCTGGTGCTCATCCGCACCCGGTCGATCCCGTCGAGCACGACGACCGTGCCGGGCACGACCTCATCGGTCTCGGTTTCCGCGAGCGAGAAATTCTCGGCCAGATCGGCTCCGGTGAGAAGGACGTCGCCGGTGACGATGACATTTCCCTTGAAGAATCCGGCGGGGCCGACGCCGCGATGGTCGGCGTAGAGTGCGGCACCGGTACTGTCCGCATTGAGGTTATAGGCGGCGATAGCCGCGGTATTAGGGGAATTGGTCTCGGCGTGAACGGCTTCATAAGCCTCACTTCTGGCGTCCACCGCCGCGCCGATCCCGGTCCTGACGAACACACCGGGCCCGCGCCCGCGATTGTCGGCGAACACCGAAGCGCCGGTACCCGCCGGATTGACGTTGTAGGCGGCGATGGCGGCCACCTCACTGGCGTTGGTCTCGGCGTGCAGCGCTTCGTACGTCTCGCTCCTGGCGTCGAGAGCCGCCCCCTGCCCGGTCCTGACGAACACACCGGGCCCGCGCCCCCGGTTCTCCCCGAACAGGATGGCCCCGGTGCCCTCGGCGTTGAGGTTGTAGGCCGCCACGGCCGCGGTGGCCGGAGCGTTGGTCTCGGCGTGGACGGCTTCGAACCCCTCGCTCTTGGCGTCCACCGCCGCGCCGATCCCGGTCCTGACGAACACACCGGGCCCGCGCCCGCGGTTCTCCGCGAACAGGGTCGCCCCGGTCCCTTCGGCGTTGAGGTTGTATCCGGCTATGGCCGCGTTCTGCGGAGAATTGGTGGTCGCGTGCACCCCGTCGAATTCCTGGCTGATGCCGTGAACTCCGGGGCCGCTCTTACTGGTGCCTTTTACCGCGGCTTCGCCGGGGCGCGAGGTCTCGCCGTTCAACGCAGGCATTGGGGGGCCTTTCATCGGACGCCTGGGTTCTTCAATATGTCACCCGGTCATCCGGCCAGCCAGGAGATAATCACCTTACTCGTTTATCAATTCGCCATTTAGCGGGATTTATAGACCAATTGGCCGGCTGACGGGGGCCGTGACGACGGGGCATTTGTCCGACGTGAGAAGCGACCCCCACGATCGGCGCCCGCGCGCGTCGGCGGGTGGCGTGGGGGCGGCTTGCCGTAAGGGATGGGAGGGGTTGAGCGCCCTAAGGGATGGGTCACGGCCGGCTGGCGATGGAGAGGAGCGTGGCGGCGGGAGAGGGAAGCGTGCGGCCGCGGCGCCAGACCGCGCGCAGGCTGCGGACCAGGTTGAGGCCGGCCAGCGGCACCTCGACCAGCCGGCCGGTCGCGAGGTCGGCCTCGACGGCGTAGCCGCTCAGCACCGCGGGCGCCGCGCCCGCCGACGCCGCGCCCTTCACCGCCGAGTTCGAGCCGAGCTCCAGCCGGGGGCTGGCCTGGTGGAGGTCGCGGAAGGCCAGGTCGAGCGTCTCGCGCGTGCCCGAGCCAGGCTCGCGCACCACCAGCGGCGTCGCGGCCAGTTCCGCCCCCCGCAGCACGGTACGGCGGCGCGCCCACGGATGCCCCGGCGCCACCACGACCACCAGCCGGTCGGTCCCGACCACGCGCGAGTCCAGCCCGTCGGGCACGTTCGGCCCCTCCACGAAGCCCAGCTCGACCGACCTCGGCGTCCCGTCCGCGCCGGCCAGCACCAGCGCGGCCACCTCGGCGGAGTTCACCACGTCGAGCCCCACCTGCACGTCCGGCTCGCGGTTCTGGAACTCGCCCAGCCACCGCGGCACCAGATACTCCGCCACCGTCATCGACGAGGCCACCCGCAGGTGCGCCGCCTCGCTGAGCCGCACGGCCGCCGCCGCGCGCATGAGCTCCTGCGCCGCCGACAGCACCTGCGAGGCCCAGCCGGCGACCATCTTCCCCTCCGCGGTCAGCGCCGACCCACGCGGCGTACGCTCCAGCAGCGGCAGCCCGAGCCGGCGTTCGAGCTGGGCGATGCGCTTGCTGGCCGACGGCTGGGCGATGCCCGCGGCGCGCGCGGCACGGCCCAGGCTGCCGAGCTCGCCCACGTCGACGAGGAGCTTCAGCGAGTCGAGATCCGGCAGCGCGCTCATAGCCTAAGGCTATGACCTGCCAGGCAATGCATGTCTACTGGGAGGTTCCGGACGGCCGGAGACTCGGATCATGGTCTCCCTCACCGTCACGCGCGCCTGGCCCCGCCTGCATCTGCCCGGCATCGCCCTGGCCGCGGCGGCGGTCGCGATGGCGCTGGTCGTGAGCCGGTTCCTGCCCGCGCTCAGCCCGGCGATCATCGCCGTGACGGCGGGGGCGGCCTTCCACAACCTCGGCTGGCTGCACGAGCGGCTGCGGCCCGGACTGCAGTTCGTCGCGAAGCGCGTGCTGCGGGTGGCGATCGTCCTGCTCGGCCTGCAGATCGCGCTGCCCCAGGTGCTCACGCTGGGCGCCCCGACACTGCTGATCGTGGCGGCGGCGACCGGCCTCACGTTCGTGCTCACGCCGCTGCTCGGACGGTGGCTGCGGGTCGCGCCCGGCACGGCCCTGCTCATCGCCGCGGGCGTGAGCATCTGCGGCGCCTCGGCCATCGCCGCCATGCATGAGAGCGCCGACTCCGACGACGACGACGTGGCCTCCGCCCTGGGTGTCATCACCGTGTACGGCACCGCCGCCATCGTGGCCGTCCCGCTGCTGGCCGGCTGGCTGGGACTGACGGGGCGCCAGCTCGGGGTGTGGGCCGGGGCGGCGGTGCACGAGGTGGCCCAGGTGGCCGCGATCGGCGCGGCCTCCGGCGCGGCGGTGCTGGGGGTGGCGATCACGGCCAAGCTGGCCCGCGTGGTCCTGCTCGCGCCCATGGTCGCGGCCACCACCCTGCGCGCCCAGGCCGGAGCCGCCTGCCGTACCCCTGCCGGGGCCTCCCTGCGCACCGAGACCGAGGCCGCTCTGCGGGCGAGGACCGGCGCCCGGCGGCCGCCGATCATGCCGTTGTTCGTGGCCGGGTTCCTGGCGATGGTGGTGGTGCGCAGCCTCGGCGTCCTGCCCGAGTCGCTGACCTCGGCGGTGCCGCCGGTGACGAGCGTGCTGCTGGCCGCCGCGCTCTTCGGCCTCGGCACCAACATCGACCTGCGGAAACTGGCCAAGGGCGGGCGGGCCGTACTGCTGGGCGGGATCTCCACCGCGCTGATCACCGGCATCTCGCTGGCAGGGGTGGCGCTCCTGGTGTGATCTCGGGTGGACGCGTCAGGGATCGCCCCGTAACGTGCTCACTTTGGAACAACATCAGGAAATAGACCGTTCCAAAGAGTGCCACGTCAAAGGTCCCACAAGGAGCACGTACCCGATCATGCGCACCACCGCCGACCCCATTCTCCAGCCCTCCGACGAGGTGTCCGCGGCCCTGGCCGGCGGTTCGCCCGTGGTCGCGCTGGAGTCCACGATCATCTCGCACGGCCTGCCCCAGCCCCGCAACCTGGAGGTGGCCAGAGAGCTCGAGGCGGTCGTCAGGGACGCGGGCGCGGTGCCGGCCACGATCGCGGTACTGGACGGCATTGCCAGGATCGGCCTGAACGAGGTCGAGCTGGAGCGCATCGCCACCGAATCCGGGCTGCGCAAGCTCGGCCAGCGTGACCTTCCGGTGGCCGCCGCGCTCAAGGCCAGCGGCGCCACCACCGTCTCGGCCACCTCGTTCCTGGCCGCGCGCGCGGGTATCCGGATCTTCGCCACGGGCGGGCTGGGCGGCGTCCACCGCGGCTGGACCGTGGAGCAGGACGAATCGGCCGACCTCGACACTCTGGCCCGCACCCGGATCACGATCGTGTGCGCGGGCGTGAAGTCCATCCTCGACGTGCCCTCGACGCTGCAGCGGCTGGAGACGCGCGGCGTCACCGTCGCGGGCTACCGCACCGACACCTTCCCCGGCTTCTACCTCCACACCTCCGGCGAGCCGATCGACTGGCGCATCGACGCCCCCGAGCAGGCCGCCGCCATCATGCGCGGCCAGGACGCCTTCGGCGGCCCCGAGACCGCGCTGATCGTGGCCAACCCGGTGCCCGAGGACCGGCAGCTCGACCCGGCCCTGCACGACCGCGTGCTGGGCGAGGCGCTGGCCGCCGCCGAGCGCCAGGGCGTCACCGGCCAGGCGATCACCCCGTTCCTGCTCGACTACCTCGTGCGCGGCACCGGCGGCGCCTCCCTGGAGGCCAACCTCGCCGCCGTCCGCGGCAACGTCGCCCTCGCCTCTCGCATCGCCCTCGCCTGGGCCCAGTAATGGACGGCGGGACTGCCGGGGGCCTGCTCGTCATCGGCGACGTCGTCACCGACGTGGTGGCCGTGCACGGCACGCCGGTCGCCACCGGCACCGACACCGAGGCCGACATCGTGCTGCGCCCCGGCGGCTCGGGGGCCAACACCGCCTCCTGGGCCGCCCACCTGGGCGCGCCGACGGCCCTGCTGTCCCGCGTCGGCTACGACAGCAGCGAGTGGCACACGAACGAGCTGGTCAAGGCGGGTGTGCGCCCGCTGCTCTCCGTCGACTCCGACCATCCGACCGCCGTGGTCATCGCGATGGTCGACCGTACGGGTGAGCGGTCCATGCTCACCAACCGCGGCGCCGGCGGCCGGATCTCCCCCGCCGACTGGTCGCCGTCGATGCTGGACGGCATCCGCCATCTCCATCTGTCCGGGTACACCTTTTTCGCGGATCAGGGGCTCCAACTTGCCCGAAATGTGATGGCGGAGGCGGCCGGCCGCGGCGTCTCGATCAGCATCGACCCCGCCTCCACCGGACCGCTGCGCGCCTTCGGCGTCGAACGGTTCCTGCGCGAGAGCGCCCCCGCCGGCCTCGTCATCCCCAACCGCGACGAGGCGCTGCTCCTCTCGGGCGCCGCCGCGCCGGAACGCGCCGCCGAACTGCTCAGCCGGAGGTACGGCACCGCGGTCGTGAAACTCGGCCCCGGCGGCGCGATCGCGGCCGTGGACGGGCGGATCGTGGCCACGGCCGAGGCGCTGCCGAGCGAGGCGGTGGACTCGACGGGAGCCGGTGACGCGTTCGCCGCCGGGTATCTCACGGCACGACTTTCCGGGGCCGGAGAAGGGGCCGCGTTGCGGGCAGGATGCCGTGCGGGTGCCGATTGTGTGGCCCTAGTGGGGGGCCGTCCACGGTACGGTTTGCAGTTGAACCATCTTTACCCTATTCACACCGATTGATAGCTTTCCGCGTAGGCTGCACCACCAGCCACATGCATCACTCTGGGGAGGATACGGTCCGCCGATGGACGTCGAGTCATCGATCTGCCTGAGCGACCTGGTCCCTGCCCTGCGCTGGAGCCGTCCTCAGCAGGTAGCGGAGATCTTGGCCGATCCTCGGCTGCCGGCAGGGTGGTGGAGCTCGCTGGCGTTGTCCCGGGCACTCGGCGCGACGGGCCTCGACTGGGTGTGCGAGCGGCTCGCCCGCCTCGCCTCGGCTCGATGGGACCATCTGTCCCTCGCCGACGTACTGCCCGCGCTGACCGTCCACCACGTGGACCCGACGCTGCCCGGCTGGCCGGAACCGACCCGCTCGGCGATCAACGGCCTGGGCGGGTGGCACCGGCTGCGCCGCCTGTGTCCGGGCGACCTGGCCACGCCCGGTACGCCGGGGGAAGCGGTGATCGGCTCGGTCTTCCGCGAGATCCTCGCCCAGATCCCGATCCAAACCGGCCCCCTCCCTGCCCATACCGGCCCCCTGCCCGTCCAGCCCGCCCCCGGTGCCATGTCCCGGCCGGGCGCTCCCCAGCCGGGCACCGCACCGTCCCACACCGGAGCCACGCCCCACCCCGGAGCCGCGTCCCAGCCAGGCGCCACGTCCCACCCGGCCACGACGTCCCACCCGGGGGCCGCGCCTGCGCAACCAGGCGCCACGCCCTCCCAGCCGGGCAGCGCCCCCTCCCAGCCGGGCGCCCTGCCCGCCCGCCCAGGGGCCCCGGCGCAGCCGGGCGCCGCGCCCACCCACCCGGGAGTTCCTTCACAACCGGGTGCCACGCCCACTCACTCGGGCGCCATGCCCGCACAGCCGGGCGCCGCGCAGCCGGGCACCTCACAGCCCGGTGGCGGTCAACCTGGTGGCGCGCCTTCCCACCCGGGTTCCGTACCCGGCGCTCCTTCTCGTGCCGGTGCGCCCGCGCAGGCCGCGTCACCCGCCGCGCCCGCGCCCGCCGACGGCCCGACCCGCCCGGTCGGTAGCACGCAGCCCTCCTCCGGAGCTCCATCGGTGCCAGGAGCGCCGGGAGGCACCGTGCCCGGCCGGGCACCAGCCGTCGGCCCCGGCCAGAACGCCGCACTCCCTGGCCAGAGCGGCGCCGGCCAAGGCGTCACGCCCCCCGGGCAAGCGGCTCCCGGTCAGGGCGGTCCCGGTCAGGCTGGTGCGCCACCGGCCGGTGCTCCGGGTTCCTCCGGCGCGCTGCCCCAGCGCCCGCCCGGCGCCCCGCTCCCGAGCCCCACCCCGGAACCGTCGGACACCGACCACGCCATGGTCCGCGTGGTGGACGGGCTGTTCCGCGGCATGGACCGCCTCGAACTGGCCGTGGCCACCCACCGCCTGTTCGCCGAGGACCCGGTCAGCCTGCGCACGCTGGCCCACAAGATGCTCGTCGAGCGCGACGTCCTGTCCCCGGCGCAGCGCATGGCCGAGGAACGTGTCCTGAACTGGCTGCGCTCGTCGGAGTCCGCGCCGGTGACCGGCCACATGTTCCGCCTCACCGAGTGGCTCGGCGCCGCCGCCACGCAGGAGCAGCTGATCGGCGCCGACCCGGCCCACCCGGTGATCGTCCCCTCGCTGCGCAGCCCGCTGTGGCGCGTGCTGGTCACGCTCATGCCCGACCGCCGCCTGCAGGACGGCTGGCTCGTCGTCGGCGACCTGCACGGCCTGCAGAACCGCACCCGCCAGCTCCTGGCCACGGCCCCGAACGACGCCGACCGCCACGAACTGCTCGAACAGCTCGGCATCCGCCGCCACTCCGCGCAGGCCTGGCTGGACGCCCTGCCGCCGGAGTCACCCCGCGCCCCGGCCGCCCCGGCCGCGGAACCGGCGCCGCAGCAACCACTGCCCCGCCGTACCCCTGGAGCAAACGGGCACCATCACCGGGGCGGCACGCCGATCCCGGCCGCGCCCGCCGGGAACATCGACCCGTCGGCCGCGCTCGCGACGCTGTCGGCGCTGTCGGGCGGCCGCTCGCCGATGCTGGCCGGCACGCCCTCGACGCCGCCGCCCCCGCCGCCGAGCCCGACCTCGGATCCGCGCCGCTGGCAGCGCATCGAGGTCACGCCCGAGCACCTGCGCGGCGGCCCGGTGCCGGTGCCGGAGGGGTACGCGGCCCAGCTGGGCATGCGGCCCGGCACGCTGCTGTCGGTCACCGGACCGGGCGACAACGCGATCGTGCTGGTCTGGCAGGGGCACCAGCCGGTGTTCGACTCGCTGCAGCCGGTGCTCATGCGCCTCAACGCGCGCCCCGGCGACCAGGTCTACGTGACCGTCGACGGCTACCGGCTGGAGGCCCAGCTAACCGGCTGAGCCGTCGAACAGTCCCGTGCGGTGCGCGGTGGCGGCCGCCTCCCCGCGGGAGGAGACGCCCAGCTTGCCCAGGATGTTCGAGACGTGCACGCTGACGGTCTTGACCGAGATGAACAGCTCGCCGCCGATCTCCCGGTTGCTCTTGCCGTCGGTGAGCAGCCGCAGTACCTCCAGCTCGCGCGCGGTCAGCCCGAACTGCGGCCCCTGCGGCTCCGGCTCGTCGGCGACCGCGATGCGCGCCCGCCGCGCGAACGAGTCGAGCTCCGCCAGCAGCGTCCGCGCGCCCAGCCGCTCGGCCCGCTCACGCGCCCTGGTCAGCCGCTCGGCCGCGTCCTTGCGCGCGCCCGCCGCGTGCGCGGCCCTGGCCGCCCCCGCCAGGGCCCTGGCCTCCTGGTACGGCTGCCGCAACCCGGCCCAGGCCTCGGCGGCCGCGTCCCAGGCGACCAGATCGTCGGCCGCCCCCGCGATCGCGTTGAACGTCAGCCGCTCCGCCTCCTGCAGCACGCCCTCGGCCGTCATCCACCGCGCCTGCGCCTTGGCCTCCTCCAGCACCGCGCCGCCCAGGAGCGCGCACGGGATGAGCACCGGCCAGGCGTAGCGGGGGCTGGCGGCCAGATCCTGCTCGCGCAACACGCGCATGGCCGCCTCCGCGGCCTCCTCCATCCGCCCCCGGGCGGTGTGCAGGTCGATCTCGCGGGCGGCGACGGGCAGCATGTGCTGGTCGCGGTAGATGGTGCGCTTGATCACGCTCTGCTGCGCCGCGAACATCGCCTCGGCCTTGTCGAGGTCGCCACGCCACAAGGCGATGTCGCCGACGAACCCCTGCAGGCTCGCCCGGTACGGCGCGGGCGGCGCCAGATCCAGCGCGTGCTCGATCACTTCCAGCGCCTCGTCCCAGCGGCCCAGCGAGACCAGCGGCTCGGCCAGGTTGATCGCCAGGAACGTGCCCGAGGTGCGGGCCAGGCCGTACTCCTCGGCGTCGGCGATGCCGCGGCGGGCCACCTTGACCGCCTCCTCGTGCCAGCCGGCGCCCTCCAGCCGGTCGGACTCGGAGATCGCGGTGCGCATCAGCGCGTTGTAGGCCTTGTCGCCCATGGCGATCTCGCGGGCCTCGGCGAACTTCACCAGCCCCGCCTCCACGTCGCCGAACCTGAACCGGCCCCACGCCAGGGTCGTCAGCCCGTGTGCCTCGGTGGCGCCGTCGCCGACGGCACGGGCGATGCGTACCGCCTCCTCGGCGTAGGCGATCTTCTCCGGCCACATCTCGCGGGTGTTGCACATGCGCGCCAGCGACTCGGCGATCTGGGCACGCAGCTTGGTGGGCGGCTCGGCGGGGACCAGCTTCGCCGCCGCCTGCAGATCCTCCAGGTTGCCCTTGCGGCCCAGGTCGTAGCGGAGCAGCCCGCGCAACCTGAGCAGCAGCGCGGTGCGCACCGGGTCGGTGACCGGGTCGACCTCCTCCAGCGCGGCGCTGGCCAGCGAGATGCCGCGGTCGAACTCCCCGGCGTTGAAGGCCACCGCGGCGGCGGCGCGCAGCACCTGGACGCGGTCGGCGCCGATGCGTTCGGCGGCGTCGGGGACCTTCGACCACAGTTCGAGCACGCGCGACAGCATCCGCAACTGCTCGTCGTAGGCGGCCGACTTGCGCGCGGCGGCCGCCGCCTTCCAGGCGCTGACCAGCCCCCACAGCGCGTCGTGCGCCGCGTGCCAGTGGTGGGCCAGCTCGATGGCGCCGCGCGGGGCGGGCAGGATCGCCAGGTCGCGTTCGAGCGCCTCGGCGAAGCGGGTGTGCAGCCGGGAGTGCTCGCCGGGCAGCAGGTCGTCGTGGAGCGCCTCGCGGATCAGCGCGTGGCGGAAGGCGTAGCCCTCACCGTCCACCACCAGCACGTTGCCGGCGACGGCGGGCCGCAGGGAGCGCGAGAGCTCGCCGTCGTCGAGCCCGGTCACCGCGAGCAGCAGGTCGTGCTCGATGCGCTGGCCGCCGGCGCTGGCCACCCGCATGAGCTCCTGTGTCTCCTCCGGCAGCCGTTCGACGCTGGCCAGCAGAAGGTCGCGCAGCGACTCCGGCAGGCTGTCACCGCCGCCGCCCTCGCTCAGCAGCGCCTCCACGAACAATGGGTTGCCCTCGCTGCGGGCGTAGATCTCGTCGATGGCGACCGGAGACGGCTCGTGTTCGAGGATGCTCGCGGCCTGGGCGACGACCTGCTTGCGGGTGAGGCGGCCGAGTTCGATCCTGGTCACCCAGTCGACGCGGCCCAGCTCGGCCAGCAGGGGGCGTAGCGGATGGGTGCGGTGCAGTTCGTCGGTGCGGTAGGTCACGACGATGAGCAACGGCACGTCGGTGCGCTGGTAGCGCACGAGGAAGGAGAGCAGGTCGCGGGTGGAGCGGTCGGCCCAGTGGGCGTCCTCGATCACCATGAGCACCGGCCGCTGCTCCGCCAGGTGCTCCAGCAGGCCGAGCACCAGCTCGAACAGCCGGGCCCGCGCCTCGGCGCCGTCGCCGTCGGGCTCGCCGAAGTCGGGCAGCAGGCGGGCCAGGCCGCGCGTGTTGCCACCGGGCACCAGCGCGGACATGCCGTCGTGCCCGATGTCGCGCAGCAGCCGCCGCAGGACCGCGGTGAACGGCGCGAACGGCAGGCCGTCCGTGCCCAGTTCCAGGCAGTGCCCGACGAGCTGACGGGCGTCACCGATGCGCTCGGCGAACTCCTTGATCAGGCGGGTCTTGCCGACGCCCGCCTCGCCGCCGACCAGCACGGTCGAGGCCGACCCGGACCGGGCGCGGGCCAGCGCACGACCGAGCGCGCCGAGTTCACTCGCGCGCCCGACGAACCGGGGGCTCACCGTATGGATGCTCACGCCCCATAGGATGCCACCTGACTAGGACAGAACGGTCACCTAAGAACCTTGCGGAAGAACGTCGCCGACTCCTCGTAGCCCAGAGCGGAGTAGAACTCGGGTGCCCGGCGGGTCGCCATGGCCACGTACCCCGCCTCGCGCTCGCGCGCCCAGCGCTCGAAATCCTCCAGCAGCGAGCGCCCGATGCCCTGGCGGCGCGAGCCGGTCTGCACCATGGCCTCCTCGACCCAGGCCACGGGCCCGTTCGCGAAGAGCGTCAAATGGACGAAGCCGAGCAGATATCCGGTGACCCGCCCGCCGGCCACCGCCGCCAGCAGCAGCGCGTCCTCGTTGCGCAACAACTGCGGCAGGGCCACGTCGAACGCCTCGCGCTCCGGGCGGAACGTCATTCCGAACTCGCGGGCCAGCGCGAAGATCTCGTCCGCGTCGCCCTTCTCGGCCCGCCTGATTACAAGATCGTCAGATGTCACCCTGCGCACCCTACTTCACCGATGCCGATTTATTGCTCTGCAACCGGACAATCACGAATTGTGGTCAAGGCAGGGAGAATAGCGAACGCAGGGTGCTCTACACCACCACCCAGCGTCATAGATCGGAGAGGCCGAGCTGGCGGGCGATCAGCATGCGCTGGACCTCGCTGGTGCCCTCGCCGATCTCCAGGATCTTGGCGTCGCGGTAGAAGCGGCCGACCGGGAACTCGTTCATGAAGCCGTAGCCGCCGAAGATCTGGGTGGCCTCGCGGGAGTTGTCCATGGCGGCGTTGGAGGAGACGAGCTTGGCGATCGCCGCCTCCTTCTTGAACGGCCGGCCGGCCAGCATCTTCTCCGCCGCGTGGTAGTAGGCCAGGCGGGAGGTGTGGGTCCGCGCCTCCATGTCGGCGATCTTGAACTGGATCGCCTGGTAGTGGCCGATCGGGTGGCCGAAGGCCTGGCGTTCGCGGACGTAGCGCAGGCACTCGTCCACGCAGCCCTGGGCCAGGCCGACGCTGAGGGCGGCGATGGCGATGCGGCCCTCGTCGAGGGTCTGCAGGAACTGCGCGTAGCCGCGGCCCCGCTCGCCCAGCAGGTTCTCCGCCGGGACCCGGCAGTCGGTGAAGGACAGCTCACGGGTGTCGGAGGCGTTCCAGCCGACCTTGGAGTACTTCTTCGAGACGGTGAAGCCGGGGGTGCCCGCCGGGACCAGGATCGTGGAGATCTCTTTCCTGCCGTCGCGCTCCCCGGTGATGGCGGCCACGCCGACGACGCCGGTGATGTCGGTGCCCGAGTTCGTGATGAACGCCTTGGTCCCGTTGATCACCCACTCGCCGCCGTCCAGGACGGCGGTCGTGCGCATGCCGCCCGGCACGTCGGAGCCGCCGCCGGGCTCGGTCAGGCCGAACGCGCCCAGCATCTCCCCGCCGGCCAGCTTGGGCAGCCAGGTGGCCTTCTGCTCGGCCGTACCGAAGCGATAGATCGGCATCGCGCCCAGCGAGACCGCGGCCTCCAGCGTGATCGACACGCTGGAGTCGACCCGGGCCAATTCCTCCAGGGCCAGGCACAGCGCGAAGTAGTCACCGCCCATGCCGCCGTGCTCCTCCGGCAGCGGCAGCCCGAACAGGCCCATCGCGCCCATCTGCCGGACGATGTCGTAGGGGAACTCCTCGCGCTCGTAGTAGTCGCCGATCACCGGCGCCACGACCTCGCGGGCGAACGCCTCGACGGTCTTGCGCAGCTCGGAGTACTCGTCGTTGAGCATGGCTAGTCCTTTTGGGAGAGGGCCTTTGGGGATAGGGCCTTTTGGGAGAGGGCTTGGACGACGCGGGACGGGCTCGGCCGGCCCAGCCGCTCGGCGAGCCAGACGCTTGTGGCGACCAGCTCGTCCAAGTTGAGCCCGGTCTCGATGCCGAGACCGTCGAGCATCCAGACCAGGTCCTCCGTGGCGAGGTTGCCGGTGGCCGAGCCGGCGAACGGGCATCCGCCGATGCCGCCGGTCGAGGCGTCTACCACAGTGACGCCGGCCTTCAGCGCGGCCATCGTGTTGGCCAGGGCCTGGCCGTAGGTGTCGTGGAAGTGGACGGCCAGCCGTTCCGGCGAGCCGAACGCCTCGACCAGCGCGGTGGCGTGGCCGGGGGTGCCGACGCCGATGGTGTCGCCCAGCGACAGCTCGAAGCAGCCGAAGTCGAGCAGCCGCGTGCCGACGCCCACGACCTGCTCGATCGGGGTCGGGCCCTCCCACGGGTCGCCGAAGACCATCGAGACGTACGCCCGCACCCTGAGCCCGTGCTCCAGCGCCCCGGCGATCACCGGCTCGAACATCTCGAACTGCGACTCCAGGCCGCGGTTGAGGTTGCGGTTGGCGAAGGTCTCGGTGGCGCTGGCGAAGACGGCGATCTCCTCGACACCGCTCTCCAGCGCCCGGTCGAGCCCCTTGAGGTTGGGCACCAGCACCGGATAGCGGATGCCGGGCCGGCGTTCGAGCATGGCCAGCAGCTCGCCGGAGTCGGCCAGCTGGGGCACCCATTTCGGGTGGACGAAGCTGGTCGTCTCGATCACCGTGTGCCCGGCGGCGGCGAGGCGGCCGATGAACTCGGCCTTCACCTCGACGGGGACGACCGCCTTCTCGTTCTGCAGGCCGTCGCGGGGGCCGACCTCGTAGACCGTGACCCGCTCCGGCAGGCCGTCGAGCTTGTGCATCACGCCTCCACCACGGCGAGGACCACGTCCATGTCCACGGACTGGCCCGCCCGCACCGGGAGCTCGCGCACCACGCCGTCCACGGGCGCGGTGACGGTGTGCTCCATCTTCATCGCCTCCACGACGACCAGCGGCTGATCCTTGGTGACCTGGTCGCCGACGGCCGCCTTGACCAGCAGGACCGTGCCCGGCATCGGGCTGCGCACGACGCCGTCGCCGCCGCCCGCCGCGCCCGGCCGGTCGCCGGGGTCGCCGATGCGGTGCCTGGTCAGCGCCCACGCGCCGCCGTCGCGCCCGATCCACACGGTCTCGCCGTCGCGCGCGAACGTGTAGGAGGTGACCCGCCCGCCGAGCGTCAGCACGGCCCTCTCCCCCGCGACCCGCACCTTCGCCGGTACGGCTCCCGCACCCACGACCGACCCAGGCACGGCTTCCTTGTGCACGGCTTCGCGTTCAGCCGGCGGCTCCTCGGCGGCGCCGGGCAGCCGGATCTCCGCGGCGGTGGCGGGCAGGCCGCGTACGGCCACCTCGTGCACACCCTCGCGGGACTCCAGCCGCAGCGTCGTCCAGGCCCGCTCGCCCACCCGCCAGCCGTCGGCCACGTCCCACGGGTCGCGCCCGGCCGGAGCGCCGTGGAAGATCAGCGCCGCCGCGGCCAGCACGTCCGCCGGGGTCGCGGCGGACAGGTCCAGGCCGGGCAGGACGCGTTCTACCAGCCCGGTGTCCAGCTCGCCCGCCACCACCTCCGGCCGCGTCACCAGCGCCCGCAGGAACGGGATGTTGGTCGTCACGCCCAGCACCGTCGTGCGCCCGAGCGCCCGGTCGAGCGCCCTGAGCGCCTCCTCGCGCGTGGGCGCCCAGGCGACGACCTTGGACAGCATCGGGTCGAAGTCGCTGCCGACCACCGTGCCCGCCGCCAGCGAGGAGTCGACGCGTACGCCGGAGGGCTCCGCCAGCGCGAGTACCCGGCCGCCGGTGGGCAGGAAGCCCCTGGCCGGGTCCTCGGCGTACACGCGGGCCTCGACGGCGTGGCCGCGCAGCCGTACCTCATCCTGCGTGAACGGCAGCGGCTCGCCCGCGGCCACCCGTAGCTGCAGCTCCACGAGGTCGACGTCCGTGACCAGCTCGGTGACGGGGTGTTCGACCTGGAGGCGGGTGTTCATCTCCATGAAGTGGTAGTCGCCGGTGGTGCCGTCGACGATGAACTCGACCGTGCCGGCGCCGGTGTAGCCGACCGAGCGGGCCGCCTCGGCCGCCGCCGCGCCCATGGCGGCGCGCGTCTCCGGGGTGACGAAGGGCGAGGGCGCCTCTTCGATGATCTTCTGGTGCCTGCGCTGGAGGCTGCACTCGCGCTCGCCCAGGTGCACGACGGTGCCGTGGGTGTCGGCGAGGACCTGGATCTCGATGTGCCTCGGGTTCTCGATGAAGCGCTCGATGAGCAGGGTGCCGTCGCCGAAGGCGTTCACCGCGGTGCGGCGCGCCGACTCCAGCGCCTCGGGCAGTTCCGCGGCCGCGCGGACGAGCACCATGCCCTTGCCGCCGCCGCCGGCCGATGGCTTGATCAGCGCGGGGAAGGCGTTCCAGTCGCGCAGGTCGTCGGCGGGCTCGGCGCCGCCGGGCACCACGGGTACTCCGGCCGCGGCGACGGTGGCCTTGGCGCGGATCTTGTCGCCCATGGCCTCGATGGCCTCGGCGGGCGGGCCGATGAAGACCAGCCCCTCCTTCGCGCAGAGCCGGGCGAACTGCGCGTTCTCCGCGAGAAACCCATAGCCCGGGTGTACGGCTTGCGCGCCGATGTCTCGGGCGGCGGCCACGATGGCCCCCATGTCCAGATATTTCGGGACCTGGAGGGCGTGGTCCGCCTCGCGGACGTGCAGGGCGCCGGCGTCGGCCTCGGTGTAGACGGCGACGCTCGTGACGCCCATCGTGCGCAGGGTCCGGATGATCCGGACGGCGATCTCGCCGCGGTTGGCGATCAGAACGGTGGAGAACATCGTCACATCCTGAAGACGCCGTAGCCGATGGGTTCCAGCGGCGCGTTGGCCGCCGCCGAGAGTGCCAGCCCGAGCACGGTGCGGGTGTCGGCCGGGTCGATCACGCCGTCGTCCCAGAGCCTGGCGGTGGAGTAGTAGGGGTTGCCCTGGTCCTCGTACTGGGCGCGGATGGCGTCGGCGTCGGCGTTGCCCACGGTCGTGAGCACGTTGGCCGCCTGCTCGCCGCCCATGACCGAGATGCGGGCGTTCGGCCACATCCACAGGAACCGCGGCGAGTACGCCCGCCCCGCCATCGCGTAGTTCCCGGCGCCGAACGAGCCGCCGATGATCACCGTCAGCTTCGGCACCCGCGCGCACGAGACCGCGGTGACCATCTTGGCCCCGTGCTTGGCGATGCCGCCCGCCTCGTAGGCCTTGCCGACCATGAACCCGCTGATGTTCTGCAGGAACACCAGCGGCACCTGGCGCCGGTCGCACAGCTCGATGAAGTGGGCTCCCTTGAGCGCCGACTCGGCGAACAGGATGCCGTTGTTGGCGATGATCCCGACCGGGTGGCCGTGGATGTGGGCGAAACCGGTGACCAGCGTGTGCCCGTACTCGGCCTTGAACTCCTGGAAACGCGAGCCGTCCACGACCCGCCCGATGACCTCGCGCACGTCGTACGGCTGCCGCGTGTCCGCCGGCACGATGCCGTAGAGGTCGCGCGGGTCGAGCAGCGGCTCCTCCGGCTCGGCGCTGCCCCAGGGGCGGGGCGGCCGGGGGGCCAGGGTGGCGACGATGTCCCTGACGATGGCCAGCGCGTGGGCGTCGTCCTCGGCCAGGTGGTCGGTGACGCCGCTGGTCCGGGCGTGCAGGTCGCCGCCACCCAGTTCCTCCGCGGTGACCTCCTCGCCGGTGGCCGCCTTGACCAGCGGCGGGCCGCCCAGGAAGATCGTGCCCTGGTTGCGGACAATGACCGCCTCGTCGCTCATGGCCGGGACGTAGGCGCCGCCGGCCGTACAGGATCCGAGGACGGCGGCGATCTGCGGGATGCCGCGCGCGGACATCGTGGCCTGGTTGTAGAAGATGCGGCCGAAGTGTTCGCGGTCGGGGAAGACCTCGTCCTGTTTGGGGAGGAAGGCTCCGCCGGAGTCGACGAGGTAGACGCAGGGGAGGTTGTTGTGGAGCGCCACCTCCTGGGCGCGCAGGTGCTTCTTGACCGTCATCGGGTAGTACGTGCCGCCCTTGACCGTCGCGTCGTTGGCGACGATCACGCATTCGCGGCCCGAGACCCGGCCGATGCCGGTGATGATGCCCGCTGCGGGGGCCTGATCGTCGTAGAGCCCGTTGGCCGCCAGCGGCGACAGCTCCAGGAAGCGCGAACCCGGGTCGAGCAGCCCGTCCACGCGGTCGCGCGGCAGCAGTTTGCCGCGCTCCACATGGCGTTGCCGCGAGCGCTCGGGTCCGCCGAGCGCCGCGCGGGCGAGCCTGTCGCGCAACTCGGCGGCGAGCCGCTCGTTGAGGTCGGCGTTGGCCTTGAAAGCCTCGCCCCCGAGGTCGGCGACCGTTTTCAGCACCGGCCAGTGAGTCATGCTGGAAAGGTTAGTCATCATTAACGTCTATGTCTAGAATGTGAGACATGAGCACTCCTACCCGCAGCCGAGGGGCCAGACGCGCCGAGATCCTCGACGCCGCCGCCCGGCTCTTCGCCGAACGCGGCTTCCACGGGGTCTCGATCGAGGAGCTCGGGGCCGCGGTGGGAGTGTCGGGCCCCGCCCTCTACAAGCACTTCAGCGGCAAGGAGGCGTTGCTGGCCGAGATGCTGCTGGGCATCAGCTCCCGGCTGCACAGCGGGGCCGGCGACCTGGTCACCGCCGCCGGGACGCCCGAGGAGGCGCTGTCCGCGCTGCTGCGCGGGCACATCGCCTTTTCGCTGCGGGAGCCGTACCTGATCACGGTGCACGACCGGGAGCTGGGCAACGTGCCCGAGCCGCAGCGGCGGCAGATCCGCCGCCTGCAGCGGCTGTACGTGGAGGAATGGGTCACCGTCCTGACCGAACTGCGGCCCGGCCGCCCCGCCGCCCGGCTGCGCGCGGCCACGCACGCCGTCTTCGGCCTGCTCAACTCCACCCCGCACAGCGCCGGCGACCTCCCCGCCGACGACACCGCCATCCTGCTGTACGAGCTCGCCCACACCGCCCTGGTTAACATTCCCTAACCGGACACCACCGCTCCGCCCGGCACGTTTCCCGGGCGCGCGTGGTCGCGGGATGCCCGGAGATCGCGGCACACTTCGCCTCCCTCGCCCGCCTGGCCGCGGCCACCATGCCCGCGTTCGCCGAGGTCGTCACCCCGTCGCCCCGCGCGCTGTGCCGCACCCCCTGCCCGCCATGCGCCCTGCCTCTGGTTTCGGCCTCTCGCCTGCGGCGCGATCCGCCCTGGGTTTCGGCTGCCATGCGGCGCCTCTCCGCGGCCTGTCCGTGGTCGCCGCACTCCCCCTTGCCCTGAGTGACCGGTAGTCGGCAAATTGCTTGCGGCTGCCAATTATCTAGATATATCTTTGAAGCATCTAGATAGTAGGAGGGTGATCATCGTGCAGGAGTCCGATGACTGGCCCGAGGCGTTCGCTCCCTTGGGCACCCCGTTTCACACGACGGGCCCGCCGATCCCCGTGACGGCCCCGCGCGTACGGCGGGGCGACGTGCGGGCGGCGTTGCTGGTGCTGATCCACGAGGGGCCGCGCAACGGCTACCAGATGATCCAGGACATCGCCGAGCGCAGCCGCGGCGTCTGGCGGCCGAGTCCCGGCTCGGTCTATCCGGCGCTCCAGCAGCTTGAGGACGAAGGCCTGGTCAGCGGTGGCGATTCCGGCGGCAGCCGTACCTTCCAGCTCACCGAGCAGGGGCGTGAGCAGGCGGAGCGGCTGGCGACGGGAAGCGCGCCGTGGGACGAGGTCGCGCGCACGGTCCCCGAGGACCGGCACGAACTGCGGCTCCTGTGGGGGGCGCTGGGCGAGGCATTCGTCCACCTGACCCACACGGCCAACGACCGGCAGGTCGCCGAGGCCAAGAAACTGCTCCGGCAGACGCGCAAGTCTGTGTTCCAAATCCTGGCGGAGGACTAGATGACATTAACTCCGGCGGTAGCCGTACAAGATCTGAAAAAGACCTACGGAAAGGTCGAAGCGGTCAAAGGCGTCAGCTTCGAGGTCCGGCCGGGAGAGGTGTTCGGCTTCCTCGGCCCGAACGGCGCCGGCAAGACCACGACCATCAGCATGCTCTGCACGCTGGTCAACCCCACCGGCGGCAGCGCCAGCGTCGCCGGCCACGACGTGGTCGGCGCCCGCGACGAGGTGCGGCGCAACATCGGGCTGGTGTTCCAGGACCCGACCCTCGACGGGTACCTGTCCGCGGAGCAGAATCTCCGCTTCCATGCCGAGCTGTACGGCGTGCCACGCCACATCGTCGGCGACCGGATCCGCCAGGTCATGGAGATGGTGGCGCTCTGGGACCGCAAGGACGCCAAGGTCATGACGTTCTCCGGCGGGATGAAGCGGCGCCTGGAGATCGCCCGCGGCCTGCTCCACTCGCCCAGGGTGCTGTTCCTGGACGAGCCCACGGTCGGCCTCGACCCGCAGACCAGGGCGGCCATCTGGGGGTACATCAACAAGCTGCGCCTGAGTGAGGACATCACGATCTTCATGACGACGCACTACATGGAAGAAGCCGAGTACTGCGACCGCATCGCCATCATCGACCACGGCGAGATCGTCGTCGTCGACTCCCCCGAGGCGCTCAAGGCCAGCGTCGGCAAGGACCGCGTGCAGATCCACACCGGCGATGACGAAGGTGCCATCACCGCGCTGCGCGAGCGGTTCGGGCTCGAGGCGACGGTGCACGAGGGGGCGGTGACGTTCGCGGTCGCCTCGGGCGAGGAGTTCGTGCCCCGGCTCTTCGCCGAACTCGGTCAGCCGATCAGGTCGGTGAGCGTGTCGCGGCCCTCGCTCGACGACGTCTTCATGTCCTACACCGGCTCCACCATCAGGGACGCCGAAGCCGACGACAAGAACGCCTGGATGAGAGCGATGGTGCGCCGATGACCACCGAAACCATCTCGGTCGTGGTGCCGGCCCGCAGCGCCGGGCACGACCTGCGCGCGGTCAAAGTGGTGCTCCACCGGGAGATGCTGCGCTTCCTCAGCGACCGTACGCGGATGTTGTCCATGCTGTTCCAGCCGGTGCTGTGGTTGTTCATCATGGGCACCGGGCTGGGGTCACTGGTGCAGGGCAGCATCCCCGGCGTCGACTATCGCACCTTCATGTATCCCGGGATGATCTCGATGACGGTCATCATGACCGGGATGTTCTCGGCCGGGTCGATCGTGTGGGACCGGGAGTTCGGCTTCCTGCGCGAGATGCTCGTCGCGCCGGTCTCCCGGGGCGCCATCGTGCTCGGGAAGTGCCTTGGCGGCGCCATCGTGGCCACCGCGCAGGGCGTCGTGATCCTCGCGATGGCGGGGCTGGTGGGCGTGCCGTACTCCGGGACGCTGATGGTGACGTTGCTGGCGGAGATGTTCCTGGCGGCGTTCACGATCACCGCGTTCGGGGTGATGCTGGCGGCGAGGATGAAGAACATGCAGACGTTCTTCGGGCTGATGCAGATGGCCATCATGCCGATGATGTTCCTGTCCGGGGCGATGTTCCCGCTGGCCAACCTGCCATCGTGGCTGCACGTCCTGACCGTGGTCAACCCGATGACGTACGCGGTGGACCCGATGCGGCAGGCCGTCTTCTCCCACCTTTCCGTGCCGCCGGAGGTGAACGCGATGCTGAACCCGGGCGTGCAGTGGTTCGGATGGCAGGTGCCGGTCCTCCTGGAGATCGGCGTCGTCGCCGGGCTGGGGGCGGCGTTGCTGGGGGTGGGGATCCTCCAGTTCCGGCGGGCCGACTGAGGCTCCATGCCGGATCGATATAGCACGCCGCGTTCTGTCGGTGACGGAGGGTATCTTTCCCGATGGCATCTTCGCCCCCCTCCCTTTCGAAGGAGACGCCTGTGCATGTCAGCGAGATCGACCTTCCGCTTCTGGAGCGGCGTGTCACTCTACTGGAAGGAGCTATATTCAGCGGCGTGCCTACGCTGAGCATCGCCGACCGGTTCGACGCGCTGCACACGCGCATCGACGAGACCGGCCGCAACATCATCGAGAAGATGGAAACGCGGTTCGACGCGGTCGACCTCAGGTTCGACGGCATCGATCAACGGCTCGACGCCATGGACCTGCGGTTCGACGGCATCGACCGACGACTCGACGCCATGGACCTGCGGTTCGACGGCATCGACCAGCGGTTCGACACGCTGGAAGCAAGCATCAACGAGCGGTTCGAGAAGGTTGACCAACGGTTCGAGCAGATGGAAGACCGGATGACTCGGGTAGAGGGTCAGCTGGTCGACATCAAGGCCATGCTGATCAGTCTGGGTGCCAAGAACCCCAACTAGCCCGATTCCCTGATGCCCCGGGCTCGATGGTGGGCCCGGGGCGCCGGGGGGTCCTCCGGATGGGGGATGCCGGGTGGCGGGGTGGGGGATGCCGGGGGGCGCGACCGGACGCGAGCATCGCCGTATGACAGCGATAACAGTGCGCGACCTGCGCAAGGCCTACGGCGGCACGGTGGCCGTGGACGGGGTGTCGTTCGAGGTCGCGCGGGGTGAGACGTTCGGCGTCATCGGGCGCAACGGGGCGGGGAAGACGACCACGGTCGAGTGCCTGGTCGGGCTGCGCAAGCAGGATGCGGGCAGCATCCGGGTCCTCGGGATCGATCCGGCGCGGCGGCGGGAGCTGGCCAGGAAGGTCGGGGTGCAACTGCAGGACAGCGCGCTGCCCGACCGGATCAAGGTGGGTGAGGCGCTCAGGCTGTTCGCCTCGTTCTACGCGCGGCCGGCCGACCCCAGGAAGATCATGGGCACCTGGGGGCTGGAGAAACTCAGGAATCGCGCTTTCAGCGATCTTTCCGGAGGCCAGCGGCAACGGCTGCTGCTCGCGCTGGCCCTGGTGGGCGATCCCGAGCTGGTGGTGCTGGACGAGCTGACCACGGCCCTGGACCCGGTGGCCAGGCGCGAGACGTGGGATCTGGTCAGGGGCCTCAAGGCGGCGGGCACGACGATCGTGCTGGTCAGCCACTTCATGGACGAGGCGGAGGCGCTCTGCGACCGCGTGGCGGTCTTCCGCGACGGGCGGATCGCGGCGGTCGGGAGCCCGGCCGAGCTCCTGGAACGGGCGGGCACGGCGTCGCTGGAGGGTGTGCTGTGAGGGCGTTCGTCCAGTTGTCGCTCAACGAGCTGAGGCTGCTGGCCCGCGATCCGGGCAGCCTGTTCTTCATGGTCGCCTTCCCGCTCATGCTGCTGGTGCTCAACAGCGGCAACAAGCGGCTGGAGATCTTCCTGCCCAGCTATATGGCGATGATCCTGGCGATCGGCGGCATCGCGGCGCTGCCGGGGATCGTGGCCACCTACCGGGAGCGCAAGGTGCTGCGGCGGCTGGCGGTCACGCCCATCTCGCCGGTCATGCTGCTGGGGGCGCAGGTCTCGGCCCAGGTGGTGATGGGGTTGGTCGGTTCGCTGGTGGTGATCGGGGCGGGCATGGTGGTCTTCGGGGTGGCTCCGCCGGCGCACCCGCTGCCGCTGGTGCTGGCGTTCGCGCTGAGCGCGCTGATGACGTGCGCGATCGGGTTCGTGATCGCGGCGGTGGCGCCCCGGGCGCGGACGGCGGATCTGCTCGGGCTCACGGTCATGTTCCCGATGATCTTCCTGGCCGGGGCGGCGATCCCGCGCGAGGGCCTGCCGGAGACCCTGCGGACGGTCGGGGACTACCTGCCGCTCACCCAGGCGGTGACGGCGATGCGGGAGGGCTGGTTCGGCACTCCGGCCGCGCCGCCGTTGCTGCTGCTCACGGGGATAATCATCGTATGTACGGCGATAGCCGCGTTCACGTTCAGGTGGGAATGAGCCGCTGGCTCCACGCTTTCCACCTTCTCTTCTACGCCTGCCTGACGTTCCCCACGGCCGTGGTCGCGCTCATGGGGACCGGTGGCGGCCGGCCGCTCACGCTGGGGCTGGCGGCGGCGATGGGGGTCTACTACTGGCTCTTCGTGGTCCGCAGGAGCGAGGACCTGGAACGCCTCAACCCCATGGCCTGGCACTTCCTGGTCCTGCTCTGCCTGCTCTTCCTCCTGCTGCGCCGCGAGCCGGTCTTCGAGCTGGTCCAGTTCGGCATGTGCCCGATGCCGTACGTGCTGCTGCCCGGCCGGTGGGGCTACGCCGGAGCGGTGACGCTGGTGCTGACCACGTTCGTGGCGAGCGGCCGGGTGACCGAGCTGGCGGTGAACCCGGGCGCGCTGGGCGGCCTGCTGGCCAACGCCGGGCTGGTCACGATCATGGGCCTGTTCGCGCACCACCTGGTCAAGGCCGGCGAGGTCGGGGTGCTGCGGGAGCGGGCCCGCCTGGCCAGGGAGATCCATGACACGCTGGCACAGGGGCTCAGCGGGATCATCACCCAGCTGGAGGCGGCGGAGCAGGCGATCGACGATCTGCCGGCCGTACGGCAGCGCATCGCCGTCGCCAAGCGGCTGGCCCGCGAGAACCTCGGCGAGGCGCGGCGCTCGGTGGACGCGCTGCGGCCCGAGCCGCTGAACCGGGCCACGATCGACTTCGCCCTCGGGGACGTGGCGGCGCGCTGGTCGTCGGCGAGCGGGGTGCCGGCCACGGTGGCGGTGGACGGGCCGCGCCGCCCGCTGGATCCGGAGGTGGAGGCGACGTTGCTGCGCGCCGCGCAGGAAGGACTGGCCAACGCCGCCAAGCACGCGGGGGCGCGGCGGGTGGCCATCACGTTGTCGTACATGGAGGACGAAGTGACGCTGGACGTGCTGGACGACGGCGCCGGATTCGACGCGGACGCGGCGCCGGGCGGCGGTTACGGGCTGGCGGCGATGCGCGAGCGCGCGGCGGCGGTCGGCGGCACGGTGACGGTGGAATCGGCACCGGGAGAGGGGACGGCGCTGTGCGTGAGCATCCCGTCCGCCTGATGATCGTCGACGACCATCCGGTGGTGCGGGACGGCCTGCGCGGCATGTTCGACGGCCTGCCCGACATCACGGTGGTCGCCGCCGCGGCCGACGGCCGTGAGGCGCTCGCGCTGGCCAGGAGCACCGAGCCGGACGTCGTGCTCATGGACCTGCGGATGCCGAACCTGGACGGCGTCGGCGCGATCCGCCGCCTGCACGCGGCGCATCCCGCCACGAAGGTGATCGTGCTGACCACCTACGACACCGACGGCGACGTCAGCCGCGCGCTGGCCGAGGGCGTGGCGGGCTACCTGCTGAAGGACACGCCGCGCGAGGAACTGCACCGTGCGGTGCGTACGGCCGCCGCGGGCGGCAGGGTGCTGTCCCCGGCGATCGCCGGGCATCTGATGGCCGGCAAGAGCCAGCAGCAGAAGGACCCGAGCCCGCGCGAACTGGAGGTGCTGCGCCTGATCGCCAAGGGCGCGGGCAATAAGGAGGTCGCCAGGACGCTGCTGATCAGCGAGACGACGGTGAAGACGCATCTCAAGCACGTCTTCGCCAAGCTCGGTGTGGAGACGCGGGCGGCGGCGGTGGTCGCCGCGATCGAACGCGGCCTCCTGTAGAAACTCCAGAGGAAAGCGGAGGGCGCGGGCCCCCTGGATCGGAGGCCCGCGCCCGGGTGGTGCCGGCGGTTACCGCTTGACGCGCACGTAGTCGCTACGGCTGGTGTCGCCGTAGGCGTCGGAGTCGCCCGTGAAGACGAATCTCCAGGTGCCCGACTTCGAGGCCTTCACCTTGGTGTAGATGTTGCCACTGCTGTTGGACCAGGTGGCCTTGTAGTAGTACCACTTGCTGGAGCCCTTGGGCTTGAAGTACAGCCGGATCTTGGCTCGGTGGCCGTCCCAGCCGTCGTCGAGGATCTGCAGCTTGCCCTTGAACTTCAGGTACTTGCCGCGCTTGACGGGCTCGGGGTAGGCGTTGAACTTGATCAGCCTGCTGTCGGCCTTCTCCGGCGGCGGAGGCGGCGTGTGCCGCTCCACGCGGACCCAGTCGGCGTCGCTGGCCGAGCCCTGGATGCCGGAGGAGCCGCCGTACACGGCCCGCCACCAACCGGAGGTGTAGGCCCTGGCGTCGGCCCAGAAGCGGCCGTTGCGGCCGGTCACGTCGCTGGTCACGTGCTCCCAGCGCGAGGACCCGTGGGCCTTGAACTGGATGGCCACCCGCTGGCCGGGCAGGCCTTCCCAGCCCTCGACCTGCAGGTTGCCGCTGAGCGCGAGCCGGTCGCCCTTGTCCACGGGCTCGGGCGAGGCGTCGAAGCCGACGATCCGGCTGGACCGGTCGGCGGCCTTGACGTCCACGCGGTCGGTGTCGCTGACCGAGCCCCTGGCGGAGCCGGTCTTGTCGAACTCGGCCCGCCACCAGCCGGTGGACTCGGCCTTGACGCCGGTGGAGAACCAGCCGGAGCGGCTGGTGCCGGTCTTGGTGATGTGGCGGTAGGCGTCGGTCCCCTTCTCGCGGAAGGTGATCGTGACCTGCTGCCCGCCGTACCCCTTGCCCTCGGCGAGGAGACGGCCGGAGACCTTGATCGTCGAGCCCTTCGCCACCAGGTCGGGGCTGGCGTCGAAGTCGACGATCTTGGTGTCGAGTGCCTTCTTGACCTCGAACGAGCCGCGCGAGGAGCTCTCGCCGTCGCCGTGGGCGATGGCGAGGATGTTCCAGCGTCCGGCGCTCTTGGCGTCGAAGGACTTGGTGCCGGTCCACTTGGTCCACTCGCCGTGCGGCGCGGACTTGAGGTCGACCGGTGTGGGAACGCTGACGTCACCGGGCGCGCGGAGCTGGAGTTCAGCCTTGCCCGCGCCCTTCGTGGTGAAGCTGAACGTCGCCGTGACCGAGTCGTCGAACACGACGACCGGCGACGGACTGACGTCCACGTCGGAAATGCTGGGGGCCTTCGCCCCGGCCGATGCCGACGCCGGCGAGGCCAGAGCGATCGCTCCGGCTCCCATCGCGAGCGCGACGGCTACGGCGCGGATGCGTTGCGACATGCGGGTTTCCGTCCCTTCTGGAGTCCGCAAGTGGTCAACGCGGCATTGAGGGTGCCACGTGTTTCTCTCTAGTAGACGTTTAGGACGGGCAAAAGGTTCGTAAAGCTGACACGCCGTAACGAAACTGAGTCAGTTACACCGGTCCAGAACATGTCACCTCCCGACGAGGCGTCTGGGGGGCATAATCGGGCTTGTGGCGCGCGACACAGTTGAGACTCACTTCCTCGAAGCCGTAGCCGACCTCAAGATGGGCACTCCTCGTGATCCGTCGAGACCGGTCCGCGAAGGCAGCACGCTCAGCGGCCGGCTCTGTCTCGACCTGTACCGCCGCCAGCTCGACAGCCGGCTGCTCGACATCGCGGCCCGCTGGCTGCGCGAGCAGGACCAGGGCTTCTACACGATCGGCTCGGCCGGGCACGAGGGCAACGCCGCGCTGGCCGCCGCGCTGCGCGTCGACGACCCCGCCCTGCTGCACTACCGCTCCGGCGCGTTCTACCTCGCGCGCTCGGCCCTGGCCGGGCGGCTGCCCGAGCAGGGCATCCGCGACGTGCTCCTGGGCCTGACCGCCGCGGCGGAGGAGCCGATCGCGGGCGGCAGGCACAAGGTGTTCGGGCACCCCGAGCTCGCGGTCATCCCGCAGACCTCGACGATCGCCAGCCATCTGCCCAGGGCCGTGGGCGTGGCCTTCGCCATCGAGCGGGCCCGCGCGCTCGACGTTCCCGCCGCGTGGGCCGGCGACGCGATCGCGGTGTGCAGCTTCGGCGACGCCTCCGTCAACCACGCCACCGCGCAGTCCGGCTTCAACACCGCCGCCTACGCCACCTACCAGGGCCAGGCGGTGCCGATCCTGTTCGTCTGCGAGGACAACGGCATCGGCATCAGCGTCCGTACGCCCAAGGGCTGGGTCGAGGCGGCGGCGAACCGGCCGGGCATCGAGTACTTCGCCGCCGACGGCTGCGACCTGGCCGCCGCCTACGACGCGGCCGCGCAGGCGGTGGCGCACGTGCGGGCCAACCGCTCCCCCGCCTTCCTGCACCTGTCGACGGTGCGGCTGATGGGTCACGCCGGCTCCGACGTCGAGGTCGCCTACCGCACCCAGCGCGAGATCCGCGCCGACATGGAGCGCGACCCGCTGCTGCGCAGCGCCGCGATGCTCGTCGAGGCGGGCCTCGTCACCCCCGACGAACTGCTCAAGTCGTACGAGTCCACGCGCGAGCACGTGCTGCGCATGGCGCTGGAGACCACGCGCAGCCCGCGGCTGTCCACGGCCGAGGAGGTCATGGCGCCCATCGCCCCGCGCAGCGAGGACGTGATCGCCAAGATCAGCCCGGTGGCGGCCGAGCCGTCGGTGCGCGAGAAGGCCTTCGCCGGCGCGCTGCCCGAGAACGACAAGGCGATGACGCTGTCGCAGGCGATCAACAGGACGCTCTCCGACGCGCTGGCCGTCTACCCGGAGATGATGGTCTTCGGCGAGGACGTCGCCAAGAAGGGCGGCGTCTACGGCGTCACCCGCGGCCTGCAGAAGCGCTTCGGCGCCGCCCGCGTCTTCGACACCCTCCTCGACGAGCAGGCCATCCTCGGCCTCGCGCTCGGCTCCGGCGTCGCCAAGCTGCTGCCGGTGCCCGAGATCCAGTACCTGGCCTACCTCCACAACGCGCTCGACCAGATCCGCGGCGAGGCCGCCACGCTCTCCTTCTTCTCCCGCGGCGCCTTCACCAACCCGATGGTCGTCCGCGTGGCCAGCTACGCCTACCAGAAGGGCTTCGGCGGCCACTTCCACAACGACAACGCCATCGGCGCGCTACGCGACATCCCCGGCCTGGTCATCGCCTCGCCCTCGCGGCCCGACGACGCCTCGGCGATGCTGCGCACGTGCCTGGCCGCGGCCCGTACCCAGGGCGCGGTCTGCGTCTTCCTGGAGCCGATCGCGCTCTACCACACGCGCGACCTGTTCGACGAGGGCGACGGCGGCTGGCTGGCCACGTACGCGCCGCCGACCCGCTGGTCCGACACGCACGTGCCGATCGGGCGGGCCCGCTCCTACGGCGACGGCCGCGACCTGACCATCGTCACCTACGGCAACGGCCTGCGGATGAGCCTGCGGGCCGCGGTCCGCCTCACCCAGGAGGGCTACAGCTGCCGCGTGCTGGACCTGCGGTGGTTGTCGCCGCTGCCGGTCGAGGACCTGGTGCGGGCGGCGGAGCTGACCGGCAAGGTGCTGATCGCCGACGAGACGCGCCGCTCGGGCAGCGTCTCGGAGGGCGTCGTGGCCGAGCTGGTCGACGCCGGGTTCACCGGGCAGATCGCGCGGGTGACGTCCGCCGACAGCTTCATCCCGCTCGGCGAGGCGGCCGGCCACGTGCTGCTGTCGGAGGAGGAGATCGAGGCGGCCGCCCGCAAGCTGCTCAGCTAGGTCAGTACGGTGACGGCCCGCCGAACATCTCGGCCACCCGCGAGGCCAGCGTGACATCGCCCTCCACCCGCAGCCGCCCGGACATCAGCAGGTCGGCCGGGTTGACCGTACCGGCGAGGACGCGCAGCAGGTCGGCGGCGGGCATCGCGAGCACCAGAGCCGGATCGCCGGCGCGGCCCTGTGCCATCCTGGCCCGCTCGCCGCGCACGATGATCGTCCAGGTGGCCGCCGGTTCGAGCCGGAACTCCAGCGTCCCCTGGAACCCGCCGGCCTTGGCCGGGTCGAAGGAGCGCGCCATCAGCCCGAACAGCAGCCGCTGTTGCCCCGGCCCGAACCACCGCTCCAGCTCCCGGTCCTCGCGCCCGCCGACGAAGCGGGCCAGCAGCCCCTGCCCGCCGCGCCGCGCCGCCTTGCGCGCCGCCCGCAGCCGCTGCCCCGGCCCGGCCGGCGCCCGCCGCCCGATCCGCGCGACCTCGGCGTCCTCCTCGATCCGGTACGGCCGCGCCATCACCCTGACCGGAGCCCGCCTGGCCAGCGCCGCCCCGATCGCGGGCGCCAGCCGTTCCGCCTTGGCCCGTTCCCGCTCCTCGCGCCCGTCGGCGAAGACCGGCAGGACCTTCTTGCCGAACAGCTCCAGGCTCTCGCAGATGTGCTCGTGCCGGTTCGGCCCCGCCTGCAGCACGAAGATCATCTGATCGACGCCCGCCTCCTCGTAGCGGCGGACCAGCTCGACGAGCTGGCGCGGGGTGCCGAGCGCCCCGGCCAGCGGATCGTCGCCGCGCGCCCCGAGCGGGGGCCGGCGGGCGGTGAAGTCGTCCCAGATGGAGCCCCGGCCCGGCTCGTGCCTGGACGGCCCGTAGTAGTGCGCGAGCGCGTAGGCGAAGAACCCGGCGCCGAGCGCGCCGCGCCGTCTGGCCTCCTCGGGGTCCTCGTGGCACATCATGGGCAGCACGACCGCGAGGTTGGCGTTGACCGCGAACCCGGCGGGCACGCACTCCTCGGAGGCCAGCAGCCGGTAGTAGTCGCGCGACCAGGTGGCCGCGTCCTCGGGGTGCACGAACGCGAACGACAGCGCGCCGATCCCGTTGCGCGCGGCCAGCCGGATCGTCTCGCGCCGCGAGCAGGCCACCCAGAGCGGCGGGTGCGGCTTCTGCACGGGTTTGGGGATCACGTTGCGCGGGGGCATGCGGAGGTGGGGCGAGTTCCATCCGGCGAACGGCTCTTCGGCGAACATGCGGGTGACGCAGTCGAGCGCGTCCTGCCACATCTCGCGTTTGAGCTCGCGCGCCACCCCGAATCCGCCGAGCTCCGCGGCGGAGCTGGCCTCGCCGGTGCCGAAGTCCACGCGCCCGCCGGAGACCAGGTCCAGGGTGGCCACCCGCTCGGCCACCCTGGCAGGGTGGTTCACCTGCTGCGGAAGCTGGATGATGCCGTGGCCCAGGCGGATGTTCGTGGTGCGCTGGGAGGCGGCGGCCAGGAACACCTCCGGCGCCGCCGAGTGGGAGTACTCCTCCAGGAAGTGGTGCTCGACCTCCCAGACGTAGTCGAAGCCGACCCGGTCGGCGATCTCGATCTGATCCAGGGCGTCGTTGTAGAGCCGCTGCTCGCTGTCCGGTTTCCAGGGCCGAGGCAGCTGGTGCTCGTAGAAGATTCCGAACCGCATTCTCGGACGGTAAGTGCGTTCTGACATCCTGTCCAGATCCGGACAGGGATCACAGCCACGGCCCGATCGACGGCGCGCCGGGCTCCGGCGCCGGGCCGCGGCCGGTCAGCCACGCGGCCAGCCGCGCGGCGCTCCCGCGCACCAGCGCGACCCGCTCGACCAGGTCGCCCTCGTCCGGCCTGCCGCCGGGGTGGACGCGCCAGGTGCGCGCCCGGTCGAGTGGGACCAGCAGCAGCGCCGGGCCCTGGGGGCGGTTCTCCATGGCCGTGGTGACGTCGCTGAGCAGCGCGTCGACCATGCCCTCGGGGAAGTCGTCGAAGGACCCGCCGGCGCCGAGGTCCACGGCGTGGATCCACAGCTCGCGCGCCCGCATCCAGGGGACGTCGGAGGCGGGCACGATCTTGCCCTGCGCGGTGCGGACTTTGGTGTTCCACTGCAGGTCCGACAGGCCCGCCAGGTCCTCGCGCAGCTCACGGTCGCGGTCGGCCGACAGGGCCGCCAGCTCCGGCGCGGGGATGCGGGCCGTCTCCTCGATCTCCGCGTCGCGGGCCTCCCTGCTCGGGTACATCGCCCGCTCCTCGCCGGTCCTGGCCCAGTGGACCAGGCGGGACAGCGCCCGCGCGTTGCAGGCCACGTGCGCCACCACATGGCGGCGCCGCCATCCCGGCAGTTGCGAGGCCCCGTCCAGTCCCGCCTCGACGGCCGCGTCCACCTTGCGGGCGAAGTACTGGCCGCCCGCCTCCATCCACCCGAACTCACTCATGGACACCACGCTAGGACCACGCGCCCCGCGCGGTCCGGCAGACCCCTACAGCCAGTCGCGTCTCTTGAAGACGATGTACAGGATCAGGCACACCCCGGCCATCAGCACGACGGCGAACGGGTAGCCGAGCGTCCAGTGCGTTTCCGGCATGAAGTCGAAGTTCATGCCGTAGATCGTGCCGACGAGCGTCGGGGCGAAAAGAATGGCGGCCCAGGCGGAGATCTTCTTGACCTCCTCGCCCTGCCGGATGCTGGCCTCGGTCATCTTGGCCATCTCGGCGTTCTGGGCCTGCGTGACCAGGGTCGAGTTGATCACCAGGATGTCCTGGAGCATCTGGCGGAAGGCGGCCACGCGCTCGGTCACCGTGATCGCGTGGTCGGCGACGTCGCGCAGGTAGCTCTGGAGTTCCTCGTTCACGCCGTACTTGGTGGCGCCGGCGATGAAGCCGTCGATCATCTTCAGCAGCGGCGCGGTCGCCCGCTGGAACTCGATGACCTCGCCGCTCAGCTCGTAGACGCGGCGCGAGACCGCCGGGTCGCCGCTGAACACCTGGCCCTCGATCTCCTCCAGGTCCTTCTGCAGCCCGGCCACGACCGGGGCGTAGCCGTCCACGACGGCGTCGAGGATGGCGTACAGCACCGCCTGGGGGCCCTGGCGCAGGAGGTCGGGGTCGGATTCCATGCGTTTGCGCACGGCCTGGAGGTCGGGGGCCTCGGCGTGCCGTACCGTGATCACGAAGTTGGGGCCGACGAAGACGTGCAGCTCGCCGAAGGCGACCTCCTCCACGTCGTCGAGGTAGCGCGCGGCGCGCAGCACGACGAAGAGCGTGTCACCGTAGCGGTCGGCCTTGGGGCGCTGGGAGCCGACGATGGCGTCCTCTAGGGCCAGTTCGTGGAGCTGGAACTCCTCGCCCAGCTTGACCAGTTCCCACTCCTTCGGGCGGTACAGGCCGATCCAGGCCATGGTGCCCGGCATCTCCTTGAGCCGTTCGAAGGCGTCGGCCAGCGAGCCTGGGTTGTCGATGCGCTCGCCGTGCTGGTAGATGGCGTTGTCGATCACGGTCGGGCGGTAGGGGGCTTCCTCTTCCACGGCCCGGGGATCCATGGAGTGCTCCGGCGCCTGCTCGCGGATGCGACTGCTTTGCAGAAAGCCCTTCATGCGTGCCATGCGCTCACTCCTTTACGACACCTCGTCGAGCGCCTGGTGGGCCCGGTCCCTGATCGTCTTGCGGAACATCGGCGTCCAGCCGAACAGCAGGCCGGCCGGCCTGCCGAGGGCCATCCTCGACCACCGCTTGAAGTCGAACTCGTCGTGGTGCCGCACGATGAGCCCGTCCTCGAAGCGGAAGAGCGCGGTGACCTCGTTGACGACCTCGCGCCCCGTGCCGCTGAAGGTGTAGCGGGCCGTCCAGATGGCGCTGCCGGTGTGGGCGTCGGCCCGCACGTCGCGGAAGTCCGAGCGCAGCCCGTCGCGTACGCCGAGCTGCAGCCGCCACATCGCCATCACCCGGTCGCGCCCCTCCACCTCCTGGAAGACCGGATCGCCGAAGCTGACGTCCGGATGGTAGCAACGCTCCATGACCTCGAGGTTGCCGCGGCCCAGCGCTTCGTAGAAGGCGCGGACCAGCGCCTCGTGCCGATCGTTCACCCCTCTATCAGATCATGTCCGACCCGTTGTGCCAGCACACGGCCCTGACCCATTCGTCCCCGAGGCCGAGCCGGTCGAGCGCGTGGAGCTGGTGCGCGTACGAGTGTGGAATGTTCGGGAAATCGCTACCCAGCACCACCTTCCCCGCATGGCCGAGTTCACGCAGCGCGGGGCGGAGCGCGGCCGGGAAGGGCATGCCGAGCTCGGCGAAGTCGGTGAAGGCCATCGTGGTGTCGAGCGCGACCCGCTCGTAGCGCTCCGCCAGGCCGAAGAACGGCTCGTACTCGGGCATGCCGAGGTGGGCGATGACCAGGCGCAGGCGGGGGTGCCTTTTCAGGAGGCCGGCGATGGGTTCGGGGCCGATGCGGCCGCCGGGCACGGGGACGGAGCTGGCGTGGACGACGACCGGGAGCCCGGCCTCGGCCAGCAGGCCCCAGATGCCGTCCAGCTCGGGCAGGCGGGGGTCGAAGTCGCTCACCTGGAGGTGGATCTTGAAGATGCGGGCGCCGGCGTCGACGGCCTGCCGTACATAGGACGGAGCGTCCGGCTCGGGGTAGAAGGTCGCGGAGGGGACGCACTCCGGGGTACGGCGGGCGAAGTCGAGCGTCCAGGCGTTGAGATCCCGGGCCATGCCGGGTTTGTGGGCGTAGGCCAGCGCGGAGAAGCGGGTGACGCCCATCTCGCGCAGCCGGGCCAGGCGCTGCTCCACGGGCCACTGGTAGGTGACCTTCCAGCCGTCGCCGAGCAGCGGGCCGCCGTGGTTGAAGTGATGCCAGACGCGCCGCTCCATCCGTTCGGGCAGGAAGTGCACGTGCAGGTCGATCAGGCCGGGCAGCCCGCGCGCCGCCCGCCAGGCGGGAACCCCGGAATCAGAATGAAGTTCTGTGACCACGGCGGTGACTTTACCCGGATAGGGTCTCTACTCGATGGACAAGTTCCTGGCACAGCTCGTGGAGGTCCAGCCCGCCCCCGAGCCATGGGTGATCGTGGTGTCGGCGGTGTTCGCCTTCGCGGTGGTCTCCTACACCACCTCCTGGCATCTCACCCGAGGGCTCGTCACGATCGCGCACGAGGGCGGGCACGCGCTGATGGCCCTGCTCACGCGGCGCAAGCTGGAGGGCATCCGGCTGCACTCCGACACCTCCGGCGTGACCCTGACCAGGGGCAAGCCCACCGGGCCCGGCATGGTGCTGACCGCGCTGGCGGGGTATGTCGCGCCGTCGCTGCTGGGGCTGGCGGGCGCGTGGCTGACCGACCAGGGGCGCATCACGCTGCTGATCTGGGTCGTCCTGTTGTTCCTGGTCTGCATGCTGCTGCTGATCCGCAACCTCTACGGCGCGCTCATCCTGCTGGCGACCGGAGGCGCGATCTTCGCCCTGTCCATGTACGCGCCGGACGACATCCAGCAGGTCGTGGCCTACGTGGCGGTGTGGTTCCTGCTGTTCGGCGGCATCCGCCCGATCATGGAGCTGCAGCGCAAACGCCGCCGCAGGCAGGCGGGCAACTCCGACGCCGACCAGCTCGCCAGGCTCACGGTGCTGCCCGGCGGCTTCTACGTCTTCTTCTTCCTGCTGGTCGCGGGTGCCTCGATGTTCGGCGGCGCGTACCTGATGTCGCCCTTCTGACGCCCACACCCGGGCAAATCGCTAAACTCGCCCCTGACAGGGGGGAAGCACTGTGCAGCACGTCGAGGACGCCCCCGGCTATCGAGTGCTCGATCAGGCCGGCCAGGGCGGATTCGCCATCGTCTACCGGGCCTACCAGGAGCGTCTCGACCGGGTCGTGGCGCTCAAGGTGCTGTCCGTGGACCGGGTCGACAGCAAGACGATGCGCAGGTTCCAGCGCGAACTCCAGCTCACCGGCCGCCTCACCGGCCACCCCAACGTGGTCACCGTCTTCGACACCGGCACGACGCGATCCGGCAAGCCGTACATCGCGATGGACTTCTTCGAGAACGGCTCCCTGCGCGACCGCATCCGCAACAACGGGCCGCTCCCCCTGCAGGAGGTGCTGCGCTCGGGCGTCAAGCTCGCCGGGGCGCTGGCCGCCGTCCACGAGGCCGGGGTCCTGCACGGCGACATCAAACCGCAGAACATCCTCATCTCCCGGTACGGCGAGCCCGCCATCGCCGACTTCGGGGTCGCCCGCGTCATCGACACCGCCGAGGTGTCCGCCTCGACCCACGCGTTCACCCCGCTGCACGCCGCGCCTGAGGTCCTGAGCGGCCACCAGCACACCGCCGCCACCGACATCTACTCGCTCGGCTCCACCCTCTACCACCTGCTGGCCGGCCAGCCCGCCTTCCACAGCCCGACCGACCCGTCGATCGCGCCGCTGATGTACCGCGTCCTGAGCAGCGACCCGCCGCCCATCAATCGCGCCGACGTGCCCGCCGTGGTCTTCTCCACGGTCCTGCGCGCGATGGCCAAGGACCCTCAGCAGCGGTACGGCACGGCCCGCGAGTTCGCCGAGCGGCTGCGGCAGATCCAGGCGGAGCTCGGGCTGCCGGTCACCGACCTGCTCGGCGCCGACCTTGGCCCCTCCCCCGCGCCGCGGCCCGACTCGCCGTCCGGCCCGCAGACCCACCCGGCCACCTACCCGGCGACCGCCCCGGCCGACCTGAACGGCCCCGCCCAGGCTCCCGCCTACCCGCCCGCCAGTCCCAGCCCTTGGGCGCCGGGCTCCACGTATCCGGTGACCGGCGCGGTCAGCCCGTGGGCCCCTTCCGAGACCCGGCACGCCACCGGTCAGGCTCCGGCCGGTCCTGCGGGCGGGCAGGCCACGAGTCCGTGGGCGCCCGAGGCCGGTGTGCCCCTTGCCCCGCAGGTTCCCTTGGCGCAGCCGCCTGGGGGAAGTGGTCCGGCGCCCGGCGGGCGGCGCAGGAAGGACGGCGGCTCCCCGGGGCGCGGCAAGATCGTGATCGGGGTGGCCGTGGTGGCGGTGGCCCTGGCCGGTACCGGGGTGGCCGTCTACCTGTCACAGCGCCCGTCCGGCACGGTGCCCACGGCCGGCCGTACGCAACTGAAACAGCCGAGCACTCCCACCGTCGACCGCGAGTCCATCGACGCGCTCCGGCCGCGCGGGCTCAAGGTGAGCCGGGATCTGGGCGTGTCGGTCACGCTGACCTGGCGCCTGCCCGGCGGCGCGCGCGAGTACCCGATCGTGGTCCAGCGCGAACCCTCCGACGACGAGCCCCTCATCCCGCTGCCCGCCGGCACGACCTCCACCCGCGTGACCGGCCTCACCAAGGGCGTCGGCTACTGCTTCCTGGTCGGTGTACCCCTGCAGATCTCGCAGAAGACCAGCGTCGCCTGGTCCAAGCCGACGTGCATCCGAGGCGCCCTGCCGGGCGGCCCCCAGCCCAACGACGCCGCCGCCCCCAACGCCGCCGCGTCTACCTCGCAGTGAGCCGCCGTCCCAGCGTTCCCAGCCGGTAACCCTCTCCCGGCTCGGCCTCCACCAGGCCTTCGTGGCACATCGTGGTGCACAGCGCGTGCACCGTACTGCGCGGGATTCCGGTACGGCCGGCGAGTTCGCGCACCGACAACGGGCGCTGGGTGCCGGCCAGCGTGCGCAAGACACACGCGGCCTTCGAGACCGACTGAACGTGGGACATGGCCCACCCTGCCCACCACCGCCCGACCCGATCAACCCCGGGTCCCGCGACACGGAACCTGAGGCGTCGCCCCCGGATCGCTCGCGGCGCGCTCCAGGGCATGGGCAGCGGAGCCCCACGGCCTTTACCGCACTGGTCTCATTTGGCCTGGCGGCGGCGGGGTTTGGTGGGGGCCGCGGTCTCCGCCTCCTCCGACAGCACCTCGATGATGCGGCGGGAGACGATCTCCAGGTGCTCGTGCAGGTGGGCGACGGCGGCGTCGACGTCGCCGCGGGCGGCCAGGGTGGCGAGGTGGCGGTGACCGCCCTGGTCGTGGCCGACGCGCAGGCCGAGGAGGTAGCGGCCGACGGAGTTGCGCAGGTCCTCGATGATGCCCACGGCGACGGGGTTCTCGCCCGCGTCGTACAGCTCCCGGTAGAAGGCGGCCCGTTCCTCGGCCAGCGAGCTGCTGACGTGGGGCTCGTCGAGGGCGGTGCCGAGCTCGCGCAGCCGGGCCGCCCTGGCGGAGGTCATCCTGGCGATGGACTTGCGCAGGGCGTGCGACTCCAGCAGGACGCGCAGCTCGTAGATCTCGCGGACCTGCTCGACGGTGAGCGTACGCACCACGGCGCCGCGGTGCGGGTGGAAGGAGACCAGCCCCTCGGACTCCAGTTGCATGAGCGCGGTGCGCACCGGGATGCGCGAGACGCCGAGGCGCTCGGCGAGCTCCTCCTGGCGCAGATGCTCGCCGGGTGCCAGCACGCCGGTGATGATGCACTCGCGGATGACGTCGTAGGCCATCTGTCCGACCGTTTTGTATCCAGCGGACATACGGCCGACGACATCGTCGAACGAGGGCTTGGTCGCGGTCTCCACGCTCACGCCTCTCCCGGGGATCCGGTTATCGGATCCAATCCAAGCACAGGTGTCCCGCCATGCGGGACACTACCGGAGTCTGGGCAGTACCTCGGCCCCGAGCAGGTCGATCACCTCGAACCAGCGCGGGAAGGAGAAGCGGAAGTCGAAGACGAGGTGCTCCACCCCGGCCGCCTCGAACTTCTTCACCTCGTCCACGATCTCCCCCGGATCGCCGACGATGAGCTGGCCTTCGAGGTCCTCGACCGTCTCGAACCGGCCCGATGGCGGCCTGACCGCGAACTTGGCCTTGTTCGCCCAGGCCAGCAGGCCCGGGACGTTGACGTCGCGCAGCGCCTCCTCCCTGGTCGCGGCGACGGAGGTGGGCGGGATGACGGCGACGGTCGGGAGCTTCCTGCCGTTCTCCTCGCAGATCTCGCGCATGCTCTCGACGCGGCGGCGGATCGTGGCCAGCGAGATGCGGCCGGGCATCCAGCCGTCGGCCCACTCGGCGGCCAGGCGGGCGCTGCGGGGGGTGGCGCCGCAGTACCAGAAGGGGACGGGGCCGCCGACGGGCTTGGGTTCGATGCTGACGCCGGTGAAGGTGAAGTTGTCGTCGGAGTAGCTCACGTCGTTCTCGACGGCGACCTTGCGCAGGATCTCGGCGTTGGAGCGGACCAGCGAGACGCGGTCCCTGTCGCCCCAGCCGATCGCGTCGAACTCGTGCTGGAAGGTGCCCGCCCCGAACCCCAGGATGAGCCGGTCGCCGACGAGCTGCGTCATGGTGCCGAGCTGCAGCGCGGTGGTCAGCGGGTGGCGGAAGGGGATCAGCGAGCCGGTGCCGAGCTGGATGCGCGAGGTCACCGCCCCGATGGCGGTCAACGTGGTGAGCGCGTCGTAGAACTCCCGGTTGGGCGACTCCATCTCACCGTGCGGCTCGAAGACCAGGTGGTCACGCACCCAGACGGAGTCGAACCCCAGTTCCTCGGCCCGCTGCGAGCCACGGAGCAACCGGTCACGGGAGGCGAACTCACCAAAGTGGGGAAGCAAGAGGCCGAATTTCACGACAAATCTCCTTAAATCCATGAGGTACGGCTACCGCCCCACCCGCCCTCCCCAACCCCTCAAACCCCTGAACCCTGCGGGACCTGAGCCCCTCAAGCCCTTCGGCCCTCAAGCCCTCGGCGTCACAAGGCCCTGGGCCCTCAACCCCCTGGGCCCTGAGACTCGGGGTTCCCAGGTCTCCGGGTGCCCCGAGCCTTCCGGCCGGAAAGCCGGAGCCACGATCTCGGCTTCTCGGCCTCGGTCCTGGTCCCGGGCTTCCGGAATGAGAGGAGGAGGTCGAGGGCGCGGTGGTGGAGGCAGGGCGGGTGGTGAAGGTGAGACGGGAGGCGGAGGTTGGGAGGCGGAGGCGGGGTGGAGTCGGGTCGGAGGTGGAGTCGGGTTGGAGGTTGGCGAGTGGAGGTTGGGGGGTGGAGGTTGGGGGGTGGAGGTTGGGGGCGGGAGGCGGGGTGAGGGGTGGAGGCTGGGGGTGGGTCAGGCTTGTTGGCCGTGGCCTGGGTGGCCGACGACTTGGCCGTCGCCGTACACCTCGACTCCGCGGACGAACGTGCGGTCGATGCGGACCCCGCACGTCACCCCCGCATAGGGTGTCCAGCCGACCCTGGACAGGACGTCCGCGTCGGTGATGGTCCACGGCGCGTCAGGGTCGGCGATCACGATGTCGGCGTCGCGGCCGGGGAGCAGGGCGCCCTTCGTGGGGAGGCCGAACTTGCGGGCAGGGGTCTCGGCGGCCATTTCGACGACGCGTTCCAGGGTGATCTGACCGGACAGGGCGGCGTTCAGGAGGAGGGGGTAGAAGTACTGGATGCCGGGGGTTCCGGTGTGGGAGCTCCACATGCGGGTCCAGCCGATCTCCTTCTCCTCGCGCGTGTGCGGCGCGTGGTCGGAGGCGGCGATGTCGATGGTGCCGTCGCGCATGCCGTCCCAGACCGCCTCGCGGGCGTCGTCGGGCACCCAGTACGAGAGCGCATAAGGCCCTAGCCGCTCGACGTGCTCCCACCGGGCCAGGAACGGCATCCAGTGGTTGACCTCGCACGTCACGTCCACGCCCCGGGCCTTGGCCCGGCGGACGGCGTCGACGGAGCGGCGGGTCTGCATGTGGGCCAGGTGGACGGGGCAGCCGCTGGCCTCGGCCAGGCGGAGGACGACGTCGATGGCGGTGTCCCAGATGACGCCTTCGCGTTCGGCATAGGCCTGGGCGTAGGCCTGCGGGGTGTTCTCGCCGCGCTCCAGGTAGCGGCCCTCGATGTAGTCCATGAGCGCCTGGTCGTGCGGGTGGACGATGAAGCGTTTGCCGGTGGCGGCGATGGTGTCCATCATGCGCAGCAGGTCGCCGTGGTCGTGCATGCCGGTTCCGGCGGGGTGCGGGTAGGTGCGGCCGGTGTCGACGACCATGTACACCTTGTAGGCCCTGATGCCCATCTCGGCCATCTTGGGGACCTGGTCGGTCAGGGTGGCGGCGGGGTTGTGGTTGTAGTCCACGATCGAGGTCGCCGCGTATCGGGACAGGACGTCCCGCAGGGTCTCGGCGGTGGTGGTGGGCGGGTCGAGGTTGGGCATCCCGAAGATCGTCGTCACACCTCCGGCCGCGGCCTGGCGGGTGGTGGTGAGGATGTCCTCCTTGTGGGTGAAGCCGGGTTCGCGGGTGTGGACGTGCACGTCGACCATCCCGGGCAGGACGAGCTTGCCGGTGGCGTCGACCACCTGGTCTCCGGTCTCCACCTCCCGGGAGACCAGTCCGGCGATCTTGCCGCCGGACACGAGCACGTCGGCGTCGAGGCGGCCGGCGGGGGTGACGACCGTTCCTCCGGCGATCCTCATCATGCGGGCGCCTCGATCCGCGCGTCGCCCTCGGGGGTGGAGACCACCAGGTGGGCGGGTCCGAGGTGGCGGTCGAACCAGGCGACGACCCTCGGGGTCACCTCGGTCCAGTAGCGGTCGTAGGCGGCGTAGTGGGTGGTGTGCCGCTGCATGATCAGCTCGCGGGGGCCGCGGGCGGCGGCGTACACCTGCTCGGCGTGGTCGGTGGGGGTGGTGGCGTCGTTCTCGATGCCGATGACCAGCAGCGGGGTGTGCACCGTGGCCGCCGCGGGCCGGTAGGCGAGGATCTCCTCCACCGCGGGGGCGAACGCCACCTGGGTCGGGATGCGCTCGTCCACGTCGGCCTTGACGGTCGTGGCCCGCCGTTCCTTGGTCGGGACCATGATCTCCTCGCGGGGATGGACGAGGCGGCCCTTGCCGGTGCGTACGCGGTCGAGGCGGTCGGACTCGACGTCGGCCAGGAACTCCAGCCACTCGTACTCGCTGCGCATCCGGTGCAGCCAGTCGGCCCCGTCGGCGACGGGCAGCTGGCTGACCGCGGCCCGGACCCGCCGGTCGGCGGCGGCCAGCAGCACGGCGTTGCCGCCGCCGGAGCCGCCGCTGCCGAAGACGCCGATGCCGTCGGGCACGACGTCGTCGCGCCCGCTCAGGTACGTGACGGCGGAGCGCAGGTCCTGCAACTGCCGGACCGGCGACAGAATCGACCGGTCGCCCTCGGAGCCGCCGAAGCCCCGGTAGTCGAAGACCAGCACGGCGAAGCCCGCCGCGGTCAGTGCCTCGTGATAGCGGACGTAGAGTTTCGCGTCCTTGAGCCCCAGCCAGCCGGGGCCCTGGACGATGGCGCGGTACGGCCCCGCCCCCTCGTCGGGGGTACGCCACAGGGCGCTGATCCGGTCGCCTTCGCTGTACCAGCTCACTTCTTCTGTGCGCATGCCCACAGCCTGGATTTCGTATCCAATCTTGTCAACACTCTCTCGGAAACGTCCGATAGGAGGGGGTTGACCGTGATTTAAGGCCATGAATAATGTAGCCATCTCGTTCCCCTGGGAGTACGGAGCCGTTTATGGCGACCGATCCGATCATCCAGATCCGCGACCTGTCCGTCCGGTACCACGTCGCCAGGACGGGCAACCGGCTGATCGCCGTGCAGGACGTCGACCTCGACGTCATGGAAGGCGAGTTCCTGACCGTCCTCGGGCCCAGCGGCTGCGGCAAGACCACGGTCCTCAACTGCGTGGCGGGCCTGCTCACCCCGACGACCGGCACGATCCTGGCCGGCGGCCGCCCGGTCACCGCGCCGGGCCCCGACCGGGCCGTGGTCTTCCAGGACTACGCCCTGCTGCCCTGGCGTACCGTCGCCGACAATGTCCGATTCGGGCTGGAGATGCAGCCCCGGCTGAAGGAGGGCGCCGCCGACCGGATCGCCGAGGCCATCCGCCTCGTGGGCCTGTCCGGATTCGAGAACTCCTACCCGCGCGAACTGTCCGGCGGCATGCAGCAGCGCGCCGGGCTGGCCAGGTCGCTGGTCGCCGATCCGCGCATCCTGCTCATGGACGAACCGCTCGGCGCGGTCGACGCGCTGACCCGCGAGGTCATGCGGGCCGAGCTGAAGCGCATCATCGACGCCACCGGCAAGACCGTCGTCTTCATCACCCACAGCATCGACGAGGCCGTCCAGCTCGGGGACCGGATCGCGGTGTTCAGCTCGCACCCGGGCACCATCAAGGAGATCGTCTCCGTGACGCCGGGCAACCGCGAAGGGCTGCGCGACCAGTTGTGGAAGTCGCTGGAGTCCGACGCCGTGGCCGCGGCCCGCGGGGCCGCGGAATGACCGCGCGCACCGCCCCCGCCAAACCCCTGCGCGCCCGCCCATCCGGTACGGCCCGCCGCCCCTGGAAGTACCGCACCCCGCTCATCGCCCTGGCCGACCTGGTGGTCTTCGTGGCGCTCTGGCACGTGGCCGTGGTCGAGCTCGAACTGGTCAACCGCGTCTTCTTCCCCTCCCCCGGCGACGTGGCCGGCGCGCTGGCCTCGCTCACGTCCAGCGGCGAACTGGCCGGCCACCTCGGCACCAGCGCCAGAAGCTGGCTGATTGGATACAGTCTCGGCGCGGCCGCCGGAGTGGTCACCGGACTCGTGACCGGGAGCCTGCCGTGGGCCAACCGGCTGCTCATGCCGCTGCTCTGGTCCCTGTGGGCGACGCCGCTCATCGCGCTCCAGCCCACGCTCACCGCCTGGCTCGACTACGGCGACGGGCCGATCGTCGTCCTGGTCTTCCTCAGCACGATGATCCCGGTGGCGCTCAACACCGCGACCGGCGCGGCGCAGACCAGCCCGTCGCTGATCAGGGCGGCCCGGGTGTTCGGCGCGGGCCGGATGGCGGTCTACCTGAAGATCCGGCTGCCGTGGGCGGTGCCGTACGTGATCGGGGGTCTTCGGCTGGCGGTGCCCACGTCGATGATCGGCCTGCTGGTCGGCGAGATGGTGGGCTCACCCAGCGGCGTCGGGTCGATCATCGTCAACGCCACCGCGCGGTTCAGGACCGGCGAGGCGTTCGCCGCCATCGGCGTCTACGTCGTGCTGTCGGTGGTGCTGGTACGGCTGCTCGACCTGGCCGAACGCCGGGCCGGCGGGTGGAGGAACCATGCGTGACCTCAAGAGGTGGGCGGTCGCCCTGGAGGTGGCGGCGCTGTTCGCGCTGTGGGAGCTGGCGATCAGCGGGCTCAAGCTGGCCAGCCCGTCGTTCGTGCCGCCGCCCAGCGCGATCTGGACGGCGTTCACCGGGATGCTGGCCGACGGCACGCTGCCGGAGCACGCCTGGTTCAGCACGCAGAACGCGGTGACCGGGTTCCTGCTCGCGGTGGTCGTCGGCGTGCCGTGCGGGCTGGCGCTCGGGTCGTCGCGGCTGGTCAGCGACGTGGCCGGGCCGCCGTTCTGGACGGCCTACGCGATGCCGAGGATCGCCTTCCAGCCGCTTCTCGTGCTGTGGCTCGGGTTCGGGGCGGCGCCCAAGATCCTCATCATCTTTCTCATGGCGGTCTTCCCGATCGCGATCAACACCATGGACGGCATCAGGGGCGTGGATCCCTCGCTGGTGCGGGCGGCCCGGGTGTACGGCTGCGGCCGTATCCAGGTGTTCCTCAGGGTGCAGCTCTGGGCGGCGCTCCCGCTGATCCTCACCGGGATCCGCATGGGCGTGGCCAGGGCCATGGTCGGCATCGTGGTCGGCGAGTTCATCGGGGGCAGCCAGGGGCTCGGTTACCTGATCTTCCGCAGGTCGGCCGACTTCGACCTGGCATCCGCGCTGGCGCTCACGCTTCTGCTGGTCGTCATCGCCAACGTGTTGATGGCGCTGGTGAGTCTCGCTCGCCGGATCGCCGCTCCCTGGTATGCCGAAGGAGTGTCATGAAACGTCTGATCGTGCCGCTGGCCGTACTCCTGATCGCCGGATGTGGCGGCAACGCGCCACAGACGCCCGCGCCCGCCGCGACCGGACCCATCGGCGCGCCGGAGAAGACCACCCTGAAGATCGGCATGCGGCTGCCGAACCTGGACACCAACGCCCCCGTCGAGATCGCCCTCGACAAGGGCTTCTACAAGGAGGAGGGGCTGACGGTCGAGCGGGTGGAGGTGCAGTCGATCAGGGAGGGCCTGGTCGGCGGGAGCCTCGACTTCGGCGCCGAGGCCTCGCCCGACGTGGTCGCGGCGGCGACGGCGGGCACCGGGCTGCGGATCGTGGCCGGGTACCGCAACCGCGAGCCGTTCGTCGTGGTGGTCCAGCCGCAGATCGCCAAGCCGCAGGACCTCGCGGGCAAGCCGGTGCTGCTGGGCGCCAATCCCGGCACGATCGAGTACGACGTGCGGGTACAGCTGCTCAAGGAGGCCGGTTTCGACCTGACGGGCGTGGCGGTGAAGCCGGTGAACCTGCCGGGCGGCTCGAACGCCTGGGTGGAACAGTTCAAGCAGGGCAAGCTGGCGATGACCGTGATCTTCCCCCGGCACAAGAAGCTGGTGCAGGGCCGCTTGGTGCTGGACGTGATGAAGGAGTGGCCCAACGACAGCCTGACCGCGCTCAAGGACTTCGTGGACCGCAACCCGAACACCACGGCCCGCTTCATCCGGGCGACGATCAAGGGCATCAAGGTCTACAAGGACCCCGCGCAGCAGGCGTACGTGCAGAAGCTGATGCGCGCCAAGGGCTTCACCGTGACGCCGCTGGACGAGGAGCCCGAGGTCTACGCCAACGGCCCGCTGCTCTACGACGACGACATGGGGCTGAACCCGAAGGGCTTCGAGGAGTTGCTCGCCGTGCTGAAGCTGCCGCCGGCGCCGTTCGCGTCGTTCACCCATCTCGGCCAGCTCACCCGCGCGCAGGACGCGCTCGGCGTGGCCAAGCGCCCATGAGGGCGGCACGCTGGGACGGCTCGCGGCTGCGCGTCGCCGACGTACCGGTGCCGGAGCCGGGTCCGGGCGAGGTGCTGATCGAGGTGCGGGCGGTCGGGGTGAACCAGCTCGAACGCCAGGTCATGGCGGGCGCGCCGCTCGGCCCCGGCGTGCTGCTCCCCCGCACGATCGGGCTCGACCCGGCGGGCGTCGTCGTCGCCTGCGGGCCGGGCGTGCCCGACCGCGTGGGGGCGCGCGTCGCGGTCAAGCCGAACGTCCCGTGCGGCCGATGCGGCGCGTGTACGGCCGGCCGCGAGGCCGACTGCCCGGCCCAGACGGTCGTCGGCATCCACCGTGACGGCGGCGCCGCTTCTTACGTGGCGGTTCCCTCCCGCGTGGCGTTCGACGTGGGGCCGCTGCCGTTCCCGAGGGCCGCGGCGGCGGTGCACAGCGTGCCCATCGCGCTGCACATGATCCGCCGATCAGGCCGGGGCGTCCCGCGGAAGGTGCTGGTGACCGGGGCCACCGGGGCGCTCGGCTGCGCCGCGGTGCAGGTGGCGGCCGCGCTGGGCGCCGAGGTGACCGCGGGCGCCCTGGAGGGCGAGCCGATCGGCGACCTGCCCGGCCTGGGCGCGAGCGAGGTGGTCACCTACTCGCGCGAGGGCGCCGGCGAGGCGCTGGAGAAGGCGCTCGACGGCAGGTCGCCCGCCCTGGTGCTGGACGCGACGGGCAGCGGCGAGCTGATCTCGGCGGCGCTGCGGTGCGTGGCGTGGGCGGGCGCGGTGGTCGTGGCCGCGGCGCTGCCGGACTCGGCCGTCGCGATCGACACCCGCGCCTTCTACACCCGCCGGGTCACCCTGTACGGCTGCGCCGCCGCGGACTACGCCGACGTCCGCGACGGCCTGGACCTGGTGGCCCGCGGCCTGGTCAGACCGCCGGTGGCGGCGGAGCTGCCGCTGGAGGAGGTCGGCGCGGCCTTCGCCATGGCGGGCCGGCGCGACCATCTCGGCAAGGTGATGCTCGTGACTAAGGAGGAGCTGACATGCCCCTGAGCGGGCTGCGCGTGATCGAGGCGGGCCAGTACATCTCCGCGCCGTACGCGGGGAAGCTGCTGGCCGACCTCGGCGCGGAGGTGACGAAGGTGGAGCCGCCGGGCGGCGATCCGATGCGACGCTGGCAGGGTGGCGGCGGCCGGCCGTACAGTCCGCAGTTCGCCGCCTACAACCGGGGCAAGCGCTCGGTGACGCTCGATCTGAAGGACCCGGACGGGCTGGCGGCGCTGCTGGAGCTGGTCTCCGGCGCGGACGTGCTGATCGAGAACTTCCGGCCCGGGGTGGCCGACCGGCTGGGCTTCGGCTGGCCGGTCATGAAGGTGCGGGAGCCGCGGCTGGTGTACTGCTCGATCACCGGGTTCGGGCCGAGCGGGCCGTACGCGAAGCGCCCGGCGTACGACACGATCATCTCGGCGATCGGCGGCATGTACGGACATCTGGTGCCGCTGGACGATCCGCGCCCGGCCGGGCCGGCGTTCTCGGATCTTCTGTCGGGCATGTCGGCGGTCCAGGGCATCCTGGCGGCGCTGCACGCGCGCTCGGCCTCCGGCGAGGGCCGGCGCGTGGAAGTGTCGATGCTCGGGGCGCTGACCGACTTCCTGACCGAGCCGATCGCCACCTACCTGGAGACGGGCACGGTCGCCGGGCCTTCGACCAGGGCGGCGCGGGCGCAGGCCTACGGGTGCGTGAGCTCGGAGGGACTGCCGTTCGTGATCCATCTGTCGGTGCCGGAGAAGTTCTGGCTCGGGCTGCTGAAGGTCCTGGAGCGTCCCGATCTGGCGGAGGATCCCCGCTTCGCCACCCGTGAGCTGCGCTTTCGCCACTACGCGGAGCTGGAGGAGACGTTGCGGGCCGAGACGGCCAAGCGGCCGCGCGATGAGTGGTTCGAGCGCCTGACCGCCGCCGACATCCCGCACGGGCCGCTGAACACCGTCGCCGACCTGGTCCAGGACCCGCAGGCGCTGCACCTGGGCCTGATCGACGACGAGACCACCCGGCCGGGCACCCGCTTCTCCACGCACGAGCGGCGGCTGCCGCGTCCCGCCACCAGACCCGCACCGGAGCTGCAGTGAAAGCCATCGACGTGCACACCCACCCGCAGACCGAGGAGTTCCTGGCCGCGATGGGACACCGCCGCAGCCAGATGGGCGCCCACTTCGGCAAGGAGCGCACCCCGATCTCGTTCGCCGCCCAGGCCGACCTCTACCGCGAGCGCGACATGATGGCCGTGATCGTCAACTCGGCCGGGCTGCCGGAGCTCAACGACGCGCTCGGCCGGGCGCAGCGCGAGCACGCCGACACCTTCATCGCGTTCTGCGGCATCGACCCCTGGTCGCCGGACGCGGCGCGGGAGATCCGGCGCTGCCACGACGAGTACGGCATCAGGGGCGTCGGCGAGCTCAACCCCGGCCGCCAGCGCTTCTTCCCCAACGACGAGCGCTTCTATCCGATCTGGGAGGTCTGCGCGGAGCTGGGGCTGCCGGTCATGTTCCACGGGGGGTTCCTCGGCGCGGGCGCCGGCACCCGCGGCGGCATGGGCTACAAGCTGGAGTACACCCGGCCGATCCCCTACCTGGACGACGTGGCCGCCGACTTCCCCGAGCTGACGGTGATCGCCGCGCACCCCGGCTGGCCGTGGCATCTGGACAACCTGGCCGCCTGCTGGCACAAGGCCAACTACTACCTCGACCTGTCGGGCTGGGCGCCGCGCTACTGGCCGGCCGAGGTGGTCCACTACGCCGACAGCGTGATCACGAAGCGCGTGCTGTTCGGCACCGACTGGCCGGTGCTGGGCCCCGAGCGCTGGGCGGCGGAGTTCGAGTCGCTCGACTTCAAGCCCGCCTCGCGGCAGCGGATCATGCTGGACAACGCGAGGGAGCTGTTCGGCCTTGGCTGAGATCGTCGGCGTCTACGGCACCACGCACAACCCGCTGCTGTGGCGGGCGCGGGGCGACGACCTGGCCGCCACGCGCGCGGGTTTCGAGCGGTTGCGGGTACGGCTGGCCGCCGCGAAGCCGGATGCCGTGGTCGTGGTGGCGACCGACCACCTGACGCAGTGGTTCTACGACACGATGCCCGCCTTCCTGGTGGGCAAGGCGCCTGTCGTTCCGGCGACGTTCTGGAACGAGGAGCGGGAGTTCGGCCTGCCGTACCGGGAACTGGTGGGTGACGCGGAGCTGGGGCGGGAGCTGCTGGGCGGCGGGATCGAGCGCGGGGTGGACTTCGCCGCCTCCGACGCCTTCCGCGCCGACCACAGCGTGCTGCTGCCGCTGCTGTACCTGACGCCGGAGCTGGAGGTGCCCGTGGTGCCGGTGTTCACCAACTGCATGGCGCCGCCGCTGCCGTCCGCTGCCCGGTTCTTCCGGGTGGGCGAGGTGCTGCGGCAGGCGCTTGAGGACTCGCCGGTCGACCGGCGGGTGGCGGTGATCGCCAGCGGGCACCTGGCCACGGAGGTGGGCGGGCCCCGGCACTTCGCGGGCTCGCCGTCGCGGGCCTTCGATGAGAGGGCGGTGGAGTGGGTGGCCTCGGGCGACGTGGACGGGGCGCTGGGCGAGCTGACGTACGAGCGGCTGACCGAGGCGGGGAACGTGTCGCACCAGTTCCTGAACTTCCTGGTCGCGATGGGGGTGGCCGGAGGGAAGCCCGCGTTGTCCGCCGAAGGGGCGCTTTCGCGGTTCGCCACCTCGCCGTTCTTCGAGTGGGCGCCATGAGCCGGTACGGGGTCAACGCGTTCATGCGCGAGGTCAACATGTCGCCTGACTGTTTGGCGGCGTATGTCGGTGACCCGGTGGCGTACGCGCGGGAGTGGGCAGGCGGCCCGCTGACCGGCGAGGAGCGTAACGCGCTGGCCCGCCGGGACTACGGCGAGCTTTATGGGATGGGCGCGCATCCCTACTTGTTGTGGAGCTTCACGGAAGCGGTCTGGGTGCCGGAAATTTCACGACCTGAGCTGGTTGAGCGGTTTCGGCGGGCGGCCGCCGCACACGGTTATCCCGATATTTCAACCTAAGCCAGGAACCGACGGACATCCGCGATCTCGTCGTCCAGCGGCGGCAACTCGTCAAACGGCTCGACCGCGACGGCGCTGCCCTTTCGCGTCCAGGTCCCGCGAACCCGGCCGTCCACCAGCACGGACGGGCGCAGGATGCCGCCACCGGGGAAGACCTTGCGGGCGTGCTCCGGCGCCAGGATCGGATCGCGGGACTTCCACCCCATCAGAAGCTCATCGAACGCCGGAAGCAGCCTGACCACCCGTCCGGCCGTCTCCTCCCGGGCTGGAGCCGAAGTCGCCTTCCACCCCAGACGGGCCTCCCCCACCGCCACCCCCGCCCAGGCGGCCAGATCCTCTGGCTCGGCGGGGATGTGCGAGCGCCGATACCGGACAGCCAGCTCGGCCAGCGCCTTGTCCCGATCAGGCTCGAACACGATCGGCCCGCCCAGCCAGTCGGCAGCATGAACATACGTCGGCTTCCCACCACGCAACGGCCCAAGCACCGCGAGCCCATGCGAAGCGGCCAGCCCCACAAGATGAACGATGCCCTGCCCGCGCGCACGCCCACCCAGCCGCGTTTCCAGCTCGGCCTTGGTCAGCGGCCCCTGCCCGTAGAGCGCGCCCTCGATCAGCGGCAGCAGGTCGTCACCCCGCACGCCCTCCTGCGACAGCCGCAGCAGCGACCCCGTCCGGCGGCTGGTCAGCGCGAGCAGCCAGGCCAGGTCGTCATGATGGATGTAGTGGAGCGTCCCGCGCGGCCCCCACGCCCGCACGATCTCACGCCGCTCCACGGCCGCGTCGATCTCGGCCGGGGTGACGGTGGCGGACCGCGCCCGCAGAGCCAGCTGAGCAGCCCCCACATCCTGCGCCTGTACGGCCAGCAGATGCCGCACCACCTCCCCGGCACCCCGTCCGGCCGGCCGGTGAATCAGCTGCGCCTCAACACTTCGCACCCCGAAATCCTCCCAGACCCCCACACCCCACCACCCCTCACCCAACCGCCCACCCGGCCCCGCCGCGGGGGACCAAGCCCAGGGAGCGCCATCCCGGTGGGGCCAACTGGGGAAGCCTCCCGGAGGCAGCACCACGCCCGGGCAGCACCACCCCCGGGGAGCACCACCCCCGGGGAGCACCACCCCCGGGGAGCACGACGCCCGGGGAGCACGACGCCCGGGGAGGAGGGCTCCGTGGGGGCAGCCGCTCCGGAGGGCATGCCCGGCGAAGGTACCCACCCAAGGGCGCGTGACTCCCGGGGGTGACCGGGGAGGGGTCAGCGGAAGAGGAGGCGGCGGCGGAGGCGGTGTTTGAGGGGGGTGCTGCGGCGGACCTCGGCGCGGACGGCGTCGCTGCGGCGCCATGCCTCGTCGGCGGCCTGGTCGGCGATGGCGGCGCTGTCGGTGCTGCCAGTGCTGCCAGTGCTGCCAGTGCTGCCGGTGGGGGCGTAGCGGACGAAGTTGGAAATCTCGGCGAGAGGCCGGAGATGGTGGGAGATGGCCTCGGGATGACGGGCGACCACCTCCTCGGCCGTCAGCGCCTTGTCATCCTTGAGGCCCAGGTCGTCGCATGACTGGACCCAGGCGCCGAGTACCCGGCCCTCGGCTCCGGCCGCCCTACGCCTGCGACGCCGCCGCCACCACGGCAGCGCCATCGCCACCACCGCGTAGATCACGAGGACGCCCGCCCCGGCCGCCGGGATGATCACCCACAGCGGCGGCCCCTCGCCGGTCCTGCGCGACCCGCCCGTGGACGACTTGGCCGACGGCTTCGGCTTGTTCACCCCGCCCTGCGTGAACTCGCCCTCCAGCCGTTCACTCTCCTCGATCGCCGACGACACCACGTCGTGGTCGTCCTTGGAGCCGCTCTTGCCGGGTGTCGGGTAGAAGGGCAGCCACCCCAGCCCCTCGAACTTGACCTCCGCCCAAGCCACGACATCTCCGGACATGACCTGGTAGACGCCATTCGACTGCTGCCCCGGCCGGAACCCCACCACGACCCGCGTCGGCAGCCCCAGCGTCCGTGCCATCAGCGCGAACGTCGAGGCGAACTGCTCCGACGTCCCCCGATGCGTGGTCTCCAGGAAGAACTCCAGCCCCTTCAGCGAGTGCCCCGGCGGCGCCGTCGGGTCGTTGCTGGCGGTGGTCCGCAGGTACTTCTGCAGCCGGTACGCCTGCTTGATCGGCGCGTCCGCCCCCTTCGTCGCCTGCTGCGCCAGCTTCCGGAACTCCGCCTCCTGCGGCGCGTCAGGGAAGGCGGTCAGCGCCGGATCGTTCACCGGCACCGCCCCGACCAGGTCTTCCTTCGACGGCCTGGGCACCCGCGAGCTCACCTGGTACGTGAACCCCTTGTCAGGCTTGGGCGAGACCAGCAGCGCTCCGCTGCTCGGGTCCACGCCCAGGCCGGGCACGCCGGTGACCTCGGCGGGACGCTCGGCCGCGGGCAGCCAGCCGCCGGGCAGGCCGTCGATCGTGACGCTCTGCCGTACCGTGTCGACCGTGCCCGTCCACTCACCGGCGGGCACCCGCCCGCCGGTCGGCTGGAAGCGCGCGCCCGACGTCCAGCGCACGCCGTCATAACGATCCAGTACGGCCAGCCGCCAGTTGGCCGGTCGGTCGGCCTTGACGGTGAACAGCGGGCGGTCGGGAAACTGCAGCCACGCGGACACACGGTCGAGCGGGCTGACGCTGTCGACGCGGATGGGGGGCGGCAGTTCGGCGTTCCGCCGGGGGTTGTACGGCTCCGCCGCCACGGGCAGCAGTTGCCCCGCGACCAGCGCCGCGCCCGCCAGCAGCGCCGCCGCGGGCAACCCCGCCAGCAGCCAGCGCGCGGGACGTTCGTCGCGCACCATGGCCAGCGCGGCCGTGAGCACGACCAGCGCGGCGGCCACGGGCAGGTTCGAGCCGTCGCCGTCCACGCCGAGCAGCAGGGCCAGCCCGAACGCCGCCATCGCGGGCAACGCGGCGGCGATCCGGGTCGCGCTCCGCACCACGGTCTCGGCCCCGACCGTCGCGGCCACCCAGACGGCCGCGTGGACCAGGATGAGCAGGCGTGGTTCCGGCTGGGCGGGCAGGAGGGTGGTGAGCAGGGCCTGCCAGGAGTTGGCCAGGTCCTTGACCATCCCGGGCGCGACGCCCTTGTAGAGCGGGACGGTGGCCGCGAACCACAGGACCACGTTGAGCGCCAACGCCAGCCAGAGCGGCCGGTTCCTGGTGAGCAACGCCACCAGCGGCGGCACGAGGGCAGCGGGGGCCAGGGCCAGGAGCAGAGGCTGAGCGGGAAAGACCCGATGGAACCCCCAGCCCGCCACCCCGGCCAGCCCCGCGACCAGCAGCAGTGCCACGACCAGCCGCCACCCCAGCGCCCGGCCACCTGCCGCCACACCCCGCTCCCCGGCTACACCATGCTCCCCCGCCACACCCCGCTCCCCGACTACGCCACGTGCCCCCGCCACGGCACCGGCGCGCCGCCGCCCCCGCCGCCCGCCACCCTCCGGCGAGCCGCCCTCTGACGAGCCGACCGGGAACCCAGCCTCCTGGCCGGGCCCGGGTGAACCCGAAGTCTGGCCATAACCGGGCGCGGGCCGGCCATAGCCGGGTGAAGCCGAGGACTGGCCGGGGCCGGGCGAACCCGGGTGTTGGCCGGACAGATCCGGGTGCTGGCCGAAGCCGGGCAGGCCCGAAGGCTGGCCGGGGCCGGGCATGGCTGGGTGTTGGCCGGAGACGGGCGCACCCGGGGAGCGCGGGGTGGGGGTCATCGGGCGCTCCAGGCCAGGGAAAGGGCGTTGAGGTCGGACATCGGGACCAGCGTGACGCCCGGTGTGGCCGGACGGCCGTGGCCCAGGTACACGCAGATCACGCGGTCGAAGCGGCGCCGTACCCCGGCGCACCGCCCCACCTCGGCCGGGTCGGCGGTGACGACCACGAGCGAACCCCCGCCCCGCGCCAGCCGGACGGCCTCGGTGACGCCCGAGGTTCCGGGAGCGACCAGGGCGAGCCGGTCCAGCAGCATCTCGGCGTCGGACTTGGTCTCGGCCAGCGGGCCGTCGCCGGTCAGCACCCGTACGGGGAAGCCGGCGCGGGCGGCGGCCACGGCGGCGGAGGCGGCGGCGTCGACGGCGGGCTCGGTCAGGTCGCGGGTGTCCAGGACGACGGTCGTGGTGGGCAGGCTGGCGTCGATGAGCTGGCGGACCATCAGCGTCCCGGTGCGCGCGCTGGACTTCCAGTGGACGTGGCGCAGGTCGTCGCCGACCACGTACTCGCGCAGGGTGTGGAAGGTGGCGGTGCCGCTGGGGGCGTTGTCGCTGGTGGGGCCCTCCAGGTGGTGGGCGCGTCCGGACGGGGGCACGGGCAGTGCCACGGTGCGCGGGCGGACCAGGAGGGTGGCGGCGGCGCCGTACTCGCGGACTCTGCGGGTGAGCCCGAGCGGGTCGGCGCGCACGAGCCGCAACGGACCGACGGGGATCTCGCCGCGCACGGAGGTCGGCAGCGGGTAGGAGACCATGCGCGCGCCCTGACGGGGCAGGCGCGGCAGGTCGACGGTGTGCTCGGCGGCGCCGATGCGGTCGTGCGCGCGCAGGCCGGACAGCGCCCAGCGGCCGAGGTTGCGCACGTTGAGCACGGCCACGGCGGCGTCACCGCGCGGCACCTTCAGCGGCGTCACCTCGCGGCTGACCTCCAGCCGCGGCTTGGGCGCGGTCCAGGCGAGCGCGACGCCGAGCGCGAGCAGCCCGCCGGTGGCCAGCACGACGGGCTCGGTGTAGCCGAGCAGGAATCCGGCCGCGTACAGCACCAGGGACCCGCCCAGCGTCCCCCATCCGAGCGGTGTCAGCATCTCAGACCGCCTGCGGCACCGGCATCCCGGTGAGGATCTCGCCGAGCACCTGTCCCGCCGTCAGTTCGCGCAGCTCCGCGTCGGGCGTGCGGATCAGACGATGCGCCAGCACCGGTACGGCCAGCGCCTTCACATCCTCGGGCACCACGAAGTGCCGCCCGGCGGCGGCGGCCTTGACCCGGGCGGCGCGCAGCAGCGCGAGACTGCCTCGCGGGCTCGCCCCGAGCCGGAGCGCCGGATGGTTCCGGGTGGCGCCGCACAGCGCCACGATGTAGTCGTAGACCGGATCGGCCACGTGGATGCGGGTCGCGAAGTCGATCATCCCGGCCACGTCGGCGGCGCGGGCGACGACCGGCAGCCGTTCGACCTGGGGCCCGGACGGCCCGCCCTTGAGCACCTCGACCTCGGAGGCGTGGTCGGGGTAGCCGACGGAGATCTGCATGAGGAAGCGGTCGAGCTGCGCCTCGGGCAGCGGGTAGGTGCCGTCCATGTCGACGGGGTTCTGCGTGGCGACCACGAGGAAGGGCCGCGGCACCTGGTGTGGCTCGGAGTCGACGGTGACCCGCCGCTCCTCCATGACCTCCAGCAGCGCCGACTGCGTCTTGGGCGAGGCCCGGTTGATCTCGTCGGCGAGCACGATGTTGGCGAAGACCGGCCCCTTGTGGAACTCGAACTTCTGGTAGGCCTGGTTAAAGATCGACACGCCGGTGATGTCGCTGGGCAGCAGGTCGGGCGTGAACTGGATGCGCCGCCACTCGGCGTCCACGCTGGCCGCGATCGAGCGGGCCAGCGTGGTCTTGCCGGTGCCCGGCACGTCCTCGATGAGCAGGTGCCCCTCGGCGAACAGGCAGATCAGCGCCAGCTCGATCGCCTCGCGCTTGCCCCTGATGACGTGCTCGATGTTGCCCGCGAGCAGCTGGAAGCGCTGGGCGAACTGTCCCGCGAGCTGTTGCTGCTGGTACGGCTGCGCGGTCTCTTCCAGGTGGTGGTGGCTCACAGCTGAGTCCCCCTTCTCAGTCCGTGCATTCGAACAACGGCGCCGCCGGGAAGGCGCCACGCGGTGACTCCATCAGCGTCACGCTGAGGTAGGCCACACCGCCGTTCCACTCGATCCGGTTCCAGACGTCGCTGGTTTCCTTGGTCTCGTCCTCCGTGACGGAGGCCCCCTTGACCTGGCAGATCACCGTGATGCTGATGTACTGGCCCTTCGGGATCGTCCCGGCTTCCCCGCTCTTCGACGGCCCCGGCCGGACGAGCGTGTTGGTCTGGTTGTTGTTGGCGTTCCTGTAGGCGTGACGCGGATAGGCCAGGTCGGCGGTGGCACTGGCCACCTCCTGGCTCTCCCCCGCCGCGTTCTTGGCCTTCAGCTTGAACTCGTACTTCTTGTTGTTGTCCAGCCCGTCCACGTTGAACGAGGTGCCGCTGATGGAGCTGTCCGACTTGGCCCCGGACAGCTCGTACGTGGTGCCTTCCCCGGCGTTCGACGGGGCGCTCCAGCTCAGGTCGGCGCCGCGGTTCTTGGCCTTGGCGGCGAAGTTCGACGGCGCGCCGGGCGCCACGCAGGGCTTCACCCCGGCGCTCGGCGCGGACGGCACCTCCCCGCCCTTCCAGTGGGCGACGATCGTGAAGGAGTACTCCTTGGCGCAGTCCCCGCCGCTGAACTCGAACTGGAACGGCCCGTTCGCGTCCACCGACTGCGGCGACACGCGCCCGTCGCCGCCGTTGACCTGGACGGTGTAGCGGTCGGGCTTGCCACCGGTCGACGGGCTGAAGGTGATGTCGATCTTCCCTGGCCCGGACTTGGCGCTGACCGAGCCGGGCTTGGTCGGCGGGCTCGGCGTGGGCGTCGGGGTGGGCGTGCGGGTCGGGGTCGGAGTCGGAGTCGGCGTGCGGGTCGGGGTGGGCGTCTGCTCGGGCTCCTCGGTGGGCTTCTTCGAGGGCTTGTGCGTCGGCTCCGGCTCCTCGGTCTCCGTGGGCTCCGGGTCGGCCGTCCTGGTCGGGTCGGGCTGGCGGCCGGACGCGGTGGGCTCGGGCTTCGGCGTCTGCTTGGGCTTGGGCGTGTTGGTCGGGCCGGGGACGTCGCTGTCGTCCTTGTCGACCGGGTGCTTGCGGCCCTCGGGGTCGACGACGACGGCCTTGTCGCCGTTCTCGTCGTTGGCCCACAGCAGGCCGTCCTTGACGAACATCTCGATCGGGCCGGGCTGCTCGGCCACCTGGATCGTGGTCGGCCGGCCGCCCGCCGCGCTGTCCCAGACGATGAGGCCGCCGCTGGAGCTGTCGGGGACGTACACCTTGGAGCCGAGCACCTGCGGCACGCCCAGCGCGGTGGGTTCGTCGGACTCGAGCTTGGTGGTCTGGACGGCGTTGGACGCGGTGTCGATCACCACGAGCAGCCCGTCGGGGCCGGGCGCCAGGATCGGCACCAGCGAACCCTCGGTCGCCGGCGGGGTGAGCGCGCCGCCCTTGGCCGACTGGGCGACGCCCTTGGGCAGCAGGATCTCTCCGGCGCCGCCGTCCGAGCCGATCACCACGGCGGTGGAGGCGCGGGTGTTGACGATCACGGGCAGGCCACCGGCGATCGTGACGGCGAGTTCCTCGCCGGGCTCGCCCGCCTTGACCGCCTGCTCGGCGACGCCTGCCGTGACCGGGACGACCTCGCCCTTGGCGGGTACCGGGACCCACAGCTTGCCGCCGCCGTCGATGCGCGCGGCGCCCAGCGGTCCCTGCAGTTCGAGCGGGGCGCCGAGGGAGTTCAGCGTGGCCGGGTCGATGCGTTGCACCGTTCCCTTGGGGTTGACCGCGTAGGCGGACTTGCCGGTGACCACGAGCTGCATTCCGGCGGCGCCGAAGTCGCGGCTCTGTGCGACGCTGAGCTGGCTCGGCTCGATCCGGCTGACGACGCCGGTGCGGTCGTCGACGAGCAGGACCGTCTGCCCGTCCTGCACGATGCGCAGCGGCCGGCCCGCCTTGTCGTCGAGGTACCCGTCGACCTCTCCGGACAGGCCGTTGACGTGGACGATCTTCCCGCGGACCTTGGTCCAGAGCCAGGCGCCCACGTCGGCCAGCTTCGGATTGGCGCTCGACACGCCCACGCCGAACACCGCCGCCACGACGACGAGGCAACCGGCCACCACTGCGGCGATCACAGCGGTGGCACGGTCGCCCCGGAGAATGCGGACGCGCATGCGTCACTCACCCCGTATGTACGATTACTAAGCGTTTGCCCCCGTCTTACCGGGCATCACGATAGCGTGCAGCCGTACCAGGGCGCATGCCTTGCTCAGAACGTGTCGATGTTCTCGATTTTCCATCTGTCGCCGTCGAGCACCGCGCCCACCGCGAACATCGCCGGAGCGTAGGAGGCCTTGCCCGGCTCCGCCGCCGTGCTGTGCTGATCGGCGAAGATGAGCAGCCGCGCCCGGTCGCCTTCCAGCAGCGTCACGCCGCTGTCGGTGACCGTGGTCGTCAGCACCAGCTTGTCGCGCAGCGCCTGCTCGCGGACCAGGCCGAAGATGCCCTGGTACTGCTCCACGGCCTTGCCGGTCAGCAGGTCGCGGGCCGCCAGCTCGGTCTTGGCGACATCGGCGTGGTCGTAGGAGAAGACGGTGTTCACCGCATCGATGATCTGGCTCTTGACCTGGCCGGTCCGGGTTTGATCAGTCATGGCCGTGTTCCGGGTCGTGGTCGTGTCGCGGAGGTCGTGCGCTTTCGTCGCGGCCAGCCCGGCCACCCCGCCGAGGAGCACGGTGGCGAGGGCCAGCAGCGCGGGCAACCGGCGGGTACGGGCGGCGGCCCAGGTCGTGCTCATGGCGTGAGCCGCCGCAGCAGGCCCGCCGCCACCGAGCCGGCGACCAGCCAGACGGCGGCGGCCAGGCCGTGGTTGACCAGCGCCTCCCACCGGGCGTCGGCCAGATCGAACAGGCTCGTCAGGCCCAGCGACAGCGTGCCGGCCAGCGCGTCGACGACCTGGTACCAGGTGTTGGCCGCGTTCGCCTTGAAGATCGAGAACGCGGCGTGCAGGAGCAGCACCACCGCGATCAGCCGGGCGGCCACCTTCACCGCCCAGATGAGCAGTGCCGACACGCGCCGCCAGACCGATGCCGCGACGGACAGCACCGGCCTGGCCCGCGCCGCGAACGAGACCTTCTCCACCGGCGGCATCGGCGGGAACGGCGGCTCCACCGGCCCCGGCTGCGCGGGCACGAGCACGGGCACGGGCTCCACCGGTGGCGTGTACACCAGGCTGTCGCCCGGCTGGGGCTGCGGCTCGGGGTCGCGGATCATGGGGGGCTCCTTGTCGTCGCTGGTCATGAGGTGGTTCCGTCCGGAGCCTGGGTGAGGGCGGCGAGCTTCCAGCCGCCGGAGGTGCGGGTCAGCTCGCCCACGAGGCGGCTCTTCTTGACCACCGGCTCACCCTGGGGCGGGACCACGGTGATCCGTACCGCGGCGATGATCCGCGCGGTCCCCGCGGCCTCGTCGAGCTCGGTGAGCGCCGCCTCCAGGACCTTCGCGCTGGTGGCCGTGCCCGCCTTGGCGATCTCGGCGGTGAACGCCGCACGCCCCCGCACGATCTGCTGGTGCAGCCGCGCCGCCGTGGAGTCCTCCCACAGCGCGAGGTCGCGCTCGACGGTGCGGTGGCTGAGGGTGTTCAGATTCTGTACGGCCTGCGAACCGCTGCGCACCACCTCGTCCCGCAGCCGGGAGTAGCGCAGCCCGTCATCGCCCACGGCGCCGATCCACGCCCACCCCGACCAGGCGGCCCCGACCGCCGCGAGGGCGCAGAGCGCCACCGCCACGCGCGCGACCCACCCCGCCCTCTCCCCCGCCCCAGTCTGCTCCGGGTGGCCGGACTCCAGGTCCGTGGTTTCCTCGGTGACTTCCTGGATGCTCGTCATCGCTTCGCCTTGCTGGAGGTGATCTCGGTGATGCGCCAGCGGTCGTCCCGCAGGCGCGCGCTCACGGTGAGCTGGGCGGCCACGGCCGGTCCAGCGGGCTTGCCGGAGCGGGTGGCCGTCTGGTCCAGGAAGACCAGCAGCCGCGCGGTGTCCCCGGTCAGGGTGACGACCCCGGCGCGTACCACCCGGGTGGTGAGCGTGGCCTGCTGGGTCACCACGTCCCGCCGGATCTGGGTGATCAGCCGCGTGTACTCCTCGGCCGCCCGCCCGTCCAGCGAGTCCCGCGCGGCCAGCTCGGTCGCCTCGATCTCGGCAGGCGAGTACGTGAAGATCCTGGCCAGCGCGTTGCTGACGTCACCGGCCACGCGCGTGGTGCCCGCCTGGTCGAGCAGCGCCCGGTTCCCCGCGGCGACGTCCCGGGCGGGCGCCGCGGCCCGTACCGCCACCCCGGTCACGAGCAGCACGACCGCGACCGCCACGAGCACGGCGGGCCTGCCCACCCGTAGCCGCCGTCTTTTCTCCGGTACGGCGTGCCGTCCCCGCCGTCCGGCGGCCTCAGGCTCGGCGACCAGGGTCGACTCCGTTTCCACGCGGACCTCCTCGTCACCCGCCCACGGCGGGAATCGCGGTGAACGACTTGAGCTTCCAGCCGCCGTCCGTCCTGGCCAGCCCGGCCTGGAACCGTTTGCTCTCCACCGACGCCCGCCCGCCCCGCCCCGTGAGCTCGATCTCGACGGCGGCGATGATCTGCGCGTCACCGGCTTCGGCGTCGAGGGCGGTGACGGCGGCCTCGATCACGGTGGCGCGGGAGGTGGCGCCGGAACGTTCGACGGCCTGGCGGGTGCTCGCCCGCCCGGCGGCCAGCTCGTCGCGCAGTGCCCCGGTGGTGGCCTCCTGCCAGCGGGTGAGACCGGCGTCCACGGCGGCGGCGTCCATGGTGTTGAGCACGGCGAGATGCCGCCGTCCTGCCTCCAGCGCCCGGTCCCGCTCGGCCGCGAAGGCGGCGCCCGGGTCGCCAGCCGCCTGCCACGACACCCACCCGGACCATCCGCAGAACCCCGCGGCCAGGACCACCAGCACGACGGCGACCGGCCCCGCCCACCGCCGCACCGGCAACGAGCCCCGGCCAGGCGGCGGGTCGCGGTCGGACGCGGGCGGGGTCAGCGGTCGGGGTCGGGCCACAGGAGCTCCTCCATGTCGTTCTCGGGCCCGTCGGCGGGCGGATCGGGCAGGGTGTCGTGGCGGCCGGGCAGTTCGTCGAGGCTGAACGAGCCGGGCTTGGCCGCCTCGGGCACCCCGCCCTTGGGCGCGTTGGCCGAGCCGCGCACGCCGACTCCGGTGGAGGGCGGCGACAGGCAGCGGGCGCCGGTGTTCAGGGAGGTGCCGGGGCTGGTGTCGAGGCCGTTGCGGTAGGGCGTCCTGCCGTAGCCGCTCACGCAGGGCAGCGGGTTGAAGAAGGTGTTGGTCAGGCCGAAGGTGAACGTTCCCGACCTGGCGGCGGTGGTGCCCGCGGCGACGAGTTGCGGGAGCCGTACCAGAAGCTCCTCCATGCCGCGCCGGCGCGTGAGCGTGAGGTCGGACGTCGTGAGGAGGTTGGCGACCAGGACGCTGAAGCCGGGGTCGAGCTCGCGCACGAGCTGGGACAGCTCGCGGGTGGCGCCGGGTGCTTCGGTGATGAGCGTGCGCAGGTCGGCATCGGAGTCCTTGAGCTGCTTGGCGAGCAGGCGGGCGTTGCGGCCGAAGTCACGCAGGGCCTGGCCCTCCTCGTTCTGGGTGCGCAGGACGAAGGTGCCGTCGGTGAGCAGGCGCGTGGTGGGGACGAGGTTCTCGTCCGCGGCGGAGACGAAGCTGCTCTGGTAGTCGAGCAGGGCGCGCAGGTTGGGGCCCTGCCCCTGGAACGCCTTGCCCAGCTCGTCGACGAAGGTGCGCAGCGAGTCCAGCGGCACCGAGGCGGCGAGCGCGTTGACGTTGCCGAGGATCTCGGTGACCGGCGCGGGGGTGGCGCCCTTCGCGATGACCGAGCCCGCCCGCAGGAACGGGCCGTTTGCGGTGGAGGGGCGCAGGTCGACGTACTGCTCGCCGACCGCCGACAGGTTGGCGACGACGGCCTGCAGGCGGTCCGGGATGGGCGGGGCGGCGTCGTCGATGCGCAGGTCGGCGACCAGGCCGCGCTCGGTGAGCGTCATCTCGCCGACGCGGCCGACGGTGACGCCGCGGTAGGTGACGTTGGCGTCGGGGAACAGGCCGCCGGTCTCGGCCAGCTCCAGCTTGACCACGTAGTGGCCGGGGCGGCCGAACAGCCTGCCGAGCTTGGCGTACTCGATGCCGATGAAGCCGATCACGACGATCGCGATGGCCAGGAAGATCGCGACCCGGATGCGGGTGGCGCGGGTCAGCATCTACTCCTCCTGTCCGGGGGTGGGGGTCGGTGTCGGCTCGGGGGTCGGCGTCGGGGTGGGCTCGGGCTCGGGTTCCGGCGTGGGGGCCGGTGGCTTCGTCTTCGACGGCGAGGGCGTGGGCGAAGGGGTCTTGGACTTCGCCGGGGACGGCGTGGCCGTGGGCTGCTTGCCCGCCTTCTGCTTGACCATGTCGAACGGCAGTTCCGGCCAGTCGTCCTTCGGGCCGGCGTTGATCGAGATCGTCGGGACGATCGGCTCGACGTCGGGACCGGCGGCCATCGACAGGTAGGCGTTGAGGTAGTCGCCCTTGACCGCGTTCGTGATCTCGTCGGTGAACGGGTAGGTGAGCGCCACCTCCAGTGCCTTCGGCAGGTCGCGTCCGGCGGCGGTCAGGTTGCGCAGGATCGGCTCCAGCGCGCGCAGGTCGGCGACGACGTCGTCCTTGCTGCGGTCCACGACGTCCACGGCCACGCCGGAGAGCTTCTCCAGTTGCGCCAGCATGGTGACCAGCGCGCCCCGCTGCTCCTCCAGCACCTTCAGGCCGGGGCTCAGGTCGTCCAGGACGGTGTTGACGTCCTTCTTGCGCGAGTCGAGCGTCTTGGCGAGCCGGTTGAGGCCGTCGAGGGCGTCGATTATCTCCTGTTTGTGGCGGTTGAGGTTGCCGGTCAGCGTGGAGAGCTTCTTGAGCAGGTCGCGGATCTCGGCCTCGTTGCCGCCGAGCGCCTTGTTCAGCTCGCGGGAGATGGTCCTGATCTGGGCCAGGCCGCCGCCGTTGAGCAGCAGCGACAGCGCCCCGAACACCTCCTCGACCTCGGCGTTCCTGACGGTGCGCGGGAGCGGGATGTGCGCGCCCGCCGCCAGCGTCCCGCCCGTGCCGCCCCGGGCGGGCGCGGCCAGCTGCACGTACTTCTCGCCGAGCAGGCTGGTCTGCTCCAGCCTCGCCTCGGCGTCGGCGGGCAGCTTCACCGCGCCGTTGACCAGCATGGTGACGCGGGCCGTCCAGCTCTCCTCGGGCAGGCTGATCTCGGTGACCCGGCCGACCGCCACGTCGTTGACCCGCACCGCCGCCTGCGGGACCAGGTCCAGCACGGTCTCGAACTCCGCCGTCACCGTGTAGGGCCGCTCGCCCAGCTCGGCGCCGCCGGGCAGCGGCACGTCCCTGATCCCGCCGATCCCGCACCCGGCCAGCGTCCCGGCCACGACCACAACCGCGACCACCCGCCCTCTTCCGGTACGGCCCGCCGTACGTGACCCGGCTTCCCGGTGGATGGCCATCAGCGCTCCCCCTCACCAGGTAGCTCGTCGCCGGGCGTCGGCGTCGGGTCCTTCGTCTTGGCGGTGCCGCTCGGACTCGCCGTCGGGGCGGGCGTCGTCGGGCCGGGCGACTTCGACGGCGTCGGGCTCGGCGACTTCTCCGGTGTGGCGCCGGCCGTCGGGGTGGGAGCCGGGTCCACGATCTGCTGGGGGTCGAGCGCCCTGGCCGCCGGTCCGAACATCAGCTCCAGCAGATCCCCCCGCCCCATGACCGTCCGGGTCTCCGGGTCGTAGGCGTTGACCACGTTCGTGGCCGCCAGCGGCAGGTTGTCCAGGGCCTCGGCCAGCGAGCGCCGCTGGTTCACGAGCGTCTGGGTGAGGTCGGCGAGCTTGTCCACGTTCGCGGCCAGGAGGGTGCGGTTCTCCGCGACGAACGTCTTCACCTCGCCCAGCGCCCCGGCCAGCTCGTGCAGGGCGCCGCCGATCTCGTCGCGGTCCGCGGCCAGGAATCCGGTCACGTCGGCCAGCTGTTGTTCGGCCAGCCGTACCTGATCGTCGTTGTTGCGCAGCATGCGGGAGAAGTCGGCGAGGTGCCGCACGGTGGCGAACAGGTCGCCGCTGGAGCCGGCCAGCGTTCTGGAGGCTTTGCCGAACTCGGCGACCATGGTGTTGATGTCCCGGCCGTTGCCCTTGAGGTTGGCGGCGCCGACGTCGAGCACGCGGGAGAGCGAGCCCTCCTTGTTGGCGCCGGTCGGGCCGAGTGCCTCGGAGAAGTCGCTGAGCGTTTCGTACAGCTTGTCCAGCTCCATCGGCACCGCCGTGCGGTCGGCGGGCAGGACGGCGCCCGGCGCGAGCTTCGGCCCGCTCGTGTACGCCGGGCTGAGCTGGATGTAGCGCTCGGCCACCAGGGCGGGGGTGACCACGACGGCCGTGGCGGCGGCGGGCACGTCGACGCCGTCGTCCAGCGTCAGCACGGCCTTGACCTGTGTGCCCTCGGGCGTCACCGAGGCGATCTCGCCGACCTTGACGCCGAGCACCCGCACGTCGGAGCCGGGATACACGGCGACGGCGGAGTGGAAGTAGGCGGTGATCTGGTCGTCGGGGGCCCGCGGCGGCGCGGCGGCGCCGGTGAGCGCGACGACCAGCGCCGCGGCCAGGGCGAGAGAGCGCCTCCGGTGCGCGATCATCGGTCGTCTCCGGGAGTGGTGGGGCTACCGGTCGGGGTCGGCGTGGGCTTGTGGGGTCCTCCTGGTTTGGGGGGAAGGCAGCCCTTGTCGGGCACGCCGTCCGGCAGGTAGTGCTTCGGGACGACCCCGCACAGGTAACCGTCCAGCCATCGCCCGTTGCCGATCGTGTTGCCGACCAGTCGCGTGTACGGCCCCGCCAGCGCCAGCGCCCGGTCCAGATCGCGCTGGTTGCGCAGCAGCACGTCGCTCACCCGCGCCAGCGCCCGCAGGGTGGGCGCGAGCTGCTTCCTGTTGTCCCTGACCAGCCCGACGAGCTGCGCCGACAGCTCCCTGGTGCCGGTGAGCAGCGCGTGGATGGCGGCCCTGCGCTTGCGCAGCTCGTCCAGCAGCAGGTTGCCGCTTCTGAGGAGTTCGGCGAAGTTGTCGTTCTGGGCGGCCAGCGTGCCGCTGAGCTTCTTGGTCCCGGCCAGCAGCCGGGCCAGTTCCGCGTCCCTGGAGGAGATCGTCCTCGACAGCGCGGACAGGCCGGTCACGGCCTGCTTGACGTGCGGCGGCGTCCTGGAGAACGTGGCCGAGATCGTGTCCAGGCTCTCGGCGATCCGGTCGGTGTCCAGCCGGGCGACGGTGCGGCCGAGGTCGTCGAAGGCGGCGGTCACGTCGTAGGGGGCCAGCGTGCGGGTGACGGGGATGGCCTGCGCGGGGTTCTGCGCCTCGGGGCCGAGCGGGTCGAGGGCGAGGTACTTGGCGCCCAGCAACGTCCTGATCATGATGGCGGCGGTGGTGCGGTTGCCGACCCACGCGTCCTTGACCCGGAACTCCACCCTCACTCTGCCCCGGTCGAGGGCGACGTCACTGACTTTGCCGACCTTGACCCCGGCCACGCGTACCTCGTCACCCCGGGTGAGGCCGGCGGCCTCGGTGAAGTAGGCGGTGTAGTCAGTGCCGCCGCCGATGATCGGCAGGGCGTCGGCCCGGTAGGCGGCGGTGCCGATGCCGCCGATGAGCAGTAGACCGGCCAGGCCGACCAGGATGGGGTTGCGCTCGCGCAGCCGCTTCACTGCTTGCACCTGCCTTGGGTGTTCGGGATGCCCGTGGGCGCCGGCCGGCCGTCGGTGTAGGTGACCCCGCTGATCAGGGCCTCGCACAGGTAGAGGTTGAACCAGGAGCCATAGGAGGCGGCGCGGGTGATGACCTCGGCCTTGTCCGGCAGCCGTTGCAGGAACCGCTCCACGAGCGGAGCGTCGGCGTTCAGGTTGCCCGCCAGCCTGCCGAGCTGGTCGATGTCGCGGCGCAGCGGCTCGCGGCTGTCGGCCAGCAGGCCCGCGGTGCTCGTGGTGAGCTCGCCGAGCGCGCCGATCGCCTGCCCGATGGGCCTGCGGTCGGCGGCCAGGCCGCTCATGAGCCTGCGCAGGGTGACCACGAGCGTGGTCAGCTCCTTGTCGCGGGCGTTGACGGTGGCCACGACGGTGTCGAGGTTCTTGATCACCTCGCCGATGAGGTCGTCCTTGGCGGCCAGGGAACTGGTCAGCTCGCCGATCGTGCGCAGCAGGCCCTCGACCGTGGCGCCCTCGCCCTGGAGCACCTGGATGAGCTCGCCGGCGAGCTTGTTGACGTCGTCGGGCGACAGTGCCCGCATGAGCGGCTGGAAGCCGCGGAACAGCTCGGTCAGGTTGATGGCCGGGGTGGTGCGATCCAGCGGGATCGTGGCGCCGGCGGACAGGGTGCCGCCCGCCGTACCCTCGCCCTGGGCCATGTCGATGTAGCGCTGGCCGACGAGGTTGAGGTACTTGATCGTCGCGGTGGCGGAGGCGGGCAGGCGGCGGTCGCGTTCGACGGAGAACTCGACCTCGGCCACCCGCCGGTCCACGATGGCGATCGCCTCCACCTGGCCGACGCGTACGCCCGCGATGCGGATGCTGTCGCCGGTGTTGAGCCCGGCCACGTCGGTGAAGCGCGCCCGGTACGTGGTCCGCTCGCCCAGGTCGCTGTTGGCCACGCTGATGGCCAGGGCGAGCGTGGCCAGGACCGTGACGACCACGAAGGCGATCGACTTGATCAGCGGCGCGGTGACTTCCCTCATCGGATCCTCACCTCGGCGCCCCGGTAGAGCGGTCCGGCCAGCACGCTGCTCCAGTCGGGCAGGGTGCTCGGGTCGTCGCCGTACTCCAGGGCGAGCAGTTCGTTGACGAGGCGGCTCTCGGCTCCGGAGTTGGGCGGGCCGTAGGAGCCGCCGAAGGCTTCTGCGGGGCTGGTGGGCGACGGTGTCTCCGACGGTTGGGGCGTGCCTGAGGGCGTGCCCGAGGGCGTGCCCGAAGGGGTTGGCGTCGCCGAAGGCGGGCTTGTGGGGCGGGCGCCGTCGCCGGTGTAGGGGATGGTGTAGCAGCGCGGGCCCCCGGTCGCGCTGTAGACCGGGCGGTCCTTGCCCGGCAGGTAGCGGCCCTTGCTCTGTACCGCGATCACCTTCACGTGCAGGCCGGGTTCCTTGGTGCCCTTGCCGAGCACCTTGTCCATGAGCGGGACGAAGTCGGCGAGCATCTCCAGCGTGCACGGGAACTCCGGCGAGTAGCGCGCCAGCAGCTCCAGCGTCGGGCGGCTGTGGGCGGCCAGCCGGATGAGGTTGGCCGAGTTCGCCCGCAGGAACGTGGTGAGGTCCTGGGAGGCGGCGGTCACGCCGGCGTACAGCTCGCTGAGGTTCTCACGCTGGTCGGCGATGGTCTTGCTGGTGGTGGTGAAGTCGGCCAGCGCCCGCAGGATGTCGGGCGCGGCCTCGCTGTAGAGGTGGCTGAACTCGATCAGCTCGCGGACGTTGGCGTTCAGCTCGGGCAGGTGCGGGTTGAGCCTGGTGAGGTAGCGGTCGAGCTGGACCAGCGTCCGGCCGAGCTGCTCGCCCTTGCCCTCCAGGGCCTGGGCCATCGCGTTGAGCGTCGCCGACAGCTTGGCCGGCTTGACCGCGGTCAGCAGCCGGAGCAGGTTGTTCAGCACCACCTGCAGCTCGATGGCGTTGGCGGTGCGGTCCTCGGCGATCACCGCGCCGTCGGCGAGGCGGCGTACCGACGGCTTCGCGGGCGGGATCAGCGCGACGTACCGGGCCCCGAAGACGGTGGTGGGCAGCATCTGGGCGCGCACGTCGGCCGGGATGAGCCGCAGGTGCTCCGGTTCGATGGCCAGCGTCAGCCGGGCGCCGTCGCCGTCGGCGGCGATGGTCCTGACCTCGCCGACCACGACCCCGCGCACCTTGACGTCGGCCAGCGGGTGCATCTGGTGGCCGACCGCGCTTGCGCGCAGCGTGACGAGGGCGACCTCGGCGAACCGCTTGGTGTAGACGGCCACCGACAGCCACACCAGCAGCACCGGGACCATGAGGAACGCCACCCCTGCCAGCCGTCTTCTCATCCCGTGCTCCTCATCCGGTGATCTTCACGGTCGTGGTGGCGCCCCAGATGGCCAGGCTGAGGAAGAAGTCGGTGACGCTGATCAGCACGATCGAGGCCCGTACGGCCCGGCCGACCGCCACGCCCACCCCGGCGGGCCCGCCGGCGGCGCGGTAGCCGTAATAGCAGTGGGCCAGGATCACCATGACGCTGAAGATCAGCACCTTGAGGAAGGAGAGCAGGACGTCCGTCGGCGACAGGAACACGCCGAAGTAGTGGTCGTAGGTGCCTTCCGACTGCTGGTTGACCCAGATGGTGACCATGCGCGAGGACAGGTAGGAGCTGATCAGGCCGATGCCGTACAGGGGGATGATCGCGACGGTCCCGGCCACGATCCTGGTGGAGACCAGGTACGGCAGGCTCGGGATGCCCATCCCCTCCAGGGCGTCGACCTCCTCGTTGATGCGCATGGCGCCGAGTTGCGCGGTGAAGCCGGCGCCGATCGTGGCCGACAGGGCCAGGCCGGAGACGATGGGCGCGATCTCGCGGGTGTTGAAGTAGGCGGAGACGAAGCCGGTGAAGGAGGCGGTGCCGATCTGGTCGAGGGCGGCGTACCCCTGCAGACCGACGACGACGCCGGTGAACAGGGTCATGGCGACCATCACGCCGATGGTGCCGCCGATGACGGCCAGGCCGCCGCTGCCGAAGGCGACCTCGGCCAGAAGTCGCAGGATCTCCCTGAAGTAGCGGGTGAGCGCGGCCGGGATCCAGAGCAGCGCCCGGACGTAGACGCCGAGCTGGTCGCCGAGTTCGTCCAGCCAGGTGAGGACTCTGGTGTGCATCAGCCCACCTTCGAGGGGACGACCTGCAGGTAGATCGCCGTGAGCACGAGGTTCACGAAGAACAGCAGGAGGAAGGTGATGACGACGGACTGGTTGACCGCGTCGCCGACGCCCTTGGGCCCGCCGGCCGGGTTGAGCCCCCGGTAGGCGGCCACGACGCCGGCGATGAAGCCGAAGAGCAGTGCCTTGAACTCGCTGATGTACAGGTCGGGCAGCTGGGCCAGCGCGGAGAAGCTGGCCAGGTAGGCGCCGGGCGTACCGCCTTGCATGACGACGTTGAAGTAGTAGCCGCCCGCGACGCCGACGACCGAGACGAGGCCGTTGAGCAGCACCGCGACGCCCATGGCCGCCAGCACCCTGGGCACCACCAGCCGCTGGACGGGGTTGACGCTCATGACCTCCATGGCGGCCATCTCGTCGCGGATCGTGCGGGCGCCGAGGTCGGCGCAGATGGCCGAGCCGGCCGCGCCGGACACCAGCAGCGCCACGATCATCGGGCTGATCTGCTGGAGCATGCCGAGCACGCTGGCGGCTCCGGTGAACGACTGGGCGCCGATCTGCTGGGCCAGCGAGCCGACCTGCAGGGAGATGACCGCGCCGATCGGGATCGACACCAGCGCGGCGGGCAGGATCGTGACGCTGGTGATGAACCAGAACTGCTGGATGAACTCCGCGAACTGGAACGGCCGCCGGAACATCAGCCCCAGCACGGACCCGCCCAGGGCGAACATCCTGCCCGTCTGGCGTAAGCCGCCGGTGATCGAGGCCATCGTCTACTCCTTCACACCGGGCAGGTGCCGGGAGACGATCGCGTCCCTGGCGGCGGGGGCGAGTTCGGGCAGCATGCGCATGACCCGGTCCATGCGCCGCCAGACGGCCTGGCGCGGGGGCAGCCCCGGCGTGGGGGCGAGCTGCTCGGGGATCGTCTTCCCGCCGCCGTACGGCACGGCGCTCTCCATGGCCCGCAGGGCGGCGTCCTTCTCCTCCGACATGCCGATGGGCCCACGGACGTCTCCTTTGAGAAACTGCCGGACGACCTCGTCGTCGCTGGTCAGCAGGACCTCGCGGGGGCCGAAGGTGACCAGTTCGCGGCGGTAGAGCATGCCCAGGTTGTCCGGGACGGTCGAGGCGATGTCGATGTTGTGGGTGACGATCAGCATCGTGGTGTCGAACTGGGCGTTGAGGTCGATGAGCACCTGCGACAGGAACGCGGTGCGGACCGGGTCGAGGCCCGAGTCGGGCTCGTCGCACAGGATGATCTCGGGCTCCAGCACCAGCGCCCTGGCCAGGCCCGCGCGCTTGCGCATACCGCCGGAGATCTCGCCGGGCAGCTTCTTCCCGTCGCCGGCCAGGCCCACCATCTCCATGCTGTCCAGGACGATCCCGCGGATCTGCGCCTCGCTCTTCCTGGTGTGCTCGCGCAGCGGGAAGGCGATGTTGTCGTAGAGGTTCATGGAGCCGAACAGGGCGCCGTCCTGGAACATCAGGCCGAAGAGCTTGCGGGTCTCGTAGACCTGGCGGTCCGGGGAGTTGATCATGTCGACGCCGTTGACCACGACCTTCCCCCTTTCCGGCTTGATCAGGCCGATCAGGGATTTGAGAAACACCGTTTTACCGGTGCCTGAAGGACCGAGCATGACGCTGATTTCCCCGGCGGGGAGAATCAGCGAGACGTCTTCCCAAATGGTCTGCGCGCCGAAGGACTTCGACAGTCCCTGGACCACCACTTCGATTCCCATTACCTCGCCTGATCGGTCGCGGCATTGCGTGCGGGCAAGCTACTCATCGCGACGATCGAGAGGCAAGTGACTAAAGACACGATTCCGCATCGGTCAGGTCGTCTGTCAACGCCTGATTGTTTTTGATTCGCCTTTTGTCATCGGGTGCGGGTTTTCCTGGAGAACCTGATCCGCGTTTTGCCGCACCGCGCGCACGCCTGCGTCACCACCAGGCCGATCCGTTCGATCTCGACCCAGTGGCGATGGAGGTGCATGGGGGTTCAGCCCTTCCGCGAGCCCGCCTTCTTACCGTTGATGGTTACCTCGGGCGGGCACTGGGCGGAAGGGGCGCCGGCCGTTCCGCACAGGGCGCCCTGGTTGACCTGGATCTCGTTGGCCTTGCCGGAGACCGAGGCGGTCAGCAGGCGGCTGATGTCCTCGCCGACGCCGCAGCCGGCGAACGGCGGGATCTCCACCAGCCCGCGCAGCACGCCGCCGACCAGGAGGTTGTCCTGGTAGGGCGGGTCGTACATCTCGCCGCCCCGGAGTTTGAGATCGATCGGCCTGGCCGTCCGGCACTTCGGGCCGACGTCGATGGGCCGGCCGTTCACGCTGGCCTTGAGCACACGCATGGTGACGCGCGCGTTGACCGCCACCGCCAGGTCGTCTGAGCCGTCGGAGGTGGAGGAGTCGATGAGGTGCACGTTGGCCACGCCCACCTGGGTGAGCTCGACCGTCGTGGTGGTCGGCACGAAGCCGAAGGTCAGGAAGGTGCCGGTGGCGCGGACCGGCTGGTTCTCGCCGACGTAGTCCTGGCGCTGCCACGGCACCGTGCCCGGCGGCGGATCCCTCGGCACGAACCAGCGGAAGCCGCTGAGGCTCTTCACCGCCGACAGCGACTCGACCGAGACGCCGGCGTCGAGCTTCTTGATGTTGGAGAAGCCCTTGAGCTTGGCGCAGCCCATCGCGGGCGGGATGGGCCCCGGCACCGCGGTCGGCGGCACCTCTGGCACCTCGAAGTCGGGGTTGAGCACGGTGGCGGCCGGGTTCGGCGGGCAGTCCTCGCCGGTCTTCGGGCCGCGGAAGACCACCTTGGCCTGCACGGTCTCGGTCTCCGGCGTGCAGGTCGCGATCTTGGCGCCGCCGGCGGGCGGGGTCAGGATCATGGTCAGCGCCGAGGCGGTGAACGTCGCGACGCCGGGGACGGCCGCCTTGAAAGCGTCGCCGCGCTGGCCGGCGGTCCAGGTGGCGGCGGTCAGCCGTACCTCGCCGGAGGCGGCGACCGGGCTCTTCGCCGGGCTGCGCACCTGCCGCCAGGCGAGCACGCGCGGCTCCGGGCTCTCGCCCTCGTCCGCCTCGAAGGCGGCGCCGACCTTGGGGGTGATGGTGGCGCTCAGCGAGTCCACCGGCTGGTCGGAGAGGTCGGCGAGGATCGAGCGGGGCATGACGATCTTCATGCTGAGGCGTCCGGGGCGCACGTCCACACCCACGGCCTCGGGGCTCTTCATCGTGACCGTCAGGCGGATCCTGATCCGGTGGTTCGTGGCCGAGTCGCCGACCTTGCACCCGTACGCGGTGTCCGACACGGGGCCCCGCGTCCCGGTGGCGGCGCTTCCCCCGGACCCGAACATGGTCGCGAGAATTCCGGCGGCGATCCACGGCGCGGCTGAGCGCATGGCAGTCCCTTCAGCGGTGTCCGCGGCACGGTAGGGCACAACGCATTCGCTTTTCAAGCCTTTGTCATCGGCTGACAAACGCGCCGGGCGGCTTTGTCAGCGGATGAGCACACACCGCTTGGCAGCCGGTGACTAATTCACCGCGCATTGTTTGTCACTGGCTGAGCAATACATATTTCAGGGATTCGAATTGTTGACGCCAGAACTCTCTTCTGTTTCTGTGACGTTCGTCACCACTCACCTTTCATGGAGGCACACGATGAAATCCATCGCACGGGTGTCAGCGCCATTAGCCGCCGCTGCCGTCGCGCTGATTCTGCTGCCCGGCACGGCGGTGGCGGCCGAGTCCACCCCCGTCATCCGCGCCGGTACGGCCACCGCGGCCGCGTACTCCGGGAAGATCCAGGCCCTGAGCTTCGGCGAGGTGTACTTCTCCGGCAACGCCCCCTTCATCGGCCTCGTGGACACCACGTGCCAGTACGCCCAGTTGCGCGGCGGCGTCAACTCCGACGGCACCGGCGGCTACGTCAACTACGTCCAGATCGACAACAACGGCTCCGGCGGCGCCTGCCCGAACAACCAGGGCGGAACCACCACCATCACCACCGTGAACACCAACGGCAGCGGCACGATCTACTACGACGACGATCACCTCAACAACCGCGACACCTTCCTCAAGCTGCCCGGCAACCAGCCCGGCGTGAAGATCAAGGCCGTGATCGAGATGCCGGCCGTCACCACCGAGCCGCAGACCTGCTACTACGGCCTCACCGCCGACACGCCCACCCTGGAGATCGACCTCTACAACCCGGACAACCCCAACCGTCCCGACCCGTCGCTGGCCCAGGCCCAGGGCAGCGCGCAGGGGCAGCAGTTCTACCTGATGCCGACCGAGACCAACGACGTGTACTGCCCCGAGGCCGCCGCGGCCTTCGCCAACGTGGTGGTCAAGGGCGAGTCCGTGCCCAACTCCGGCACCTACGACCAGAAGCTTTACGCGACCAAGGCCCCGTGAGGAATCCCGTGAAGGTCGCCAAAGCCGCCCTGGCCGCGCTGCTCATGTTGGGGACGCCCGCCGCGATGGCCGCCCCCGCCCAGGCCGAGGACATCCCCGCGTTCGACTTCGCCGACTGCCCCGACCTGCCCGACCGCGCCGACCCGCGGTTCTGGACGTGCAACGTGATCATCGTCAACGGTGGGAAGTTCGTGCTCGGCAAGTTCGACCAGGTCATCAACAAGCCGATGAAGATCACCTACGCCACGGGCCTCGACCCCGACACCCGCAAGCAGGTCACCGTCTTCGGCCGGCTGCGCGCCGAGCGCATGACGGTCAGGAAGGGCATCTTCGGGGACCCCATCCTGACCGCCGTCTACGCCGAACCCCAGTACGCGGGCTCGTTCGACGTCGTGCCCGGCCCGATATGGAAGATGGCGCTGAAGGTCCGCATCATCAACCCGGTCCTCGGCCACAACTGCCGGCTCGGCTCCGACAGGAACCCCCTCCGGCTGAACCTCATCCTCGGCACGACCAACCCGCCACCGCCCAACACGCCCATCTCCGGCGTGAAGCCGGTCCTGGTGTCCACGAACCCGCCGATCCAGAAGGCCACGATCGTGGACAACGCCTTCGCGGTGCCCGGCGCGGAGAGCTGCGGACTCGGCCTGGGCCTGCTGAACGCGGTCGTGAACTCCCAGGCTGGGACCCCTGCCGCCGCCGGTCGCAACACCGCGATCTTCCAGCAGTACGGATCCTTCAAGAAGTACACCGACATCGTGCCCTGACCGGTTCGATGATCAAGGAAGTGCCTGGTCTCTTGTCGGAGGCCGGGCTCTTCCCTATGTTCGTTGTGTCACATGTCACAAGGCGGATGAGGGAGGTGTGACTGTTGACGCAAACCGTTGAACAGGGTGACTTACCCGGCCCCATCCCGCCGCACTTCGCCGAGATCATGTGGCCGGAGGTGCCCAGCATCGTGGACGAGGTCCTCCTGGCGATCGGCGAGTCGATCCCCGAGTTCGCCCACCGCACCACCGGAAAGCACGGCCAGCTGCTGAGACGCGGCGTCGACTGCATCCTCACCTCGTTCATCCAGCGGGTCGCCGACCCCAGCGCCTCCTTCGAGGCCCGCGACGCCGTCTGCCGCCAGCTCGGCCGCTTCGAAGCCCGCGAGGGCCGCAGCCTCGACAGCCTCCAGGCCGCCTACCGGCTCGGCCTGCGCCTGGTCTGGCGGCGCAGCGTCGAGGTCGGCAACCGGCACGGCGTCGACCCCTCGCTCGTGGCCACGATGGGCGACTCGATCATCGCCTTCATCGGCGACCTCGCCGAGCAGTCCGTACGCGGCCACCAGGAAGAGCTGGCCCGGGCCAGCAAGGACCTGCGTGAACGCCGGGCCAGGCTGCTGCGCCACATACTCGACGGGGGCGGGGCCGTACCCGAGCGTGCCGCCCGCGCCGCCTGGACGCCCGCCGAGCAGATCACGCTGGTCGCGCTGCGGGCCGGCGCCACCGACCCCGGCGGCCCGCTCGAACCCGGCGTCCTGGCCGACTGGGCCAGCGCCGAGCCCTGCCTGCTGTATCCGGGCGAGATCGCCGGCGAGCGGCTGCGGCGCCTGGAATCCCTGCTGAGCGGCATGTCCGCCGTCATCTCCGTCACCGTGCCGCTGGCCGCCGCGCCCTCGGCCATGCGGTGGGCGCGGCGCGTCTTCGCCCTGGCCGACGAGGGGATCATCGCGGGCGCGCCGCTGCTGCGCTGCGAGGACCACCTGGTCACGCTGTGGCTGCTGGCCGACCACGAGCTCACCGAGCAGATAGCGCGCCGCGAGTTCACGGCGCTCGGCTCGTTCACGACCGGGCGGCGCGAACGGCTGCTGGAGACGCTCGGCGTGTGGCTGGCCACCCGCGGCACCGCGGCCGACATCGGCGAGCAGCTCAAGGTACATCCGCAGACCGTGCGCTACCGGATGCGGCAGCTGGAGAGCGCACTCGGCGACGCCCTGACCGAGCCGGACCGGCGCTTCGCCATCGACCTGGTCCTGCGGGCGCGCGCCGCGAAAGGCTCGTTCGGCATCTGACGCGTGGCGTCGCGCGGGCTTCGGCGTCGGTGTCTTCGGTACGGCGCGCCGCGTCCGGTGCCAGAGTGTCGGTGCGAAGCCGTACCTTAGTTCGCGTGCCTGAGCAGCCCCTGACCCTCGACGCCGCGCTCTCCGAGGAGGCGGTGCTGTCGACCTACCGCCGGATGTTCGCCGCGCTGGCCCGCGACAGCGGGGCCGTGGTCGACGACCCGGCCCTGGTCGACATCGCCGAGACGCTGTTCGGCGCCTTCGCCGAGGCGGGCGAGGAGTGGCTGACGCACGAGCAGATGCGCCATGTGTGCCGCGCCTATCCGGCCGATCAGTTCGACAACCGGCTGCGGGTGCTCAAGGGGCTGGGCGCCGTCCGCGAGGTCTTCCCCAAACCCAACCAGCTGCGCTATCGGGCCTCGTTCACCAGCGTGGTCGGGCTGATGTTCATCCGCCGCATGATGGACGACGGCGGCCAGTCCGAGATGCACCGCCTGCTGGCACTCGAAGACCTCAACGTCGCCGACCCGCGCACCACCATGGAGGAGGCCAGGCAGAGCGCCGCCAACCTCGCGCGCGCCTTCCGCCTGTGGGCCCTGGAGCTGATCACCCTCACCACCGGCACCATCGAGGAACTGCGCGAGCAGGCGCCCAAACTCTGGGGCACCGAGGAGATCGCCCGCCGCGCGCAGAGCCTGCACGGCACCATCCTCACCCGCTGGCCCGATCTCGACCGCACCTGCACCGACCTGCGCGCCGCCATCTACTCCTACAGCGACGCCAGCCGCCGCGCCGCCGGGCGCCTGGCCGACTCCGCCGGCACCACCCGCAACCTGACGCTGCTGCCCACCGAAACGTGGCGCACGTTCTCCCAGACCGCCTCCCGCGAACGCCTGGCCGCCGTCCTCGACGGGTTCGTCTTCGACGCGCCCGCGCCGTGGCACGACCCGGCCGCGATCGCCCGCGCCGTCGACGAGGCCCCGCGCCCGGTGCCCGCCCAGCCCACTCCCCCACGCTCCGACCTGCCTGACCCCGGCCCCGCCGACTCCCTCGACGGCCCGGCCGACGCCGTCGTCCAACGGCTGACGGAGGTCGCCGAGTCCCTCCTGGCCGGGGCCGCCCGCGTGCGCCTGGCCGACGCGGTCGGCGCCGACTGGTCCTCGGTACGCCGCCTGCTGGCCGACCTCACCAGCATCGACCTGCGCCCCGAGCTGCCCTACCGCCTGACCTGGTCCGACGAGCTCTCGGTCGACCCGGACCGCGAACCCGCCTGGCTCTCGCACGGCTTCCTGGAGCGCACCCCATGACAACAGACAGCGTCACACCTTCGACCGGAGCAGGGCCCGTGAGCGCCAACCCGCAGGCCAAGGCGGGGCAGGCGAGCGAGGCGCCGCAGCCGGAGGCAGCGCCCACGAGCGGCGCACGGCAAGCGGCGGCAGGGCGCGTGAGTGGCGGGTCCGCGGCGGTGGCGCATGTGCGGGCTCGCTCTGGTGGGCCGCTGCGGCTCGGGGCCGGGGCTCCGGCGCCGGTGGGCATGGTGCGGCTGACGCACCACGACACCACCGGGCTGGCGGTGCCCGTCTGGCCGGACGGGGCGACGCCGTCCCTGCTGGAGGAGCATCAGGTGGCGCCGATGCCGGTCGAGCGGGCCGGTGAGGCGCGCCGCGTGCTGGCGGCCTGCCTGAAGTGCTGCTGGAACGACCTGGCCGCCGACCCGTGGCCAGGCGTCGCGGCCCCGGCCGAGCAGGTGCTCGACACCTACCGGGCGCTGATCGGACGTTCCGACGACCTGATGCGCAACTGGGCCGTCGGCGCGCTGCGCCGCCTGCACGACTCCTCGTGGATCGTCCTTTCCGACGGCGTGGTACGTCTGGGACCCCGCTGCGCCCTCTGGCCGGTCGAGTCGTTCGCCCAGCTCAAGGAGCTCGTCCGCAGGCTGCCCGAGCCGGAGCGCGACGAGCTGACCGTGGTCGCCGACGAGGACCTGGTGGCCGGAATGCCCGCCGCCGAGCCGGGCGGGGTGGTCGAGGGCGGGGAGGCCGAGTTCGACGACCTGCTGTCCAGCTATGACGAACGACGCAGGGCCGAGCTGGTCGGCGCCTACATGGTGCTGGAGCATGCGGCGGAACCGGTCCAGGAGGCCAGGTTCGCCGCGTTGCGCGACCCCGCCATGCGGCACACGCTGGGCGAGATGCTGGGGCGGCGCGGCCGTACCCTCATCCAGCAGCACGAGCGCTGGACCTCCGGCTACGACGACACGACGGCGGCCGAGGCGGCGCGGGCCGAGGGCGGGCTGGGCGAGAGCGAGCGGGCGGTGCTGACGCTGGTGCTGGTGCACTCGGTGGCGATCCCGCGCGCGGAGGGGGCACTGCCCGAGGACACGTGGCTGTCGCCGTTCCCGACGCCGGTGGACGAGCTGCGCCGCCACACCCAGCTCCCGATCGGCGAGCTGGAGTCGGCGCTGCGCGCGTTGCGGCACGCCGGGCTGCTGGGGCAGGTGAAGGCCGGTGAGGAGGCGGGCGGGTACGTGCCGGGCCCCCAGTTCCACCGGCTCACGCCGTCGGCCAGGCGGCGGCTGCAGGAGGAGCTGATCCTGGCGGCCGGGCCGCACACGCCGCTGGCGGGAGCCGTACGGGCAAGAAGGTCCGCGTCATGACCGCGAACGCGCATCGCCCCGCAAACGCGCGCCACCACCCGGGCGAACCCCGCCACACGGACGCGCGCCGCCACGCGGATGCGCGTCACCACGCGGATGGGCATCGCCACGCGGACGGACACCGCCACGCGGATGGGCGTCGCCACGCGGATGCGCGTCGCCGCGCGGGTAGGCAGCGCCGCGTGAGCGGGCATCGCCACGTGGGTTGGGGTGTGGGTGGGTTGGGTTGGTTGTTGGATGAATCTCGGGGGTTGAGGGTGTCGCAGGTGGAGAACGTCGTCGGGGACCGGGTCCTGATCGCTGTGCAGGCGGTCAACATCTCCCGGCTTTCGACGCACCCCGTGCCGACCGTGCCGGGGACGCTGATCGTGGTGGCGGGGGCCGGGCCGAAGGATTCCAACGGGGCGGGCAAGTCTTCGTTCATCGCCTCGATCACGGCGTTGCTCGGCGATGAGCAGTGGCGGTTCGCCTCGGGGGCGAAGGCGGTGTCGGAGCTGCTGTTCAATGCCGAGCTGGCCAGCGGGGCGGGCGGCAAGCAGTGGGCCAGCGCCGACCACGGCTACATCGTCGGCGTCTTCGGCCCGCCCGGGGCCGACGCCGATCTCGCCGCGCTCGACCCCGGCGCGCCTGCCGTCAGCGACGACGAGGGCGTCTCGGGTGAGCTGATCTCGGCGGAGATGGAGACCGGGGAACTGTTCCAGGTGCCGACCGGGGGCGCGGTGACGGTGTGGCTGCGGGTCAACCAGGAGGCGCCGCACCTGGAGGTCCGCTGGCGGGAAGGGGTGCACCTGGCCGCGGCCGCGTCCGAGGCGGAGCGGGTGGCCAGGGCCGACGACATGTGGAACGCGCTGCCGAAGTCGGCCGGACGCCGCGACGTGGTGGCCCGCGACCTCACCAAGGTCCTTTACGGCGACCGGGTGCGCTGTGTGTCGTTCCTGTCGACGTCGGTGCGGAGCAAGGTCGCGACGAACCTGCTGTCGCAGCCGCTCAACGAGATCACCCCCGAGCGCGTCTTCGAGGCGATCGCCGCCCTCACCGGCCTGGACACCGAGCTGGAGCAGGAGCGCGAGGCCCGGCGCGACGAGCACGCCAAGCGGGTGCGCGCGGCCCAGGCGGGCGAACGGCTGGCCGAGTTCGAGGCCGAGTCGAAGGCGTTGCTGACCACGTTCGACCGCAGGGACCAGGCCCGGGTACGGCTCGCGGAGGCGCTGCGCTGCTGGCGGGGCCGCCAGGCCAGGAAGCTGGCCGACGCCGCGGCCAAGGACGAACTGCTGGCGGCGGAGTCGGCCCGGCACCAGGAGGCGGCCGAGAAGGCCATAGCAGCCATCTCGATGGTCAAGGCGGAGATCGCGACGCTCAAGGACGACACGCTCGACAGGAAGATGAGCGAGGCGCGCAAGGAGCTGGCCGCGCTGCAGGCCAGGGCGGCCAAGCTCGACACCGACCGGGCGGTGGCCGCCAACTCCGCCGACGAGCTGCGCGGTCAGATCCCGGCGCTGGAGGAGACGCGGCGCTTCGCCGACGGCAGGGACGTTCCGGCCGCCGAGCGGGAGGTGGGCGAGGCCAGACTGCGGCTGAACGAGGCGCTGAAGGGCCTGGGCGTCGCCGACCGCGAGGTCGCCTCCGCCCAGGCGGCGCTGGACGATGCCGAAGGCGGCCCGGCGGCGGCCCAGCTCAACGCCCTGTCGGCCGCCGGTCTCGACGCCACCGGCCTGCTCGACGCCCTCGACGTCGCCGAGCAGGCGCGCGACCACGCCCACGACCCGGGGCCTGAGGGGCTGGTTCTGGCCGGGTTGCGCGGGTGGCCGAACGAGCACGCGGTGATCGTGGACGCCGACCGGCTGGAGGCCGCGGCCGCCGCGCTGGCGGGGCTGCCGGGGTCGGTGCTGGTCTCCTCGGCCGGGGTGAGCGTGGTCGGCGCCTTCGACGGGGTCGCCACCGGGCGCGAGGCGCGGATCAAGGCCGCCGAGCATCGGCTCAACCGGGCCAAGGACACGCAGGAGTCGGCGACGCAGGCCGTACACGATGCCGAGGGGTCGGTGGCGCAGGCGCAGCGGCGACTCGAAGGCGCCAGGGCGGCGGTGCGGCTGGCCGAGATCGAGGCGCGGCTGGCCGAACGGCGCGCCAAGCTGGCCGAGCTCACGGCGGCGGTAGAGGAGGTCACGCCGAAGGTGGCCGAGACCGAGCGGCTGGCCGGATCGCTCGACTTCCGCGCGCGCACCCGCGACATGGAGATCGAGCGGATGGAGGGGCGCAGGCAGCGGCACGAGGGCGAGCGCGACCAGGCGAACGAGCAGGACCGGCGGGTGGCCGCCGACCGCGAGGCGCTGAAACTCGGCGCGCTGGCCGCCGACTGGGGCGGCACCGCCGACGGCGCGCGCGAGTGGATCGAGGCGCTGCCGGAGGAGGAGCGCCCGCGCGGCGCCGACGAGTGGTGGCGGATGGCCGAGCGCCACTTCGACCAGGCGCAGCGGGACACGTTCCCGGAGGAGGACGCCGAGGTCCCGGAGGAGCTGGCCTTCCTGCTGGCCGAACGGGCGGGCAGCACGGCGCGCGAGCAGGCGACGTTCGCCGCGGTGTGCGGCGCGCTGGCCTCCTACCTGCGCGGGCAGGAGGAGTACGAGAAGCACCAGCGCCGCCAGATCGAGGCGCAGGTCGACTCCCGGCAGCGCGACCTGGCCGCGGCCGACAAGGGCGCGGAGGAGGCGGCGCAGTCGACGGCCGTGCACCGGGCGGCGCTGACGGCGGCGATCAAGGCGCGGCTGACGCGGGTGGCGGAGGAGTTCGACAAGCTCGACACCGGCTACGGCGGTTACGGGGCGACGCTGGAGTTCCCGGTGCCGCCGCCACCCGCCGACCCGGAGCAGCGCTGGCAGTGGCGGGTCACGCCGAAGTGGCGGCGGGGCGACGGGCAGGGGTTCGTGCCGTACAACCGGCGGGCCAACACCGCGCTCATGGACGAGAAGGCGGTCAAGCTGGTGTGCGCGGCGGCGATCGCCTCCTCCGGGGGCGGGCACCTGTGCCTGGTGCTCGACGAGCTCGGCCGCAACCTGGGCAAGGAACACCGGCGGGAGGCGGTGGCGCTGTTCCGGCGGATCGGCGAGACGTACGGGATCACGGTGATCGGCGCGCTTCAGGATGACATGGAGCCTTATGCGATCGACGCGTGCGGGCAGTACATCAAGCTGCGGCGGTCGTCGGACGCCATGCCGTACAACGAACCGCCGGTGATCATCGGGCACGACCAGCACGCGGAACGCGTGCGCGCGCTCGCCTCCTACGTGGAGCGGCCCGCCTCATAAAGATCCGGCGGCCCCACGGTGTGGCGGCGGGGCGGTGGCGTGGCGGGCGGCTAGCGTCCGAGTCCGATGACGTACACCGCCTCCGATGCCGACGGGCATCGGGCCATGGCTCTGGCGCTCCGCGTCGGCGAGCTGCTGCTCGGCAGCGGCGAGGCGACCGAGAACGTCGGCGGCGCCATGCGCAGGATCCTGGAGTCCTACGGCCTGCGCAACGTGGAGGCCGACGTCAACCTGTCGGCGATCACGTTGTCGCACGTGCCCGAGGACGGCCGCGCCGCCGCCACGGCCGAGCGCAGGGTACGCCGCCGCCAGCCCGACTACGACCGGCTCATCGCCGTCCACGTGCTGGTCGGCGAGATCACGTCCGAGGGGTTGTCGCTGGCCGAGACGGAGGGACGGCTGCGGGAGATCACCCGGCGGGTCAAGGTGTACCCGGAATGGGCGGTGGTCTGCTCGCTCGCGCTCATCTCGGCGTCGGCGGCGGTGCTGATCGGCGGCGGGCCGATCGTCGCGGCGGCGGCGTTCGCGGCCACGATCCTCGGCGACCGGGCGGGCGCGTGGCTGGGGCGGCGCGGGGTGGCGGAGTTCTTCCAGCTCGCGGTCGCGGCCAGCTTCGGCGCGTTCATCGCGGTGCTGCTGATCTGGGGCGAGGTGCCGGTGCAGTCGTCGGCGGTCGTCGTCGGCGCGGTGATCGCGCTGCTGCCGGGGCGGCCGCTGGTGGCGTGCGTGCAGGACGGCATCGCCGGCGAGTACGTCACGGCGACCGCCCGGCTCACCGAGGTCGTGTTCATCGTGGCGGCGGTGATCTCGGGCATCAGCTCGGTGCTGGCGTTCGCGCTGCAGCTCGGGGTGCCGATCAGCGTGGACAACGTCCCGACGGCGCCGCTGTCGCTGGACACGCCGCAGTTGCTGGGGGCGTTCGGGGTGAGCCTGACGTTCGCGGTCGCGTTGCTCGTGCCGCCGCGGTACCTGGTGCAGGGAGCGTTGGGCGGGTTGCTGATCTGGGTGACGTTCGTGTTCCTGACGTGGCGGGGACTGTCCGCGGTGGTGGCCACGACGGTGGCGGCGGCGGTGATCGGACTGCTGGGGACGGCGTTCGCGCGCCGGGTGAAGGTGCCGTCGATGGTGTTCGTGATCCCGGCCATCGGGCCGTTGCTGCCGGGGTCGGTGCTGTACAAGGGGATGCTGGAGATGAGCCTGGGCGAGTTGTCGCGGGGGACGCTGCACCTGATCGAGGCGCTGTCGATCGCGCTGGGGATCGGCGCGGGCGTCATCATGGGCGCGGAGATCCTCCGCGCCTTCCGCGGCCGCGACCTGGCCCGCCGCATCCGCCCCGCCTCCCGCCGCACCCGGGGATATTGATCGCGATTCATCGGCCTTCTCGCGCCTTCACCCCCACGCCCGCACTAACCACTCGCCGCACCTCTATCGGGTCCGCGCGTCCGGCTCTCACCGCGCGTGCGACCACCACCATCCGTTACGGCAAGCCGCCCCCACGCCTCCCGCCGACGTCGGCGGGCGCCGATCGTCGGGCGCTTCTCACGTCGGACAACACCCCACCGCCACGACGCCCCCTTGGCCGGACCCCTGGTGTGACATGCCCCGGATCGGCGCGCTGCTCTGATCGCCCGGAGCTTTCCGCGAACCCGGGCGGTCTCCGTCGGGGCGCTGCATGGGCCCGATCGGCACGTGTTCGAAAGGTTGCGGCGGGTTTCCCCTACCGGCCCCTATCGGCGCGTTCGGGAAGTTTCCGCGCCATCACGTCAGGCGGGATCAGCGCGTTTAGTGTGGTTGGCCGGGTCTTCAGGTGGGTTGGGTTGGGGGGATTGGGGGTGGGCCGGTGTAGGAGGCTCGGAGGCGGAGGAGGGTGCCCTTGCCGTACTCCTCCATCGCGTGGGCCAGCCAGCCCGCCGTTCTCGCGATCGCGAACACCGCCTCCCCCGCCCCGGGGACCATGCCCGCCACCGCCGCCAGCGTGGCCAAGGCCATGTCGATGTTGTGTTCCGGGAGGCGTCGGCGGCGGGTCTCGGACAGGATGGCTCGGGCGGCGGCCACCCGGTCGTGGCCGGGGGCGGCGGATTCCACCAGGTCCAGGAGGGCCGCGCCTCTGGCGTCGCCGTTCTTGTACACGCTGTGGCCGAAGCCGGGGATGCGTTCGCCCCGCCGTACCCGCTCGCCGATCACGCGCGGCGCCAGGCCGGGGTCGGTGACCTCGGCCAGCATGCGTTCGGCCCCGTAGGAGGCGCCGCCGTGGAGCGGACCGCCCAGAACGCCCAGCCCGGTGAGAACCACCGCGTACGGGTCGGCCTTCGCTGAGGCGGCGACCCGGGCGGCCAGGGTGGAGGCGGCCAGTTCGTGGTCGGCGAGCAGGACCATGGCCGCGCGCAGGGCGTCCACGAGGGCGGGGGCGGGTTCGCGGGCGGTCAGCCGTGGCCACAACCGCTCAGCGATCGTCCCCGTCGTGCCCTCCCCTACCAGGGGTAGCGCGTCGACCAGGCCGGAGATGAGGCGGCGTCCGGTGGCCGCCACGGAGGCGGGGTCGAGCTGGTGCCGCAGGCTGTCCGAGGCGCCGAGCACGGTGACGATCACCTGCAGCCGGTCCAGCGGCAGAAGCTCGACCGGCAGACCCCGCTGAGCGGCCACCGCCGCCCGCAACGCCCCCGCCTCTCCTGCCCAAAACCCACCAGGCTCCGCCGCCGCCTCACCCTGCGCAACGCCCCGCCCGGCCGACTCGCTCAGACTCACGACCCGCCCAACCGGGTACGCCCCCGCACCTCGCGAAAGCGCCTCGCCCCCCGGGTCCGCTGCTTCGTGGAGGTCCCGGCCGCCCCGTGAGGCGGACGGGTCGGCGGGCCACGTACCTGGGGAGTCGGTCCAGAGGAGTTCGGCTACCGATTCGAAGGGGTGGGTGCGGGCCAGGGAAAGGGCGTCGTGGCCTCGGTAGTACGGGCGGTCCAGGCCCAGGGCGGTGATGGAGGACTCGATCACCAGTTCCGGCGGCTGGCCGCGGGGACGGCCGCGGCGGGCCAGTTGCTCGACCTCGGCGGCGTCGAACATGCTGCGCCTGCCGTCATGCCGGCGCTTCAGGACGCCCCTGCTGACATACGCGTAGAGCGTCGCGGGCTTGACGCCGAGGCGGTCGGCCGCTGTGGCGGCGTCTATCCAGTCCATGGCCGAACCCCCTCAATGTTGATGAAAATCAATATTGATCCATGTTGAGGGAGCGTGTCAACGTTGAGGACATGCCAAAGGTTCATTTCCTCGACGTCACCAACCGGGACGGCGTGCAGACCGCGCGCACGGGCCTGTCGAAGTTCGGCAAGACCATGGTCAACTTCTACCTGGGCAAGCTCGGGGTGGCGCAGTCGGAGATCGGGTTCCCCTTTCTGTTCCACGAGGTGCCCTATGTGCGGGCGCAGGTGGCGCTCGCGCAGGCCGGCGCGTTCGGGGCGCTGCGGCTGTCGGGCTGGTGCCGGGGAGTCGCGCAGGACGTGGAGAAGGCGGCGCCGCTCGGGCTGACGCACTACAACCTGTCCATCTCCACCTCGGACTACATGATCCAGAACAAGTTCCAGGGGCGCCTCGACCGGGAGGCGATCATCCGGGAGATGACGGCGGCCGTGCGTGCGGCCAAGAGCGCCGGGGCCGAGACCGTCGGGGTCAACGCAGAGGACGGCTCGCGCACCGACGACGGGTTCCTGCTGGAGTTCGCGCTGGCGGCGAAGGAGGCCGGGGCGGATCGGGTGCGGTACTGCGACACGATCGGCGGCGACACCCCCGGCCGGATCCGCGAGCGGTTCGCCCGCCTGGCCGGCGCCACCGGCATGCCCGTCGAGACCCACTGCCACAACGACCTCGGGATGGCCGTGGCCAACTCCGTCTCCGGCGCGCTCGGGGATCTGGAGGCGGGGCAGGACGCGTGGATCAACACGTGCGTGAACGGCATCGGCGAACGTTCGGGAAACGCCGACCTGCTCTCGACGATCCTGGCGTTCCGGCACGGGTTCGGGCTGGAGAAGGCGGAGATCGGCGACGAGCTCGATCTGTCGTGGGCCAGGAGGTTCGGGTTGTGGGCGGCCTACGCCTTCGGGCAGGCGCTGCCGTACAACCAGGTGGGGGTGGGGCGTAACGCGTTCGCGCACGAGAGCGGCATCCACGCGGACGGCGCGCTCAAGGATCACGGCAACTACGAGCTCTACGACGAGGCGTCGCTCGGTCCCTTCCCCGCGGACTGGCACGCGCGGGACGGGCGGGTCGTGCTGACCGGCGAGTACGGCGGCAAGGCCGGGTTCCGGCACGTCATGGAGGGGCTCGGTGCCGAGGTGGCCGAGGAGGACCTGGCGTTCCGGGTGGTGCAGCTCTGCAACGCGATGACGGGCAGGCCGCTCACCGACGACGAACTGCGCCTGATCGCGACCTACCCGCGTGAACTGTCCCTGTTGTTCCCCGGCTACACCGGTTAGCGCTCACGCCGCCCGGTCCACCTGGGCCTGGGTGGCCAGGGCCTCGTGGAAGTCCTTCTCCGGGTGCTCAAGACCGCCCAGCTGAACGGCTTCGCGGCGGAAGAACATCGCGAGCGTCCAGTCGGCCAGCACCTTCGCCTTGTGGTTGAAGGTCGGCACCCACGCCAGGTGGTACGCCCGGTGCGCCACCCAGCCGAGGAACCCGGTGAGCCTGAGCCGGTAGACCTGGGCGACGCCCTGGTGGTGGCCGAGTCCGGCGACCGAGCCGAGGTAGGCGTGCTTGTAGGCCTTCAGCTTGCGGCCCCTGACGTAGGCGACGATGTTGCGGCCGAGGAGCTTGGCCTGCCGTACCGCGTGCTGGGCGTTGGGCGCGGTGAAGGCGCCCGGGTTGGTGAGGTCGGGCACCGCCGCGCCGTCGCCGGCCGCGAACGCGTCGGCCAGGCCCTCCACGGCCAGGTACTCCGTGGCGAGGATCCGGCCGGTCCGGTCGACGGGCAGGCCGCTGGTGGCGGCGAGCGGGTTCGGGCGGCCGCCGGCGGCCCAGACGATCGTGCCGGCGTCCAGGGCGGTGCCGTCGCTCATGGTGGCGACGCCGTTCTCCGCCGAGGTGAGCCGCGTGTCGAGGCGCACGTCCACGCCGCGTTCCCGCAGCGCCTTCGCCGTCCAGACGCCGAGGTCCTCGTGGATCTCGGGCAGGATGCGGCCGGTGGCCTCGACCAGCGTCCAGCTGAGCTCCTCGCGCCGGACCTGCGGGTGGTAGCGCAGCGCGTCGTCGGCCAGCCCTTGCATCTCGGCCAGCGCCTCCACGCCCGCGAACCCGCCGCCGACCACCACGAACGTCAGCGCCCTGCGGCGCACGCCGGGGTCGTCGGTCGAGGCGGCGGCGGCCAGCTGGGCGAGCACGTGGTTGCGCAGGTGGACGGCCTCGCCGACCGTCTTGAAGCCGACGGCGTGCTCGGCCAGGCCCTTGATCGGCAGCCCTCTGGTGATCGAACCCGTGGCCATGACCACGATGTCGTAGGCGATCTCATAGGGGCGGCCCTGGGCGGGCTGGAAGGTGGCGACACGCTCGTTGTGGTCGACGTTGGTGATCTTGCCGGTCAGCACCCTCATGCGGGGCAGCACCCGGTTGAGCGGCGCCACCACGTGCCTGGGCTCGATCTGGCCACCGGCCGCCTCGGCCAGGAACGGCTGGTAGGTCATGTAGCCGCGAGGGTCGACGATCGTCACTTCCGCCTCGCCGGTACGCACCAGCTTGCGCAACCCCAGAGCGGTGTACAAGCCGACATATCCGCCGCCGACGATCAGGATCTGCTTCCTCATGACGTCCACGTCCTTCTTGAGTGGTTGTTCACCCACATAGACGGGACAGCCCTCGCGGTTGTGACACCTCCTTCCAAGATCTTTTCCCGTTACGGAGTGAGGCCGTCGAGACGGTCGGTCAGGCGCGAGGTGACCACGGGACCGGCCTCCCAGGAGGAGGTCAGCGGGGTGACGGTGACGTCGCCGCCCGACAGGAGCGTGCGGTCGGCGTCCGGGACCGGGTCGGGGGCGGTGGCCGCCAGCGGCGCGAGGCGGTAGCAGCGCGGGCACGCGTCGGTCGCGGGCAGGTAGTCGACGGTGATGGGTAGCATCCTGCCCAGGCGGGCCATCTTGACCTCGCCCGTCGGGACCGCCGGGTAGTTGACGTTCAGGGCGGTGTACGCGGGCAGCAGGCGGCCGTTGCGCGCGGTGGTGGCCAGGCGGTTGACGAGCTTGACGCCGAAGGCGATCGAAGCGCCCGCGCTGGGGAAGGCCGAGCCGGCGCGGGCCGTACTCAGGGCGACGGAGGGGACGCCCACCTCCAGCGCGGTGATCGCGGCGCCGACGGTGCCGGAGTGGTTGACGGCGGCCGCGACGTTCTCGCCCTGGTTGGGGCCGGAGACGACCAGGTCGGGCGGGTCACCGGCGAAGACCGTGCGGATGCCGAAGGAGACGGCGTCGGCGGGACTGCCGGCGATCGCCCACACCCCGGGCGACATCTCGGCCGCCTCCACGGTGGTGCCGAACCTGATGTTGATCGAGGTGCCGACGCCGCTGGAGTCGCCGGCCGGGGCGACGATCGTGACCTCGTGACCGGCGGCGACGAGGGCCTGGCGGAGCTGAAGGGTGAACGGAGCCTGGTAACCGTCGTCGTTCGTGAGCAGGATGCGCAACGACGGCGGCGGCGTGGCGGCGGTCTGTGCCTGAGCAGGGGTGGCCAGGACGGATAACAGGGCCGGTACGAGGAGGATGCGCCTGATCATGGGGGTCTCCGTTCATGGTCGTTCACCGGGGATTCACCTGCTGAGTGACTGCTCCGGATCGGGCCTTCTGAACTGCGAGCCTGCTACGCGGCACGGGGACGGGCACACCCCTAAACGGGCAGGGGTGACCGCGATTGTGCGCGCGAATTCCTGACTGCCGGGTTCACATCGTGTCGCCGGCGGTCTCCGGCAGCGCGGCCAGGCACAGGAGGCTGAGCACGGCCATCGCGCTGACGTAGCCGCCGACCGCCATCGTGCCGAACCCGCCGCCCTGCAGCGCGGTCGCGACGAGCGGAGGTACGGCCCCGCCCAGCACCCCGCCGAGGCTGTAGGCGACCGAGGCCCCGCTGTAGCGGTACTCGGTATGGAACAACTCCGGCAGGTACGCCCCCATCGGCCCGAAGATGAGCCCCATGATCCCGAGCGCCCCGGCCAGCGAGACACCGGCCGGCAGCACCGACCCGGTCTCCATCAGCGGGAACATCACCAGGCCCCACCCGATCGCGACCGCCGTACCGGCCATGAGCGTACGGCGCCGGCCCAGGCGGTCGGAGACCAGGGCGGACACGACGGTGCCCGCGCCCATGAAGACGACGCCGATCATGGTCAGCGCGAGCATCGTGGTCTTGGGGATGCCGAGGGTGGCGGTGCCGTACGCGAGGCAGTAGGTCGTGGCGGTGTAGAAGAGCGTGTACGTCACGGTCATCGCACCGGCGCCGAGCAGCACCCGCCGCCACTGGTGCCGGATGAGCCCCGCGAACGGCACGCGGGCGATCCTGCGCTGGTCCATGGCCTGCCGGAAGACCGGCGTCTCGGCGATCCTGACCCGCACGTACAGCCCGACGAGCACCAGCAGCAGGCTCGCCACGAACGGCAGCCGCCACCCCCAGCTCCCGAACTGCGCGTCCGTGAGCGTCGCGCCCAGGATGAGGAAGAGCCCGTTGGCGGCGATGAACCCGACCGCCGGCCCGAGCTGCGGGAACATCGCATACAGCCCGCGCCTGCCCGGCGGCGCGTGCTCAGTGGCCAGCAGCGCGGCCCCGCCCCACTCCCCGCCCAGCCCGATGCCCTGCGTGAACCTGAGCAGCACCAGCAGCACCGGCGCCGCCACCCCGATCGCCGCGTACCCCGGCAGCAGCCCGATCGCCACCGTGGACAACCCCATGAGCAGGAGCGAGACGACCAGCATCGACTTGCGCCCGATCCGGTCACCCCAGTGCCCGAACACCGCCGAGCCCAGCGGCCGCGACAGGAACGCCACCGCGAACGTCGAGAACGCCGCCAGGTTGCCCGCCGTCTCGTCCAGCTCGGGGAAGAAGGCGGCGTTCAGCACCAGAGCGGCGGCGGTGCCGTAGATGTAGAAGTCGTAGAACTCGATCGCCGTGCCGACGAGGCTGGCGACGGCGATCCTGGTCCTGCTGGGGGCATCTGTCACAACATCTCCCCGATTCCTTGACACACTGGGTCGATGACCGCAGACCGCCACCGCCCCGGCTACGTCCGCCACCGCCTCGGCCGGGCTCTCCTGCTGTACGCCGTCGCCCTCGTGATCGGCGCCGTCGTCGTGGCCGTCTGGTGGTTCACCCGCTGACCCCGGCCACCGACAACGTCGAGCCGGTACGCGTCTTGGTCACCCTGAGCTGCGCCGGAATCCGGGTGCGCAGTTCGGCGACGTGACTGACGATCCCGACCGCGCGGCCGCCGTTCCGCAGGCCGTCCAGGATGTCCAGAACGCCGTCCAGGGTGTCCTCGTCAAGCGTGCCGAACCCCTCGTCCACGAACAGCGTCCCGATCTCGGCGCCGCCCGCCTCCGCGGTCACCACGTCGGCCAGCCCGAGCGCCAGCGCCAGCGAGGTGATGAAGCTCTCGCCGCCGGACAACGTGGCCGGATCCCGGTCGACGCCGGTCCAGCCGTCGGCCACCCGCAGCCCCAGCCCGCCACCCGACCGGCCACGCGCCCCGGCCGTCTTGCGCAGGTCGTGCTGGAGCTGGTAGCGCCCGCCCGACATGTGATCCAGCCGGTCGTTGGCCGCCGCCACGACCTGCCGCAGCCGCTCGCCCAGCACGAACGACGACAGGCTCATGTTCCACTGGTTGTCCCCGGAGGTGCCCGAGGCCAGCGACGCCATCCGCTCGGCCAGCCGATGCGCCGCCGCGGCCGGCTCCCACCGCTCCAGGCACCCGCGCAACTCCCCGCACAGCTCGTCGAGCCGCCGGGCCCTGGCCTGAGCCTGATCCCGCGAGGAGACCAGCGCCGCGTACTCCTCCTCGGCCCGCCCCCGCCCCGCCTCCAGCTCCGCCAGATCAGGCGCCGCCTCGCCGGCCGCCGCGACCAGCGCGGGATCGGCCAGCGTGCTCGTCACCGCCGCGTACTGCGCGTCCAGCTCCCGCAGCAGCTCCGCCTTACGCTCGCGCTCCTCGTCCGGGCGCGCCGCCGCGAGCGCCTCGTCCACATCGGCGAACTCCGCCTCGGCCGCCGCCCGCTCCGCCTCCTGCCGCGCCGCATCCCGTTCCTGCGCCGCCCGCACCGCGCGCGCCGTCGCCTCAAGCGCCTCACGCAGCAACTCGGCCTCGTCCCCCAGCCGTGACAACCGCGCCGCCAGCGTGGGGTCGTCGCCGCGCGCACCGTCCAGCCGCGCCGCCAGCCGTCCCGCGTCACCGCTCAGCTCTTCTTGCCGGGTACGGCAGGCCGCCACCCGAGCGGTCACCCGCCGCAACCGTTCTTCCAGCTCGGCCCGCTCCCGGTGCAACCGCTCCACCTGCCCGGCCAGCACCGCCTCCCGCCCGGCCGACCGCCGCAACCGATCCACCTCGGCCACGGCCTCCCGCAACATGGCCACCCCGACCGCGGGCTCCCCATCGACAGCCACCGAACCCCCGCCCCCGGAGACACACGCACCCGAGGCAACACCCCCCGAGGCAGTGTCACCAGCGGCGGTGCCGTCCGAGACAGCACCCCCAGAGGCGACGCCAGCCGCGGCCCATCCGCCCGAACCCTCGGCCTCCGCGACATCGTCGCCTGGTGCGACATCCGCACGGGCGACAACCCTGGGGCTTTCCGAGGCCTCGCTCGTGCGAGCGGTATGCCCGGAAACGGTGTTGCCGGGTGTGGTGTCCGTGTCGGGAGCGGGGAGGCGGTTGATGAGGCGGGCGCGTTCTGCGGCCAGCTGGGTGTGGTGGGTGCGCTGCGCGGCGATAGCCTCGCCGACCTCGCGGGCCTGCTCCGCCGCGTGCCGCTGCTGCCCCTCGATCCGCTCGACCTCGGCGGCCAGTCCCGGCTCACGCCCGGCGACCGCACGCAGCCGGTCCACCTCCTGCTCGGCCTCCCGGAGCGCCCGCCGGGCGTCCTCCACGCTCAGCCCACGACCCTGCTCGGCGCCCCCACCAGCCGAGACGCCCTCGGCCGCCATGACGGCCCGCACGACCGGGACGTCACCGGACATCCCATCGACAGCCGCACCGGCACGCGCGGAACCACCCCCGGAAACCGGTGAGCCTCCGGAAACCGGCGAACCTTCGGAAACCGGTGAGCCTTGAGCGCCGGAGTGTCCCGCGTCGGGCGACTGAGTGTCGAGGTGCCGCCCGTCGGAGGGGCGTGGCGGAGCCCAGGGGTGGGGGTGTGCCGGGTGGGCGGCTTCTGTGGCGGTGGCCAGGCGGGTTTCGAGGGTGGCGATGGTGAGTTCGGCGGCCTCCCGGCGGCCCAGCGCGGCCTCGTGGGCGGACTCGGCGGCGAGTTCGTCGTCCGGGGAGGGAGCCGTAGGGGCCGGGGAGGCGGGGTTCGGATGGTGCGGGGAGCCGCAGACCGCGCACGGCGCGCCCGAGGACAGGTCGCGGGCCAGTTCGGCGGCCATCCCGTCCAGGCGGGCCTGGCGGAGGTCGAGCCAGCGTTCGCGTAGCCGCTGGGCTTCGTCCACCAGGCGCTGGAGGGCTTCGGTGGCGGTGTGGAGTTCGCCGGTCAGGGCGTCGCGGCGGCGGGCGGCCTCCAGGACGGCGCGCGCCGCGTCCCTCGCGGCGATGGCGGCGGGGACGGTGGCGGCCTCCGTGCGTACCCGGGCCAGCGCGTCCTTCGCCTCGGCCAGCTTTCCTGGCAGGTCGGCGGCGGCCGCCGACAGGTCGTTCTGGCGGCGGGTCAGGGTGTCGAGCTGGGCGGCCAGCCGTACCAGCTCACGGTCGGTGTCGAGAATGTCGGACACGGCGGCCCGCACGGCCTCGGCGGCGGGAACCCGCGCGGCGTCCACCCGCGACTGGGCCAGCAGCCCTTCGGCCTGTTCGATCAGGGCGGGCAGCCCGGCGAGGCGGGCGGTGGTGCTCTCGTCGTCGGTGACCAGGGCGGTGAGCTCGTCCTCGACCCGGGCCAGGTCGCGGCGGATCACCGACAGCCTCGCCTCCTCGGTCAGCAGCTCCGACAGGCGCGCCGACTCGTCATGCCGCTCCCGCTCCAGCGCCGCCAGCCGGCCGGGCAGTTCAGGATCGTCAACCCCGACCGCCCGTCGTCCCTGCTGCCCATGCCGACCGGGCAACCGCGCCTCGACCGTGCGCCCCTCCACCGCGCGGGCCTCTGACGTGCGGGCTTCTGTCGGGTGGGCGTCATCGGAGAGAAGGAGGGGACGGGCGCGGGCGAGGGCGTCGGCGGCGAGTGTGCGGGTCTTGGCGGCGGCCTCCGCGCGCTGGCGGGCCGCCGTCACCAGCGGGAGCACCCGATCGGCCCGGGTCGCGTCGTCGAGCAGCGCCTGCAGGTCGGCGCGCTCTTCCGCGCGCTCGTCAAGGGTACGGCGGAGCGCGACGGCCGCCGCGTGCCGCCGCTGCCGCTCGGCCAGTGCGGTGGCCATCTCATAGGCGTTCCTGGCCCGGCGCAGCGCCGACTCCGCCCCGGCCTGCCGATCGGCGGACCCCGCCACCACGGCCCGCGCCGCCGCCAGCAGTCCACCGGCCCATGCGAGCGGATCGTCCTCAGCGGTGAGCGGCCCGACGGCGGTGGGCGCTTCGCCAGTCGTCGGCTGCCCCACAGCCGTGGACGGCCCGACAGCGGTGGGCGCTTCAACGGCCGTTGGAGGTTCGACGGTCGCGGGCTGCTCGGTCAGTTCGAACAACGCGTCCTGTTCTCCGCCGGGCACCTCGACGGGCGCACTGGCCGGGAGCAGGAGCGGGGTCAGGTCGTCGCCCGCAGCCTCCTCGATCCGCTGGATGGCGAAGTCGACCTGCTGGCGTAGTTCCTGCTGCTCCCGCCACGCCTGCTTGCGCCGCTCGGCCAGCCACGACTCCGCCTGCGTGTAGACCTTGACGGTGAACAGCCGCTCCAGCAGCCGCCGCCGGTCGTCGCCGTCGGAGCGCAGGAAGCGCGCGAAGTCGCCCTGGGGCAGCATGGCCACCTGGCAGAACTGGTCGGCGTTCATGCCGAGCAGCCCGCCGATCAGGTCGCCCGCCTCGTCGGCCCGCGTGGTCAGCCCCGTCCAGGTGGAGCCCGACCGCTCCTGGACGATGACCTTGGCCTTCTCCTCGGTGAACCCCGAGCCGCGCCGCTTGGGCCGCTGCCAGGCCGGCGAGCGTTCGACGCGCAGCAGGCGGCCCCTGAGCGTCGCCTCCAGCGTCACCGACGGGCCGACGTCCGGCGGCGCGTGGTCGCAGCGCAGACTTCTGGCGCTGTCGCGCTGGGCGTTGGCGACCTTGCCGAACAGCGCGAAGCACAACGCGTCGAGGACGGTGGTCTTGCCCGCGCCGGTGGGGCCGTGGACGAGGAAGAGACCGGCTTCGGTCAGCGCGTCGAAGGAGACCGTCTCGGTGCCCGGGAACGATCCGAACGCGGTGAGCGTCAGCAGGTGCGGCCGCATCTAGGCCATCGCCTCCTTGATCCTCGATGCCTCGATGGCCAGCCTGAGCAGGTCTTCCTCGTCGCCGGACGCGGGCTCGCCGCGTACCTCACGGACGAAGTCGAGCGCCACCTCGGCCTCCGCGCGGCCGTTGATGGGGGCGACCGGGGTGGCCTCGGCGGCGCCGGCGGGCTCGAAGGAGAGGGCGAGCGTGTGCGGGAAGCGGGCGCGCAGCCGGTCCATGGCGGACTTGGGGCGGACCGCGTCGGTCAGCACGATCTGGAGCCAGTGGTCCTCGTAGGCGGCGTGGCGGGGCGAGGCCAGCAGGTCTTCGAGCTCGCCCCTGAGCCGGCCGATCGGGCGCGGGACCGGCGCGGGCACGAACTCCGGCTCCTCGCCCAGCGTCACCAGCCAGCTGCCCTTGACCTGGTTGACCTCGGAGAAGGAGTAGGCCAGCGGCGAACCCGAATAGCGCACGGTCTCCGACATGCGCTGGCGGCCGTGCAGGTGGCCGAGGGCGACGTAGTCGAGTCCGGCGAAGGCCGACAGCGGCACATGCGCCACCCCGCCCACGCTGATGTCGCGCTCGCTGTCGCTGGCCTCTCCCCCGGTCACGAACACGTGGGCCAGGGCCACGGAGCGCGCGTGGCGGGCGGCCGAGGCGCGGATGCGCTCCGTCGCGTGGGCCAGCGCCGCGGTGTGGCTGCGCTCGGCCAGCTCCCAGGGGCCGCGCACCAGCTCGGGCTCCAGGTAGGGGATGCCGTAGAAGGCCACATCGTCGAGGACGACGGGCTCCCAGGCGAGGTCGGGGTCGGTGCGCAGGTGCACACCGGCACGATCCAGCAACGAGGCCCCGACGCCAAGGCGACGCGCCGAGTCGTGGTTACCGCTGATCATCACAATCCGGGCACCGGCGTCGACGATCCTGCTCAGCGCCTCGTCGAACAGGGCCACGGCGTCGACCGGCGGCAACGCCCGGTCGTAGACGTCACCCGCGACTGCCACCACGTCGACCCGCTCCGCCATTATGGTCTCGACCAGGTGATCGATGAAGGCCGCCTGGCCCTCCAGCAGGCTCTCGCGGTGAAAGGCGCGGCCGAGATGCCAGTCGGAGGTGTGCAGGATCCGCATGTCGCAGGAAGCTAACAGGTCTCACCGACAAATGCGGTCCCCTGCGCCACATGAGCCGGGAGTAGGGTGGAAGATCAGTGGGCAAACCAGCGCACATGGGGAGGCCGATGCGCACAGGCCGTGGCACCTTGAGTGTTGCCGCAGGTTTGGTGCTGGTGGCTTTGGCGACCGTCGGATACGCATTGCCGCCGGCGTTCGATCCGCCGCCTTTGCAGGTGGATCAGGCGTTCCGTTCCCTCGCGCCGCAGCCGGCCGAGGAGGTCAGGCCCGTGGTGGCGGCGGGGCCGGTACGCACGACCGAGGTGACGATCTCCGCCGAGCGCCAGACGCTCTCAGGAACGGTCCGTTTTCCGCTCACCCCCGGTCTCCACCCGGGGATGGTGTTCGTGTCGGGCTCGGGCAACGGCTCGCGGGAGGAGTTCACCCCGCAGGCGGAGTTCCTGGCCAGGGCGGGCGTGGCGACGATCGCGTTCGACAAGCGGACGATCGGCTACACCTTCCGCGAGCGCGACTTCGGCCTGCTCGCCGACGACGCTCTGCGATGGGTGCGGTGGCTGCGCGACCAGCCGGGCGTCGACAAGTCGCGGGTGGGGCTCTGGGGCGTGAGCGAGGGCGGCTGGGTGGTGCCGATCGCCGCGGCCAAGAGCCTTGATGTGGGCTTCGCCGTACTCGTGTCCTCGCCGAACGTCTCGCCGCTGCGGCAGGTCGCCTGGGCGCTGAACGAGCAGTTGCTACGGCTGCGGGGGGCCCCGGGGGGGCGCGGCCCGCGGTGCCCGGCCCGGGGGGGGGGGGGGGGGGGGCGCAGAGCGCTCTGGGGCTCGGGGGGCGCGCCGGGGGGGCCCCCCGCGACCTGCTGACCAGGGCCATGGGCGGGGTCGGATTCAACTTCCTGCGCTACGACGCGATGCCCGCGCTGCGGCAGATCAAGCAGCCCGTCCTGGCCCTGTACGGCACGACGGACCCGTCGATCCCGTTCGTGGAGTCCACGCAGGCGCTGACGAAGGCGCTGACCGAGTCGGGCAACGACCAGTACACGATCCGCTTCATGGACAAGGGCGACCACGCGCTGCGGATGTCGGGCGGGCCGTTCACCAAGGGGTATCTGGAGACGCTGGCCAACTGGCTCAAGGGCCTGCCGCACACCGCCCGGCCACAGGTGCACATGGCGGGCGCGACGCCCGTGCAGCGCTTCGAGGCCGCCGACGTGCCCGCCGCGCCGTGGTACGCGGGCGGGACGATGCTGGGGCTGACGATCTGCCTGGCCGCCGTCGGCTACGTGGCCGGTCCCGTCGCCTCCATGGTGGTACGGCTGCGCGGCCACAAGCGCGCCACGGCCGAGACGAACGCCAGGCTGTGGCCCCCGATCCGGCGCCGCCTGCACCGTATGGCCTGGACGGGCCTGGCGCTGCTGATCTCGGTGGGCGGGTTCATCGGACTGCTGGTGATGTTCTCGATCAACCAGGCGGGCGCCTGGCCCGCGGTGCTGGCCGGGTGGCTGCTGGTGCGGGCGCTGGCCGTGCTGCTGCTCATCCAGGAGGTCACCGCGGTCGCCGCGGTGGTGTCGGGGCTGCGCGAGGGCTGGCAGCCGAGCCGCTGGCAGCACGTGGCGATCGCCGGGGTGGCCGGCGGGACCGGGCTGCTGCTCGTGGCCGCCGCCTACTACGGCCTGTTCTCCTTCCCCTGGTAGCCGTCCCGTTCAGTTGATGAAGGCGGCGCTCCAGCGGTCGATCTCGGCGAAGACCTGCTTGCGGGCGGGTTCGGCGGACAGCACCAGGTCGTGGATGCCGTCGGTGATGCGCACGCAGGTGACGTGGGGGCCGATCGCGGTGGCCCAGCGGGCGATCTGCCGCGGGTCCAGGACGATGTCGGCGGAGCGGGCCTCGGGTACGAAGTCGCGTACGCGCAGCCCGTTGCTCGCGGCCAGGACCAGCACCGGGACGTCGACGTCGAGTCCCTTGTGCAGGCGGCGCTGGGCGCGGCGGATGGCGGCCAGCCAGGAGGCGTGCACGGAGAAGCCGCCGAGCGGCTTGAGCTCCAGGTCGTAGTCCCATTCGCCGCCGGACGAGCGGTGCAGGCTCTGGCCGTAGGCGGTGCTGACACCGAGGGGCAGCGCCCGGTTGGAGTAGGAGAGCGGGGTCTTGAGGAGGTCCGCGGCCAGGCGGACCGGGGCCGGCACGTTGAGGTCGAGGAACGGGCTGTTGAGCACCAGCCCCTGGGTGAGGCCGCGGCCGCGTACCCGGTCGGCCCACAGGGCGGCGACCAGGCCGCCGGTGGAGTGGGCGTTGAGCGTGAGCGAGTCGTGGTCGCGCCGGATGATGCGGACCGACTCGTCGATCTCCGGGAAGTAGTCGGTGACGCTCCTGATCAGGCCGCGGGTCTGGTGCGGGAGCAGGGACCGGCCGTACTTGCGCAGGTCGAGGGCGTAGAAGTCGACGCCCTGGGCCAGGTAGTGGTCGGCGAGGTGGTCCTGGAAGAAGTAGTCGGTGAAGCCGTGGATGTAGAGAACGGCCCGGCCGGTGGGGGCCTGCGCCCTCCTGGTCAGAAGGGTCGCGATGACCTCGCCCTCGGCGTCGGGCGGGAGCGGGAGGACAGTGCTCTCATACATGTTCATCACGATACGGCCATTCCGGCAGCCCCTCGGGCAGGTCTGTGCTCACCTTCATCGGGAAGGCGGCGGGGCGTTTCTCCAGGAACGCGGTGACGCCTTCGACCGCGTCGGGGGCGCCGCCCAGCTCGGCCATGAGGCGGGAGTCGGCGGCGTGCGCCTGCCAGGGACTGTCCGCCGACAGGCCGGACCACATGAGCCTGCGGATGGCGGCGACGGAGACGGCCGAGGTGTTGCCGGCGATCTCGCGGGCCAGGGCGTGGGCGGCGGGCAGAAGGTCGGCGGCCGGGTAGAGGCGGGAGACGAGCCGTCCGCCGAGCGCCTCGGCGGCGTCGAAGATCCGGCCGGTGGCCGACCATTCCATGGCCTGGGCGATGCCGACGATCCTCGGCAGGAACCAGCTCGACGCGGCCTCGGTGACGATGCCCCGGCGGGCGAAGACGAAGCCGAAGCGGGCGGTGTCGGCGGCCAGCCGTACGTCCATGGGGAGGGTCATCGTGGCGCCCACGCCGACGGCGGGGCCGTTGACGGCGGCGATGACCGGTTTGAGGCTCGCGGCGATGCGCAGCGCGACCGTGCCGCCGCCGTCGCGCGGGTAGCCGTCGATCAGTTCCCCTTTGCCGTGGCCGAAGGTCTTGCCCCCGCCGGACAGGTCGGCACCGGCGCAGAACGCCCGGCCGGCGCCGGTGACGACGACCGCGCGTACCTCGTCGTCGGCGTCGCTCCTGTCGAAAGCGTCGATCAACTCACCGCGCATCGTAAAGGTGAAGGCGTTCAGGCGTTCGGGACGCTTCAATGTGACGGTGGCGACACCGTCCGTCACGGTGTAGTCGATCTCGGAGAATGCCATGGACCGAATCTTATTCGGTTACTGATGTTCACTCTCCACTAACGTCATATTTCGCATTCCATCCGTATGCTGCCGCCCCAAAGCGGCCTACGGTGGACTGCGCGGGGAAGCGGGGATGGGTGTGTCACGGAGCAAGGTACCGGTGAGCACCGGCGCGGTCCTGGGATGGACCTTGTTGTCGGCGCTCGTGCCAGGGGCGGGCCATCTGCGGGCCGGCTGGCGTAGGACCGGCCTGGCGTTGCTCGGCTGTTACGCGGCCGGGCTCCTCGCTCTGCTCCTCGTCGCCCTGACCGCCGACGGCGACCTGTTCGGAACGGCCGTCAACTGGCTGCGGACGATCGCGATCGGCTCGCTCGTGCTCGGGCTGGCCTGGTTCGCGCTGGTCGTGCACACGTTCATCGTGCTCAGCCCCGGGCGGCTGCCGCAGAACGCGCAGATCCTCACCGGAACGCTCGCCGGGCTGCTCGCGGTGGCGGTCATCACGCCCTTCGCCTACGCCGCCCAGACCGTCTGGACCATCCACAGCACGATCGGCAACATCTTCGCCCCCGACGAGCCCCAGGCGGACCGGCCGCAACAGCAGGGCCGCCCGGTCGACCCGTGGGCGGGACGCGAACGCGTCAACATCCTGCTGCTCGGCGGCGACGCCGACACCCACAGGACCGGCGTGCGCACCGACAGCATGAACCTCGCCAGCATCGACGTCGCCTCCGGCAACACCGTGCTGATGAGCCTGCCGCGCAACCTGGAGAACGTGCGCTTCCGTCCCGGCACGCCGATGGCCGAGCGTTTCCCGAACGGCTTCCGCCTGCCCGCCGACCCCGGCGGCGGCCGCAGCGACCTGCTCAACAGCGTCTGGGAGTACGCCGACGCGCACCCGGAGATCTTCGGCGGCCGCACCCACCAGGGCGCCAAGGTCCTCATGGACACGATCGGCCACACCCTAGGCGTCAAGGTCGACTGGTACGCCCTGGTCAACATGTGGGGCTTCGCCAAGCTGATCGACGCCATCGGCGGCGTGACGATCAGCGTGGAGAAGGACGTCGTGTTCGGCAAGTACAACGAGGGCCTGGTCAAGGCGGGCACGCGCAAGCTCAACGGCGGCGACGCCATGTGGTACGCCCGCTCGCGCACCTACTCCGACGACTACACCCGGATGCGCCGCCAGCGCTGCGTCATCGCCGCCCTGCTCGACCAGTCCGACCCGGCGACGGTTCTGACCCGGTTCAACAAGATCGCGCTGGCCACCAAGGAACTCATCAGGACCGACATCCCCCGCAACATGCTCGCCCACCTGGTGCCGCTGGCCCTGAAGGTCAAGAACGCGAAGGTGTCCAGCATCCAGTTCGTCCCGCCGCTGATCAGCACCGGCTACCCCGACTGGGACAAGATCCGCCAGATCTCCACCAAGGCCATCCGCGACTCGGCGGAGCGCCGCCCGGCCGCCGCCGCGAGCGCCACGCCGTCCGGCTCCAGCACCCCGAAACCCCGCAAAACCACCTCACTAGACCCCACAAAGAGCCTCGGCGACGGCTGCGGCGTCCTCTGACCCCCCTTTCTCCGGTACGGCTCAGCCCCTGCGGAAGGCGGCGCGCCAGCGGCGGCGTTCCCCGTCTCCGATCTCCTCGATCGCGGCGGCGAACCCGCCCTCGCCGAAGGCCGCGACCTCTGCCGGGGTCAGCGGCCACGGCGGCGCGTACACGGGCCCGCCCTCGTCCCTGGCCGAGGCGATGACCAGCAGCGTGCCGCCCGGCGCCACCAGTTCCCGCACGGCGGCGATGGCCGGCGGGTGCAGGTCCTCGGGCAGCGCCTGCACCGTCATGATCTCCACGACCAGGTCGAACGCCCCGCGCCACTCCCCCGGCAGATCCAGCAGGTCAGCAGCGGAATAATCGACGGCCGACTCGGGGAAGCGGGTCCTGGCGCCCCTGACGGCCGATTCGGAGACGTCGAAGGCGGTCGTGGCGTAGCCGAGCCCGGCCACGTACTCGGCGTCGTCTCCGAGCCCGCACCCGACCACCATGGCCCGCCGTCCGTCCCCCTGCGACCCTTGCGACCACTCGACGAGCAGCGGGTGCGGGGTGCCGGAGTCCCAGGGCACGACGGCCGCGCCGGAGGCGGCCTCGGCGTAGAGCCTCTCGAACCAGCCGGTGGCGTCGCCGCCGGCCAGGGATTCGGCCGCCAGCCGCCGGGCGTCCTCGTCGGGGTCGCGCATGTCTCCTCCGTCGCGTGCGAGCTCCACGACGTCTATCAGATGGCCGTCCGGCCCGGCCAGCTCCCGCTGCCGGTAGGGATGCTTCGCGACATATCCCAGCTTCAAGGCTTTCACCTGAAGAATCGGGAGCAGCGTGCAGACGTCGCGGTTGGGGTGAGGGCACGGAAACTGCGTGTGCCACCACCGCAGGTCCGCCGCCTTGCCCTCGCGGACCAGCGCGATCACATCGTCGTCGTCGGCGTCCCTGCCGAGCAACGTGCCGGCCGCCTCGATCACCGTCCGGCGAAGCTCGTTCGCGTTGGCGAGCCATTGGTCCCGGCCGAGGCCGGCGAGGTTCGGGGTCGCGCCGGTCCCGCGGCTGATCCCCGCGAGGAGGCGGTCGACGAACCGCCGCGGCACCTCGGTCACGACGGGAGCGTCCGCCGGTTCCGGGGCGGGCCCGTCGCTCCAGCCCAGGTCGTCCATGGCGCGGCCCTCGGCGCACGCCGAGTTGGCCCGCATCCAGTACCAGACGTTGGGCCCGATCCGCCCGGCCAGCCGGTCGTGGCGGAGCTTCCAGGAAAAGGCCTCGTAGACGTCGCCGGGTGTGCCCGGGGCATGGGCCATGAACCAGTCGAAGGCCCAGATGCTCACCAGAAACCGCCGCAGCACCGCCGCGACCGGCTCCTGCCCGGCCAGTTCGGCCCCGGCCAGCCAGTCGGTCCGGCGGATCTCCCGGACGGCCGCGACGATCTCCGCCTGCCACGGGGTCGGCTTCAGGAGTTCGTCCCCGTACAGATCCATGAGCAGGTGCTTGCGGTACGTGCCGTTCTTGAGCCGGGTCAGCTCGATGATCAGCAGGGCGCGCAGTTCGTCCTCGGGCAACTGCAGGAGCAGCGGCAGCCCGATCCGCAACCGGGGCTTGCCGTGCCAGTTCCTGGCGACGCCGGTCAATACGAAGGCGCTGATCCGGATCTGGGGTATGCGGCGGAACCCGGCCGTCCGGGCCGCGTCCTTCACCACGGCGGCCAGCCGCGGCTGCCTCCGCAGCGACAGCCGCGGGTTCTGCCAGGAGTAGCTCCTGACGCCGGCGACGCACGCGCAGAGCCCCATGGTCACCGCGAAGAGCAACGTCCACGGCCAGACCCCGGCTCCGCCGAGCCGCAGGAAGAACCAGCACCCGCCCGCACCCACGGCGACGCACGTCCACAACAGCCAGGGAATGCTGAACAGCCAGTAAGGGATCAGCGCGGAGGGTTGCGTCCTGAGCACGATCTTGAGTAATCGCCAGTTCGACACGGCTCAGACGTCCAGGGTGTAGCGGTGTTTCTCCAGCGAGCGGGCGCCCAGGCGATCGTAGAAGCGGATGGCGCCCTCGTTCCAGACCGGCGTCTGCCACTGCACATACGGCAGGCCCAGCTCCCGCGCCAGCTCCACCACCGCCGCCATGAGCAGCCGCCCGAGGCCGTGGCCCCGGCTGGCCTCGTTCAGGAACAGGCAGTCCATGTGCAGGTACTCCGACCCGGCCCACGTGGACACCTCGGCCGCGCAGGTGGCGTAGCCGACCACCTCGCCGGACGGCGTCTCGGCCACCAGGCAGCGCAGCCGGGGAACCGCGGCGCCGAACAGCAGGGCCGACAGCCGCCCGGCCAGGTCGGGCGGGGGTGGCGGGGCCTTCTCGTAGGCGGTGTGCTCGGTGGCCAGCTCGGCGACGCGGGGCAGGTCGGCGGGTACGGCCGGCCGTACACGAGCATTCAACGGACCTCCCCGGAGATCACGTCGGCGCTCCACGCGGACACCCGTCGCCCGATCGGCCCGTCACCGTCGAGCACGTGGCGCACGAACGCCTCCCGCTCGTGCGCCAGGATCGCGGCCTCCCACACGCACGGCGCCAGCCCCGCCCGGCCCGGCCGCAGCCCGGCGGGGTCGCCCGCGGGGCCGACGAAGATCGCGAGGTCGGACATGTGGCCCTCGATCCAGGTATGGATGATGACGTAGTCGCCGTCGCCTCCGGCATGCAGGATCAGCACCGACAACCCCAGGGAACCGCGCAGGGCGCCAAGCGCGAGGTGCCCGCCGGCGAGGTCCAGGCCGGTCTGCGTGTCGATGGCGCTCCGGCCCGGCTTCTCCAGCGCGTACACCTTCACCAGGTGACCGCCGGCCGCACGGACGCCGAGCGCGCGGACGGCGCGGGCGTGGTGCTCATCGGACAGGGACAGCAGAGCGGCGGCGTCCACCGCGCCGGGCAAGGTCAACGTCTCACTCATGAGCACATCATGCCGTCCGCCCCCGACAGGAAACCATCGGCGGCGGTGCCGTGTCAGGCGCCGTATCAGGACGGCGACGGCCCGGGATCAGGACGCTCGGCGAAGGTTGGGCTCATGAACGGGTCAGCGAGACCCGGCGACAGACTCGAAGGAGCACCCACCATGTCCATCACCCTCACCGACCAGGACACGCTCACCCTCCGCCTCGCCGCCTGGGGCGCCGTCTCCCTGATGTCCGCCGCGGGCGCGGCCGTCTCGGCCCACAAGGCCGCCACCCACGGCTCGCTCGCCCTGACCTCGGCGACCGGCCCGGTCGGCCACGTGATCACCAAGGCGCCCAAGGGCGTGAAGTACGGCAAGTCCGTCGCCGAACTCGCCGACCAGGTGCTACCGGCCCTGACCACGGCCGTGAACCTGCTCAAGCAGCAGGATCCGGCCGAGGCGGACAACTTCCGCCGCACCGTCGTCGTCGCCGTCGAGGCCGCCGCCCGGAGCCACCAGGGCGAGCCCGGCCCCACCATGACCGAGATGGCGCGCAAGATCACCGAAGCCCTCGACGCCGCCTGACGGATGCGCCTTCCCCTCTCTCCCGGCGGCTTGTACCGTTCGCCTGTGGGGCCGGGAGAGGGAAACTTCACGTCCGAACCGCACCCGCTGGCCGAAGGCGATCCGCTCCGGATCGCGGACTACCCGCTGACCGGCGTCCTGGGCAGCGGCGGCCAGGGGGTGGTCTACCTGAGCCGGACCCCGCAGGGGCGCCCGGTGGCCGTCAAGACGCTGCACGCCCGCATGGCCGGCGACGACCGGGCCCAGGAGCGCTTCCTGCGCGAGACCGAGATCGCCCGCCGCGTGGCCGCCTTCTGCACCGCGCGCGTGCTGGACGCGGGGATCGCGGGCGGGCGACCGTACCTGGTCAGTGAGTACGTCCAGGGCCCGTCCCTGGAGCGGCTCGTGAAGCGGGACGGGCCGCGCACCGGCGGCGGCCTGGACCGGCTGGCGATCACCACCCTGATGGCGCTGCAGGCGATCCACCGGGCCGGCGTCGTGCACCGGGACTTCAAACCCGGCAACGTGATCATGGGCCAGGAGGGGCCGGTGGTCATCGACTTCGGCATCGCCCGCGCACTCGAACACTCCACCACCGCCTCCGGCCTGGTGGGCACGCCCGCGTACATGTCCCCCGAGTTACTCGGCGGCGCCGTCGCCAGTGTGGCGTCGGACGTGTTCGCCTGGGCCGCGACCATGGTGTACGCCGCCTCCGGACACCGGGCCTTCCCCGGCTCGACCCCCGGTGCGATCCTCAACGCGATCATGACCCGCGAGCCCGACCTCACCGGCGTACCCGGCCGTCTGCGCCCGCTGCTGACCTCCTGCCTGGCCAAGGACCCCGCCTCCCGGCCCGCGGTCGCCGACCTCCTGACCGCCCTGACGCATGAGCGCCCGCTGGCGGCTCCGCGCGTGGCCGTGGGCCGCCGCCGCATGATGCGGGTGCTGGCGGCGGGCGTCCTGGTCGCCGCGGTGCCCGCGGTCTACGGCCTGTTCTCCACCACCCCGGGCCTGCCGTTCGGCAGCCTGGTCCGCCGGCCGGTCACGGGCCGCCAGCAGTGGATGCTGTCGCTCGCGCTGAGCCAGGTGAACGGCCGCCCGGTCGTGGTCAGCGGCGGCTACGACGGGACCATCGCCGTGGCGGACCTGGCCACCGGCGCCCCCGTGGGCGCGCCTCTGCAGGGCCATGAAGGACCGATCTGGTCGGTGGCGACGGGCCTGCTGCGCGACGCCCCCGTCGTGGTGTCCGGCGGCCTCGACGGCACGGTACGCCTGTGGGACCTGGCGACCGGCGCACCGATCCACGAACCGTTCGCGGGCCACCGGGGCTCGGTCGAGTCGGTGTCCGTCGGCCTGCTGGACGGCCGTCCCGTGGCCGTCTCCGGCGGTCAGGATCACACGGTACGCCGGTGGGACCTGACCGGCGGCGCACCCATAGGCGGACCCATCGAAGGCCATCCGGCCTGGGTGCTGGCCGTCGCGGCAGGAGAGTCCGTCGTGGCCTCCGGCGGCCACGACGGCAGGATCCTCATCTCCGACCTGGCCACCGGCGCGAAGGTGGCCGAACGCGCGGCAGGCCACAGCGGGCCCGTGGAGTCGATGACGGTGGGACGGCTCGGCGACCGCCAGGTGGCGATCTCCGGCGGCGGCGACGGCGACCACTCGGTACGCGTCTGGGACCTGGTGACCGGGGCGCCGATCGGCCGGCCGTTCACCGGTCACCGGAGCTGGGCCCTGGGGCTGGCGGCGGGCGAACTGGACGACGGCCGCGCCGTGGTGGTGTCCGGCGGGTACAGGGACGAGACCGTACGGGTGTGGGACCTGGCCACCGGGGCGCCGATCGGCGCGCCGTTCCTCGGCCACCGGGGGCTGATCGAGGCGGTGGCGATCGGGGTGCTGGACGATCGGCGGGTGGCGGTGTCGGCGGGGGACGACGGCGGGGTGCGGGTATGGAGCCTCGGCCCGCCGTACCCGCCGGGCTCTTGAACGGCTACGCGCGCTGACGGCCCGCTTCGACAACCCACAGGACGGTCGCGCCCATGGCGGCCATGAACTGTACCGCGATCAACGAGATCTCCACCCCGTACGGCATTTCGGCGTTCTGGACGATCACCAGCAGGGCCACGAACGCGGCCATCAGGAGATTGCCCCAGCCGCCGAGACGACTGTGGCGCCGCCTGTTCAGCCAGAAGGCCCAGGACGGCGCCCGGTCGATGATCACGCTGTGGACGCCCAGCGCGGCGTTGAGCGAGGCCAGGACGAGCAGAATCCACGCGAAGGTGATCACCCACCCATTGTCACTCACCCGCTGGGTCGCGCCAATCCCGCCGGACGTCCCACCAGGTCGCGCGAGGCTGCCCGAACGCGCCCCTGACCTGCGATCGCACGGGTTCCAGAGGCGCATCGAGCCGTTCCCCCAGCCACGGCACGTGTGCCGAGCCTGCTCAGCGCAGTACGGCCGTCAGCAGGTCGGCGCCCAGCGCCGTCAGGTCGGGGAGATTGACGGTGTAGCGGACGTACCGACCGTGCCGCCGGGCGGTGAGCAGGCCCGCGCGGCGCAGGACAGCCAGGTGGCGGGACACCTCCGGGGGTGAAAGTTCCCAGGCGTGGGCCAGCTCACCGGTGGTGTGCGGGCCGCGGGCGAGGGTGCGCAGCAGGCGCAGCCGTACCGGATGGGCGAGGGCCTCCAGCCGGAGCGTGACGGTTTCCAGCGACACCGGCTTCGATGGGCTCGCCTCGGCCACGGGGTACTGCACCACCGGCTGCCACCCGGGCGCGTGGACCGTCACCAGGTGCGGGCGGCCGAAGACGCTGGGCAGGAAGGTGACCCCGGTGGCGGTGGTCGCCTTGTCCTGCAGCTTGTCCACGACGATGCTGTCGCCGTCCGGCGACAGGGTGACGGCGCCGGAGACCGACGCGAGCGCCGCCCCGATGCCCTTGCGTTTCAGCAGGTCGTTCTTCAGGCGCAGGTCGGCGGCGAGCGGTGCGGCGACGCCCGTCCAGGCGGCGTCGAAGAAGGCCTCGGCGCACTGTTCGAGGGTGTGGCGCACCCGTGCCCGCACGGCGGCAGGGTCGGCGAGCAGCCGTTCCGCGAAGGCCTCCTGGAGCGCGCCGCGGGCCTGGGCCAGGTCCAGGGCCCGCTCGCGCGCCGTCGCGTCGGCGAGCGGCGACGGCGCGGCGAAGTGGACCCGGTTGCTGCCGCACGTGGTGACGAGCGCGGCGGTCACGTAGGTTTCGTCGTCGATCCGGTCCACGTCGTCCAGTTCCTCGGCGAGGGTCGGCCGGGGACGAGCGGGCACCAGGAAGTCGGCTCGTGAGGAACGCCAGAGGAACTCCGCCTCCCTGAGCCGCTCGGCCAGCTCCGGCCGCAGCCCGGCCCAGACGTCCCCGGCCCAGCCGGCGAGCTGCGGGTGGTGCCCGGGTTCCGCCAGCACGTGCAGCATCGCCGTCAGCTCGGCCAGCGGGGAGGCGGCGAACCGCAGCCGCCCGGACGGCAGGCCGCCGATGTCGATCCTCAACGTCATCCCCTCATCATCGCCGGTCGGATGGCCGGCGACGGCGTCGGGTGTCGGTGGGCGTGACCCGGCGGCGCGGGCCCGGCGGGC